>DATNGL010000215.1:0-4006 GCA_035605895.1 Rhodanobacter sp.
GGCCACCGCCGGCACCCTGGTCGCCACCGTCGACATGCTCAAGGCGGCGGGCTGCAAGCGCATCAAGGGGCTGTTCCTGGTTGCCGCACCGGAAGGCCTCGAACGCATCACGGCAGCGCATCCCGACATCGAGATCTACACCGCCTCGATCGACCAGCGTCTCAACGAGCACGGCTACATCCTGCCCGGCCTCGGCGACGCCGGCGACAAGATCTTCGGCACCAAGCAGTTGCCCGCGGTCGATTAGGGTTTTCCCTTCTCCCCTTCGAGGAGACAAATCGACAGGACGGCCGACTTGCACGGCGCCCGTCGTCCGTCGGTGAAGGTCATGGATGGCCCGAAGAAGGCGAGGCCCGCGGGGACGATTGAGCAGCGCCGATCGCGCTCAACGTCCAAAGCGGTCGGTCGCTTCCAGCAACTGGTGCAGGATGCCGGGCTCGAACGCCGAATGGCCGGCGTCCTGCACGATGCGCAGGTCGGCTTCCGGCCACGCCCGATGCAGATCCCACGCGCTGCGCAGCGGGCAGACCACGTCATAGCGGCCCTGCACGATCACCGCCGGGATGTGGCGGATGCGTTCGACGTTGCGCAGCAGCTGGTCGTCGTGCTCGAAGAACCCGCCGTTGACGAAGTAGTGGCACTCGATCCGCGCGAATGCCAGCGCGAACTCGTCCTCGGCGCTGGATTCGATATGCGACTTGTCCTGCCACAGGAAGCTGGTGGCACCTTCCCATACCGACCAGGCACGTGCCGCGTCGGTGCGCGTCTTCGCATCGGTGCTGATGAGGCGACGGTGGTAGGCGCTCATCAGGTCGCCACGCTCGACCTCGGGGATCGCATCGAGATAGGTCTCCCACGCGTCCGGATAGAGCGCATCGCAGCCCTTCTGGTAGAACCATTCCAGCTCGGCGCGGCGCAACATGAAGATGCCGCGCAGGACCAGCTCGGTGACCTTGTCCGGGTGCGTTTGCGCATACGCCAGTGCCAGCGTGGAACCCCATGACCCGCCGAACACCTGCCAGCGATCGATGCCCAGGTGCTCGCGCACGCGCTCGATGTCGGCGACCAGGTCCCAGGTGGTGTTGTCGGTCAGCTCCGCATGCGGGGTGGATTTGCCGCAGCCACGCTGGTCGAACAGCACGATGCGGTAACTCGCCGGATCGAAGAAACGCCGGCACTTCGGGTTGGTGCCGCCGCCCGGGCCGCCGTGCAGGAACACCACCGGCTTGCCGCGCGGGTTGCCGCTCTGCTCGTAGTACAGCGTATGCAGGGGCGAGACTGGCAGGAATCCGCTGTCGAACGGCTCGATTTCGGGATGCAGCGAACGCAGCGGCGACGACGGCATGACGGCTCCTCGAATCCTACGGGCAAGCCCGAAAGACTAGCACGGGCGGGTTTTCCGGCCGTCAGTCGCCTGCGAAAAGCTTGCCCGGGTTGAGGATGCCGTGCGGATCGAACACCTTGCGCACACCCTGCATCAGCGCGATCTCCGCGGCGCTGCGCGTGCTTGCAAGGTAGGCCCGCTTGACCAGGCCGATGCCGTGCTCGGCCGAAATGCTGCCGCCGTGACAGTGCAGGGTTGCCGCCAGCAGCCGGGTCACCTGTTCGCATTGGGCGATGAAGGCTCCCTCGGCCAGGTCGTCCGGCGGCAGCACGTTGATATGCAGGTTGCCGTCGCCGATGTGGCCGAACCAGACCACCTCGATGCCGGGATATTCGTGCGCCAGCAAGGCCTGCATCTCGCACAGGAAGGCCGGCACCGCGCTGATCCGCACCGACACGTCGTTCTTGTATGGTCGCCGCGGCGCCAGGCTCTCGGTGATCCCTTCGCGCAAGCGCCACAGGGCCGCCGCCTGCGCTTCGCTCTGCGCGATCACGCCATCGCTGACCCAGCCCTGTTCCAGCGCATGCCCGAAGGCGGCCAATGCCGCGTCCTGCTGGCGTTCGTCGGCGGCATCGAACTCGGTCACCACGTAATAGGGATGATCGCCCTCGATGGCGCGCTGCGCGCCATGCGCCAGCACATGCTGCAGCGCGCGGTCGGTGAAGAACTCGAACGCCTGCAGGGCCAGTCGCGCGCGGAACAGCGCGAACACCTCCATCAGCGCATCCATGTCCGGCAGTGCCAGCAGCATCACCTGGGACGACGGCGGCGGATCGGTCAACTTCAGCGTGGCTTCGACCACGATGCCCAGGGTGCCTTCGGAACCGATCATCAGCTGGCGGAAGTCGTAGCCGCTGGAGTTCTTGATCAGGCCGCGGTTGAGGTCCAGCAACTCGCCGTCGCCGGCAATCACTTTCAGGCCCGCGATCCACTCGCGCGTGTTGCCGTAACGGATCACCCGGATACCGCCGGCGTTGGTGGCGATATTGCCGCCGATCGAGCACGAACCGCGCGCGGCGAAATCGACCGGGTAGAGCAGGCCATGCTCGCGCGCCGCCTCGTGCACCTGCTGCAGGATCATCCCCGGCTGCACGGTGAGGGTACGGTCCACCGCATTGAACGCCAACACCCGGTTCATCCGCTCCAGGCTCAGCACCAGCTCGCCGTTTGCTGCCACCGCGCCGCCGGACAGGCCGGTGCGCCCCCCGGATGGCACGACCGCCACGTGCTGCTCGTTCGCCCAGCGCACGATCGCCTGCACCTCGTCCACGCTGGCCGGCAAGGCGATCGCCAGCGGTGCGGGCGTCCAGCGGCGCGTCCAGTCGCGGCCGTAGTGCTCCAGATCACCGGGTTCGGTCAGCAAACGCAGTCCGGGCAGGCGGCGACACAATTCGGCAAGGCGGGGGTCGGACATGCGGGGCTCCGGGGTCATTCGCACAGCCTGCCAGCCGTGTCATCCCGCGTCCAGTGCTGCAGTGCCGCAATTTGCCTTCGGCTCTGGCATAGTAGGGGCTCCTACATGCCAGGGCCAATGCGATGCAGACTTCCTTTCCCCGTCAGGACATCAGGGTTTTGCTGCTGGAGGGGATCAGCGCCAGTGCGATCGAGGTTTTCCACCGCGCCGGCTACAGCCAGGTCGAGCTGCATGCGAAATCGCTGCCGGAGGACGAACTGAAGGCGCGCATCGCCGAGGCGCATATCGTCGGCCTGCGCTCGCGCACCCAGCTGACCGACGACGTGCTGGCCCAGGCCAAGCGCCTGATCGCCGTGGGCTGCTTCTGCATCGGCACGAACCAGGTGAACCTGGGGGCGGCCCGTCAGCTCGGCGTGCCGGTGTTCAACGCACCGTATTCGAATACCCGCAGCGTGGCCGAGCTGGTGATCGCCGAGGCGATCATGCTGTTGCGCGGCATTCCGCAGAAGAACGCGCAGTGCCACCGCGGCGGCTGGGCCAAGTCGGCCAGCGGCAGTTACGAGACGCGCGACAAGGTGCTCGGCATCGTCGGCTACGGCCACATCGGCACCCAGGTGGGCGTGCTGGCCGAGGGCCTGGGCATGCGGGTGATCTTCCACGACATCGAGACCAAGCTGGCGCTGGGCAATGCGCGCGCCGTGTCCAGCCTGGACGAACTGCTGGAGCGCGCGGACGTGGTCACCCTGCACGTGCCGGAAACCCCGGCCACGCAGATGATGATCAGGGCCGAACAGCTGGCGAAGATGCGCGCCGGCGCGATGCTGATCAACGCTTCGCGCGGCAGCGTGGTGGACATCGACGCGCTCGCCATGGCGCTGCGCGAGGACCGCCTCGCCGGCGCGGCGGTGGACGTGTTCCCGGCCGAGCCGAAGGGCAACGACGACGCCTTCGTCTCGCCGCTGGTGGGCATGGACAACGTGATCCTGACCCCGCACATCGGCGGCAGCACGCTGGAGGCGCAGGACAACATCGGCATCGAGGTGGCCAGCAAGCTGGTGCGCTACAGCGACAACGGCTCGACCCTGTCGGCGGTGAACTTCCCCGAGGTGACCCTGCCCGAACATCCGCACAGCCGTCGCCTGCTGCACATCCACCGCAACGTGCCGGGCACGCTGTCGCGCATCAACGAACTGTTCTCGGCCGGCAAC
>DATNGL010000216.1:0-7844 GCA_035605895.1 Rhodanobacter sp.
GGCCACCGCCGCCGCGCCCACCAGCCAGGTTCGGGCAGCCAGCCATTGCCACTCCAGCGGATGGAACACGAAGCCGGTCTGGATGCCCTGGATCAGCGCGTAGCAGACGATATAGCCGGCATACCAGGCGTAGGTGACGTCACGCAGCACCAGCGAGAAGAACAGCGCCATCAGCACCATGGCCAGCATCACGGCAAAGCAGGCGCTGGCGAATACCAGCCATTGCGCGTCCCGCTGCAGGTAATCGCCCCAGGGAAGAATCCGGAAGCGTATCGGCGCACTCAGCGTTTCGCCCGGTTCCAGCCGCAGCAGGATCGGTGCCGAGGCCGGCAGGGTGGCCGGTACGCGCCAGGCCAGGCGCCCGTGCCCGTGCAGCGGCGCGCTGAAATCGTCGATCGCCAGCGCGTGTTTCTGGCCGCCATCGGTCACGCTGATCGTGCCCATCGGAGGGGGGTAGACGGTGAGTACCCGTTCCTCGTTGTCCCATGGCGGTTGCGCCACGATCACCACCCAGTTGCCACGCTTGCTGCGGGGAAACTGCTGCAGCATCGAGGGATCGAAACTGTTGAGATGGCCGGAGCGATAGGCCTCCAGCACGCTTTGCGGCGTGTCGCCCGGGCCGACTTCTCCCCAGGCGCCATTCAGCGGCATGCCGGCGGCATCGGCGACGCCAAGCCAGCAGAACAGCAGGGCGAACACCAAGCCGCCCGCGCGCCGCCAGAGGCGGTCCCGGGGTGGCGATGTGATCTGCTTCTCCATTTGGCTTTCCCTGTGGTGCCAAACTCGTTCGGGTATCCATGGCGCAATCCAGCTCATGCGCCGCATGACTTGTCCTTCGCACTTCGATGAGGTGCAAGCGCAGTCCGGAGGCGCCGCCGCGAGGCAGCACGACTTCCCAACAGGCAACGCTGCCCGATCTGTCTGGCATAAGTCAAGCACAGGTCGTGCCAGCGCTCCCATGGGGCAGCACCACGGCGCCAATGGTCGGAAATCCCGTATCTGCCTGGAGTGACGCGGATCGCCCGGGCAGCGGCGCGCCCGGAATGGCCCGAACCGGACGCTTGCGGTCACCCGCTCACGGTCAGGGGTCCGGCATTCGGGTGTATCCGCCGCCGCCGGTCCGGCCGGCCGCGGCTTCATTGCGGGCGGCGCGCACCCAGCAAGAGCAGCACTTCCTGTGCACTGCGGATGCGCTCGCTGGCGCCGGGCAGGTCGAGAATCACCTTCAGCTTGTCCTGGCCATCGAGCTTGTACACGCGGGGCAGGCCCTGGATCAGCTTGATGATCGCCAGCGGATCGACTTCGGGCTTCTCGCGGAAGGTGATCCGCCCGCCGTTGGCGCCGAAGTCCAGTTTGCGGATGCCGAGCGGGGTGGCCATCAGTTTCAGGCTGGCCACCGCGAACAGTTGCTTGGTGCTGTCCGGCAGCAGGCCGAAGCGGTCGATCATTTCCACCTGCAGGTCGCGCAGGTCGTCCTCGCTGCGCGCGCTGGCGATGCGCTTGTACAGGGTCAGGCGCGCGTGCACGTCGCCGAGGTAGTCGTCGGGGATCAGCGCGGGCAGGTGCAGCTCGACTTCGGTTTCGTGCTCGCTGCTGAGGTCGAAGTCGGGGATCTTGCCGGACTTCAGTGCGCGCACCGCGCGATCGAGGAGTTCGGTGTAGAGGCCGAAGCCGATCTCCTGGATCTGGCCGGATTGTTCGTCGCCAAGCAGTTCGCCGGCACCGCGGATTTCCAGGTCGTGCGTGGCGAGGGTGAAGCCGGCGCCGAGTTCTTCCAGCGAAGCCAGTGCTTCGAGGCGTTTCTGCGCATCGGCGGTAATCGACTTGCGGTCGGGCACGACGAGATAGGCGTAGGCGCGGTGATGCGAGCGACCGACGCGGCCGCGCAGCTGATGCAGCTGGGCGAGGCCGAAACGATCGGCGCGGTTGATGATGATGGTGTTGGCGGTCGGGATGTCGATGCCGGTTTCGATGATCGTGGTGCACACCAGCACGTTGAAGCGCTGGCGGTGGAAGTCCGCCATCACGCCTTCCAGTTCGCGTTCGGGCATCTGGCCGTGGGCGATGCGGATGCGCGCCTCGGGCACCAGTTCCTCCAGTTCGCGCACGGTGCGCTCGATGCTCAGCACCTCGTTGTGCAGGAAATACACCTGGCCGCCGCGCGACAGCTCGCGCTGCAGCGCTTCGCGGATCGTCGCCGGATCCCACGCGGAAATGAAGGTGCGCACGGCCGAGCGATGGGCCGGCGGCGTGGCGATCAATGAAAGGTCACGCAGGCCGGCCATCGCCATGTTCAAGGTGCGCGGGATCGGCGTGGCGGTCATGGTCAGCAGGTCCACTTCGGCACGCAGCTTCTTCAGCTGCTCCTTCTGGCGCACGCCGAAACGCTGCTCCTCGTCGACGATGACAAGGCCCAGATTCTTGAACCTGATGCCCGGCTGCAACAGTTTGTGGGTGCCCACGATCACGTCGATCTGGCCATCGGCGAGGCGCTTCAATGCCTCGTTCACTTCCCTGGTGGATTTGAAGCGCGACAGCACGTCGACGCGCACCGGCCAGTCGGCGAAGCGGTCGGCGAAATTGCGGTAGTGTTGCTGGGCGAGCAGGGTGGTCGGCACCAGCACGGCGACCTGCTTGCCGGCGGTGGCGGTGGCGAACGCGGCACGCAAGGCGACTTCGGTCTTGCCGAAGCCGACGTCGCCGCAGATCACCCGGTCCATCGCGCGCGGCGCGGCCAGGTCGGCGAGCACGGCTTCGATCGCGGTTTCCTGGTCGGGCGTTTCCTCGAACGGGAAGGTGCTGCCGAATTCCTCCACCAGCTGGCGATCGATCGGCATCGACTCGCCGCCGCGGGCTTCGCGTTGCGCGTAGATCGCCAGCAGTTCGGCGGCGACATCGCGCACCTTTTCGGCGGCCTTCTTGCGTGCGCGTTCCCACGCGTCGCCGCCGAGCGAATGCAGCGGCGCCAGTTCCGGCGCGGTGCCGGAGTAGCGGCTGACCAGCCCCAGCTGCGACACCGGCACGTAGAGCTTGTCGCCCTTGGCGTATTCGATGGTGAGGAACTCGCCATCCATGCCGCCGACGTCCATCGAGAGCAGGCCCTGGTAGCGGCCCACGCCGTGATCAACGTGCACGATCGGCGCGCCGAGGGTGAGCTCGGTGAGATCGCGGATGATCGCTTCCGGATCGCGCGCGGTGCCGCGGCGACGCTTGCGGTCGCGCTCGCTGCGCACCCGCTCGCCGTACAGCTCGCGTTCGGTGAGCACGGTGAGCGCGGGTTTGGTGAGCGCGAAGCCCTGTTCCAAGCTGGCGATGGTGATGGCGAACTTTATTTGCTCGTGGCTACTTATTTGCTCGTCATTCCGGCGCAGGCCGGAATCCAGCGCCTGCAACGGCGACGTCACTGGATCCCGGCTTTCGCCGGGATGACGGGCGAGAAAAGCTGGCCAACTCTCGACGTTCTGCGGTTTCAGTCCCGCCGCCGCCAGCGTTTCGATCAGCGCTTCGCGCCGTCCCGCGGAATCCGCTGCGATCAGCACGCGGCCCGGATAGCTGGCGAGGAAATGCCGCAGCGACGTGCCGGGCTCCTCGCCCTTGCGGTTGAGCGGCAGCTCCGGTGCGGGCTGGGTACCACTGGCGACGGCATGCTCATGGTTGCTGTCGACCACTTCCACCCGCAGTCGCTTGTTGAGCTGCTCGCGCAATTGTTCCGGTGGCAGGTACAACTCGGCCGGCGGCAGCACCGGGCGTTCGATGTCGTGCGCGCGCTGGTCGTAGCGCTCGGCGGTCTGCGTCCAGAACTGGTCGGCGGCTTCGCCTGCGCCTTCGCCAAGCACGAACAGTGCGTCATCGGCGAGGTAGTCGAACAGGGTGGCGGTTTGTTGGAAAAAAAGTGGCAGATAGTACTCGATGCCGCCGGGCGTCACGCCTTCCTTCATGTCCTGGTACAGCGGGCAGCGACGCACGTCGATCGGAAAGCGTTCGCGCAGGTTGCCGCGGAACTCCTTCGCCGCTTCCTCGGTGAGTGGAAACTCGCGTGCGGGCAGCAATTCGATCTTCTCCACCTGCTGCTGCGAGCGCTGGGTTTCCGGATCGAAGCTGCGGATCGATTCCACTTCGTCGTCGAACAACTCGATGCGGTACGGTTCGGCCGTGCCCATCGGGAAGATGTCGAGCAAGGCACCGCGTACGGCGAAGTCGCCCGGCTCGGCTACCTGCGGCACGTTGCGATAACCGGAAGCTTCGAGTCGGCGTTGTTCGCTGACCAGGTCGAGTTTCTGGCGTTTGGCCAGCACCAGTCCGGAGCCGGTGATATGCGCGCGCGGCGCGATGCGCTGCATCAGCGTGGCCACCGGCACCACCAGCACCCCGCGTTTCACACTCGGCAACTGGTACAGCGTGGCGATGCGCTGCGACACGATCTCCGGATGCGGGCTGAACACGTCGTAGGGCAGGGTTTCCCAGTCCGGGAAATGCAGCACCGGCAGGCCGCCGGCGAAGATCTTCAGCTCCGCTTCCAGCGCTTGCGCGCGCTGGGTGTCGCGGGTCACCGCGACCAGCAGCCCGTCGTGCGTACGCGCTGCCTCGGCAATCAGCAGCGCTCGCCCGGAGCCGTGTGGCGGCGTCCAGTAGCGGCGTTGCTTGGGGGTGGTCGGCAGGGGCGGGTGCTTGATCAGGCTGGTCATGGGCGACGCGTATGCGAGGCGCCGCCATCGAGCCGCGCCGGGGAAAGCGGGCAAGTGTAACGCGACAGCCCCGGCAAGCCGGGGCTGTTTGTGCATGGGCGATGGGGATCAGAGCTTCAGTGTAATCAGCGCGGTACCCGGTTCGTCCGGAATCACCCGCTGGGTGAAGCCAAGCTCGCGGCACAATTCCAGCATCGGCCGGTTCTCCTGCAGCACGTAGCCCCACAGCTCGGCGAGCTTGCGGCGACGGCTGTCGTCGACCAGCCGCTGCATCAGCAGCGCGCCGAGGCCCAGACGGCTCCAGCCGTGCTCCACCAGTACCGAGAACTCGGCGCTGTCGGCGGCCTCGTCGACGTAGATCCGGCCCACGCCGCGCATCTCGGCCGGTTGCACCGATTCGTCCATCAGCACATGGGCGGTTTCAAGCTCCGGATCGATCCGGCACAGCCGCTGCGCCATCGGTGCGGGCAGCTCGGACATCGCATGCAGGAAGCGGCGGCGGATGTCCTCCGGCGACAGCCGTGTGAAGCAACGCTGCATCGCGGCCACGTCGCCCGGCTCGATCGCGCGCAACACCAGCTCGCGGCCATCCTGGATGCGCACCTGCTCGCCGTGCGACGACGGCCCCACCCTGGGGCGCGCGAAGCGCTCGCTGCTGCGTGGCGGCAACGAGGCATAGCGGGACGGCGCGGGGAAGTCGATGGCAGGGATCATGGCAGTTCCATACTTTTACGTATTGTGTGCAATGCAACATGAATTTGCAATGACGTCAGCTACCGGGACGCGCCAAGGCATGATCCACTTGGAGCCGATGGTTCATCGCCTTCGTGCTGCAGCACGGCACTTTCGTGGCCCCGGACAGGCTTTGGCCGAGCACGGCACAATGCGCGTCGGATTCCCATGGAGCAGCGACATGACCACCAGGCAGGCCACCGGCCTCTCCCCGGCCCAGTTGGAAGCGCTATGCGGCAAGTGGCCCGGCGTGACGCGCGACATCAAATGGGGCGCGGACCTGGTGTTCAGCGTCGGCGGCAAGATGTTCGCGGTGACGCCATCGGACGGCAGCGAAGGTGGGCGGATCTCGTTCAAGGTGGATGACGAACGATTCCTCGAACTGACCGATCAGCCCGGCATCATCCCCGCGCCGTACTTGGCGCGTTCCCGCTGGATATCGATCACCGAACCGCAGCGTTTCGCCACGGCCGAATTGCAAGTGCTCATCCTCGATGCGTACACGCAGATCCGCGCGAAGCTGACGAAGAAACTCCAGGCCGAACTTGGCCCGCTACCCGCACTCAAGGCAGCGAAGAAATGAAACAGCATCTCGGTGCACTCGCGCTGCTGGTCGTCGACTACGACGAGGCGATCGCCTGGTACACCCGCGCGCTCGGCTTCGAGCTGATCGAGGACACCGACATGGGTAACGGCAAGCGCTGGGTGCTGCTGGCTCCGTCCGGTTCCAGCGAAACCCGCCTGCTGCTGGCCAAGGCGAAGGGCGACGAGCAGGCTTCGCGCATCGGCAACCAGACCGGCGGCCGCGTGTTCCTGCTGCTCAACACCGACGACTTCCAGCGCGACTGGCAACGCATGCGCGCCGAAGGCGTGCACTTCCGCGAGGAGCCGCGCCACGAGGCCTACGGCACGGTGGCGGTGTTCGAGGACTTGTACGGCAACGGTTGGGACTTGCTGGAACTGAAGCGCGACTGATCCAGCACGCACACGTAGAGAAAGCCGCTCTCCCTGAGCGTAGCGCAGCGGAGTCGAAGGGCCTGTGACTACGGGTGGCGCTTTCAAGCACTACCAGATCAAATCGTCAGGCACCTGAAACTGCTTGTAATACTCATCATCCACGCCATTGCCGCTGCCGGTTTCGCCGCGCCCGTGATCGAGCACGATCATCGCCGCGTCGCGCTCATACACCTTGTCGGCCGCGACCCGCGGCAACAGCTCGTAACCCTGGTCGTGGCGCACGATCACCAGCGTGCCGCCGGCCAGTTGCGCGCGCAGCGCTTCGTTGACCAGCACGTCCTTGATCGCGTCGCCATCGGTGAAGCGATAGGCGATCTCGCCCTCGCGCTTCACCTTGTGCGCCTCGACGATCTGCCGAACCTGCGCGTGCGCTTCATTGGCGCGCACCTGCGCATTGCGCTCGGCCGCCAGCGCCCGATCGCGCTCGGCCTTCTCGGCTTGCAACCGCTTCGCCTCGACCTGTTCGGCACTGGGTGGTGCCGGCGTCTTGCCCTTGTGATTCTTCGCCTGTTCGCGCACCACCTGCGCCGCCCTGGTCTTGTTGACCAGACCGGCCTTGAGCAGTTGTTCTTGCAGGGGGTTGCGCATACAGGGACGGTAGAGGAGCTGGCGGGATTGCGGATGGCGATTGTAGCGCGGACGTCTGCGGCCATCCGTTGATTGGTAACGGCATCCGCGCATTCATTTTCCATGGTGACCAGTATTTTTGTACGAGCCAGGCCGGTTCGACGTCCGCTGTCGACCAGTTACTCGCTGATTTCGTGGGTTTGATTTGCTTCCATATTTCTATAATTATGGAAATATGAAATCAAAAATCGCACTTGCGTGCCTCAACGCTCTGGCCCAGGAGCATCGCCTGAACATTTTTCGCCTGCTTGTCCAGGCTGGCGAGACGGGCATGGCCGTGGGCGAGCTCGCCGGGGCGACAGGCCTGGCGGGGGCCACGCTGACCAATCATCTGCACATCCTGCGTCGTGCCGGAATGGTCAGTGACGAGCGACAGGGCCGCATGATCCAGTGCCGCGCGGACTACAAGCAGATGAATGCGCTGCTGGGTTTTCTCACGGAGAACTGCTGCGCGGATTCGGCGGATGCCGGGTGCTGCGAGCCCGTGACCGTATGCAAACCCACACGG
This sequence comes from Rhodanobacter sp., assembly GCA_035605895.1. Taxonomy (GTDB): domain Bacteria; phylum Pseudomonadota; class Gammaproteobacteria; order Xanthomonadales; family Rhodanobacteraceae; genus Rhodanobacter. Next base: position 7,570 of record DATNGL010000216.1, read on the forward strand.
CGGAAGACATGAAACGCATCCTGTTCGTCTGCATCGAAAATTCCAATCGCAGCCAGATGGCGGAAGCGTTCGCGCACATCCATGGCGGCGATCAGGTGGAAGCCTTGAGCGCGGGATCGCGCCCCTCGGGACTGATCAACCCGAAAGCCGTCCGGTTCATGGCAGAGCTGGACTACGACCTGACGAAGCACGCCTCCAAATCGCTCAGTGAAATCGAGGGCGAGTTCGACGCCGTGATCACGATGGGTTGCGGCGATGAATGCCCCTGGGTGCCG
>DATNGL010000217.1:0-4852 GCA_035605895.1 Rhodanobacter sp.
GCTGCCCCAGGTCAGCCACGTGCACGTGCTGGGCATCACCTCGGCGGACATCGGTGGCGGCCACGCGTGGGAGAACTACCTGACCCCGCTGCGCCGCCGCAAGCTCACTTACTGGAGCATCGGCGTGGATACCGGTTGGGCCCGCCGGCTTGGCTTGGCACATGCCTTTCGGGGCTTCGACTCGCCGGCGGCGTTGGTGGATGCCTTCGCGGGTTTCCAGCGCGCACAGGCGACGCCGAGTTACCTGTCGATCGACAAGGACGTGTTCGCGCCCGAAGTGGCGCATACCAACTGGGACCAGGGGCGGTTGCTGGTGCCGCATGCGCTGGCCCTGATCGACAGCCTGCGCGGTGGGCTGGTCGGCAGCGACATCAACGGCGAGGTCTCGCACTATCGTTACCGCAGCTGGTGGAAGCGCCGCCTGTCGGCCATGGACGAGCAGCCGGGGATCGATCCGGCGATGCTCGAGAACTGGCAGGCACAACAGCACGCGCTGAATCTGCAACTGCTTGCGGCGATAGCGTCTCGTTCGGGTTGATCCCGCCTGGCCATTTCCCGGTGGCCGAGAACCATTTCCCGCGGGACGCCCGCGCAGCGTTCGCTCAGTCGGCCTGCGCGCAACTGGCCGCCTGGGCCGCCGTGGCGGGTGCACCGCGAATCCGGCCGGAGTTGGAAACCACCACGCTGAGGGCCGGGTTGTCTCCGCCGGGTTCGCAGAACAGCAGGGTCAGGTTGCTGCCGCCGGCACTGCCGTCCGGCTGGAAACGAACGAAGTGACGGCCGTTGTTGCTGGCGATGCGCAGGCCGGTAGCGTAGGCGCCGCGCGTGTACGACGGACCGCCGTCGGGCTGATGATCACCATCGGCATCCTCGCCGAGCAACCAGCCGCGTTCCCAGCGGGTATCGTCGCTGCACTGGTGGCCATCCGGGCTGGGGCAGAACAGGGTGCGTTTGCCGGTGATGGCGGCGGTGCTGCGAGCGTGCTGCAATGCCGTCATGAAATCGCTCTGCGCCACCTGCAACCGGTTGCGACTCAGCAGGTGGTGCAGCGGCGGCAACGCGACCCCGGCCAGAATGGCGATGACGGAGACCACCATGATCTGTTCGACCAGGCTGATGCCGCGTTGAAGCCGTCGCGGGCCCGTGGTTCCTGTCGCCATCATGCTGTCGCCTCCTGCGACGTGCGGGAGGTTCCATGCTAGGGCGCTGGCGTGGCGCGCCCAGCGGCTCGATCCTGGCGCACGTGTCGGCATCTGCTGACGCATCCTGTCAGCAGGCCCGATTTAAAATGCTCGCCCGCGCCCACACCTGTAGCCGATGACCGACCGATTCCAGCTCGTTGCCCCCTACCAGCCCGCCGGCGACCAGCCGCAGGCTATCCAGCGCCTGTCCGAGGGTTTCGAGGCCGGGCTGGCCGCGCAGACCCTGCTCGGCGTCACCGGTTCGGGCAAGACCTACACCATCGCCAACGTCATCGAGAAGGTGCAGCGCCCCACCATCGTGATGGCGCCGAACAAGACGCTGGCGGCGCAGTTGTACGGTGAATTCAGGGAATTCTTTCCGAACAACGCGGTGGAGTACTTCGTCAGCTACTACGACTACTACCAGCCGGAAGCCTACGTGGTGGCGTCGGACACCTTCATCGAGAAGGACGCCTCGATCAACGAGCACATCGAGCAGATGCGGTTGTCGGCGACCAAGGCGCTGCTGTCGCGCCGCGATTCCATCATCGTGGCCACCGTGTCGGCGATCTACGGCCTGGGCAATCCCGAGGATTACCTGAGCCTGCGGCTGATCCTGGCCAAGGGCGAGCGGATCGACCAGCGCAAGCTGATCCACCAGCTGACCGAGCTGCAGTACACACGCAACGAGATGGAGCTGCGCCGCGGCACCTACCGCGTGCGCGGGGAGATCATCGACGTGTTCCCGGCCGAGTCGGAAACCGAGGCGCTGCGCATCGAGCTGTTCGACGGCGAGGTGGAGAACATGGCGCTGTTCGATCCGCTCACCGGCGAGACGATCCGCAAGGTGCCGCGCTACACCGTCTATCCGCGCACGCACTACGCCAGCACCCGCGAGAGCGTGCTCAACGCGATCGAGACGATCAAGGTCGAGCTGAAGGAGCGGCTGGAATACCTGTACAGGGAGAACAAGTTGCTGGAGGCGCAACGGCTGGAGCAGCGTACCCGCTTCGACCTGGAAATGATGGCCGAGGTGGGCTACTGCCAGGGCATCGAGAACTACTCGCGCCACCTGACCCGGCGCGCGCCGGGCGAGCCGCCGCCCACTCTGTTCGACTACCTGCCGGCCGACGGGCTGCTGGTGGTGGACGAGTCGCATGTCACCGTGCCGCAGCTGGGCGCCATGTACAAGGGCGACCGCTCGCGCAAGGAGACCCTGGTGGAGTTCGGTTTCCGCCTGCCCTCGGCGATGGACAACCGGCCGCTGCGCTTCGAGGAATGGGAGGAGCGCGTGCCGCGCGCGATCTACGTTTCCGCCACGCCGCGCGACTACGAGCTGCACAAGTCCGCCGATGCCGTGACCGAGCTGGTGGTGCGCCCCACCGGCCTGGTCGATCCGCAGGTGGAGGTGCGCCCGGTGCGCACCCAGGTCGACGACCTGCTCAGCGAGGCCAACAAGCGCATCGCGATGGGCGACCGCGTGCTGGTCACCACGCTGACCAAGCGCATGGCCGAAAACCTCACCGAATACCTGGCCGAGCACGACGTGAAGGTGCGCTACCTGCACTCGGACATCGAGACGGTCGAGCGCAGCGAGATCATCCGCGACCTGCGCCTGGGCGAGTTCGACGTGCTGGTCGGCATCAACCTGCTGCGCGAGGGCCTGGACATGCCCGAGGTGTCGCTGGTGGCGGTGCTCGATGCCGACAAGGAAGGTTTCCTGCGTTCCACCGGCTCGCTGATCCAGACCATCGGCCGCGCCGCCCGCAACGTGCGCGGCAAGGCGATCCTGTACGCTGACAACGTCACCCGTTCGATGCAGGCGGCGATGGACGAGACGGCGCGGCGCCGCGAGAAACAGGTGGCGTACAACGAGGCGCGCGGGATCACCCCGAAGACCGTGGTGCGACGCATCGCGGACATCATGGAAGGTGCGCGCAGCGACGTCGGCAATCGTCGCGGCAAATCACCCGTGCGCGGCCGTGCGGTGGCCGAGCAGGGCGCCGGCTACGCCGGGCTCGACGCACAGCAGGCCGCCGGCATGCTGAAGAAGCTGGAAGCGCAGATGTACAGGCACGCGCAGAACCTGGAGTTCGAGGACGCGGCGCGCCTGCGCGACCAGATCCACCAGCTGCGCGAGCAGGCCTTGCGCTGAATCCCGAGGGCGCCGACATATTGTCGGCCGCGGCACCCTGCCGTATACTGCGCGGCTCGCGCGGCATGGCCGATGCGACGGGCGGTTAGCTCAGCGGTAGAGCACTACCTTGACATGGTAGGGGTCACAAGTTCGATCCTTGTACCGCCCACCAGATTCGATAGCCCACCGATCGAGTGGGGCCGAAAAGGGGAATCCATGGCGGATTCCCCTTTTTGTTGCGTGCTGCCATCTCGGATTACTGCGCGGTTGAGTCATCGGGCCGGTCAGGGGCGCGGTGGACTCGAACCGTCGCAGGAGCATGCCCGGCAATCATCCGTGGTGGGGACGCGCAGGTTTTCGCGGGCCGGTTCGAGGCCTGGTCGAATGACCCGTCGAGGGGTGGTCCGGGCTCGGTTATTCAGCTTGCACCAAGGTCATGACGGATGTAGATTGCCTGAACCGTCAGACGCGATTCGCAGCGAACGGACGTCGACCCGCGACAGGCGACCAAGAGGCCACGCATCAGGGTCATTTGCGAGTTCCGTGCCGCGGTGGGATTACGACAGGTATCGTCTGGCAATGGCGAAATTGCAGTTCATCGCATCATCGATGCGGAATGCCTGGCGCTGAACTTGCTGCGGCGAGGGGTTTGTCGCTGGTGCAAGGCGACCGTTGGGAGCGGAGGGGGGCAAAAGCTTGCGTGTGCATTCACTACCGGATCTGAACTTGATTCATCCGTGGGGGTTCGCCTTGGGCGGACGCACCGCGGGGCCGGTACCGGATGCGCCAGGGCGCAAACACATCAACCAAGGCTGATTCAGGATGTCGCCATGCGGCCCCGTGGCCGTGAGGATGCCCGACGCGTCGTCGTGGGGATGACGGCACCGGGGTGGCGGCCTCCACATTGACGACGGTAACGGGCTCCGCGCGCAACCTTCCGGGCTCGGCATTCGCCGCATGACATTCTTTTTCCCTGTGGCGAAGCGGACCCAAGCCACGCCGGAACCGATCGTTGTTGCATTTCGAAACCGAAAACCCTGAACGGGAGAGTCGCATGGCCAAGCAAAGCAGTCAGAAGTTCATCGCACGCAACCGCGCACCACGCGTGCAGATCGAATACGACGTCGAGGTGTACGGCGCCCAGAAGAAGGTGCAGGTGCCGTTCGTGATGGGCGTGATGTCGGATCTCTCCGGCGCCAACGCCGGCGAGCTTCCGCCGATCGAGGATCGCAAGGCACTGGAGATCGACGTCGACAACTTCGACAGCAGGCTCAACGCCATGAAGCCGCGGGTGACTTTTGCGGTGCCGAACACGCTGACCGGCGAAGGCAACCTGGCCGTGGACATCACCTTCGAGAGCATGGACGACTTCTCTCCGGCCGCCGTGGCACGGAAGGTGCCCGCCGTCGCGAAACTGCTGGAAGCGCGCACCCAGCTGGCGAATCTCGACACCTACATGGACGGCAAGGCCGGCGCGGAAAACCTGATCGCCCAGGCACTCAAGGATCCGGCACTGCTGCAGTCGCTGGTTTCA
>DATNGL010000218.1:0-11984 GCA_035605895.1 Rhodanobacter sp.
CCCGAATGCACGCCTTCTTCCAGCACCTGCACGGTGAGGTTGCCGCCGGTCATGCCGCGCAGCGACGTGGTCAGCCACAGCTGGTCATAATTGCCGCAACCGGAATCCAGGCACACCACCAGCGACGGGCTGCCGATGCGCCGGGCCAGATGATCGACATAGAACGGCAGGTCGTAGCTTCCCGATTCCTCGCAGGCTTCGATCATCACCACGCAGCGTGCGTGCGGAATGCCCTGCTCGTGCAACGCCAGCAGCGCGGCCAGCGAGCCGAAGATCGCGTAGCCATCGTCGGCGCCGCCGCGGCCGTACAGCTTGTCGCCCTTGAGCACCGGCGTCCACGGACCGAGGCCGTCGGCCCAGCCGGTCATCTCCGGCTGCTTGTCAAGGTGGCCGTACAGCATCACCGTGTCGTCGCCCTGCCCGGGCACCTCGATATAGATCAGCGGCGTGCGCCCTTCCAGCCGCACCACTTCCAGCGTGGCCCCGGGCAGTTGGCCGAGCTTGGAGCGCGCCCAGTTTTCCATCAGCTTCACTGCAGCATCCATGTACCCGTGGCTGGCCCAATCCTTGTCGAACATCGGCGACTTGTTGGGAATACGGATGTATTCCACCAGTTGCGGCACGATTTCGGCATCCCACAAATCGCCGACGAAACGGGACAGGCGGCTGGTATCCATGGAGCACACTCCGGCTTGCGAACAATAGGACATTGTAGCAGCGCGCTCCGGCAGCACCGACACGCGGCACGGTCGACACCCACAATCGCGGGCGCGCAATTCGCACGATCGCGCGCACAGGCACCCGACTGCGCGCCGCATCGCTTCCACGCATCGTGGGGCCGCGGCATCGGCTCGCGCCGCACCACCACGTCATCATTCAAGGAGGAAGACCATGTCCCGCAAACTCGCCATGCTTCTCGTCATGCTGGCCCTCGCCGTACCGGGCCTGCTGTTCGCGGCCACGCCGGTCAACATCAACCAGGCGGATGCCGCGACCATCGCCAGGTCCCTCGACGGCATCGGCGCCTCGCGGGCCGAGGCGATCGTGGCCTGGCGCGACGCGCACGGCCCGTTCAAGAAGGCCGACGACCTGAAACACGTCAAGGGCATCGGCAAGGCCACGATCGAGCGCAACCGCAGTGCCATCCTGCTTGCGGACCCCGCGGCCGGCGCGGTCGCCGCCGAAGACCCCATGGCCGCCCCCAAGCCCCGGCACCGCAAGGCGGCGTCGGAGGACTAAGCCCCGGCGTTGGCACCCAAAGCCGCAGGCAGCGCCCTGGCGCGCTGCCTGCGCTACACTCGCGCGCCCCAGCCGCCCTCATCCCGCCATGATCCTGCCGCGTTACCACATTGCGCCGTCCACCATCCAGGGTGCCGGCAAGGGCTTGTTCCTGGACGAAAGCGTGGCCGTCGGCCGCATCATCACGGCGCCGGACGGCATCGCGACCACGTTCCGGCACGCCGAGATAGAAGCATCCGAAGAGTTGCGCGCGCAGTGGCACGCCAGCGCGCGCTGGTTCGAGGATCGCTACACGCTGTCGCCGGACTGGCCGGACGAGTGCTACATCAACCACAGCTTCACGCCGAACGGGCTGTGGCACCTGGGTTTCGTGTTTGCCCTGGCCGAGCTGCCCGCCGGCAGCGAAATCACCGTGGACTACCGGCACCTGCTTCCGCCCGGCCAGGCCGAGGATTTTGTCGATTCGGTCACAGGTGAGACAATTACCGGGTTGTCCTGGCAAGAGAGCCTGGCCAGCAGTACCTGCGCCCTCGCCGAACTGCTGGCAACCACTCCGACCCGGGCGTGATGGCTGATCGTAATGTTTGAGATTCCCACCATTGAAACGGCGCGACTGCGCCTGACCGCGTTGACCGAGCGGCACTTCGACGACTACGCCGCCATGCTGGCCGATCCGGAGAGCACGCGCTGGGTCGGCGATGGCCAGCCGCTGGACCGCACCAATGCCTGGCGCTCGCTCGCCATGTTGCTGGGCCACTGGCAACTGCGCGGCTGCGGGATGTGGGCCCTGGAACTCAAGGACAGCGGCGAGTTCATCGGCCGTGCCGGCCTGATGTACCCCGATGGCTGGCCGGATCTGGAACTGGGCTGGATGCTCAAGCCGGGTTATCGCCACCACGGCTATGCCACCGAGGCCGGCAATGCCGTGCTCGAGTTCGCCTGGCAGCAGTTGCACGCGCCGCGGGTGATCAGCCTGGTGCGCATAGGCAACGAAGCTTCCGACCGGCTGGCGGAGCGCCTGGGCGGCGAGCACATCGAAAACATGGATTTCTACGGCAGCAACAGCCACGTGTTCGCTTATTACCCGCCCCACCGCGAGCATCGCCGCGCCTACGCCTGAGTGTGCGGGGCCGGCCGGGACGTGATGCAGACGGGGAGTCCGGACCAGGGCGGGGAACTGATGACCACGCGCACGGTCTGCACAGACGCGAAATCGTAGCCGCCAGCGAGGCGTGGCCGACGTCGATTTGCCGTCGAAGGCTACGCCAATCACACTCAGGCGCTGACCGGGAATTCATGATGCGCATTCTGTTGGCCGAGGACGACGCTTCCATTGCCGAGGGCATCTGCGCCTCGCTGCGCCAGGGCGGGCATGCGGTGGACCACGTGGCCGCCGGCAACCTGGCCGACGTGGCGCTGCACGATCACGATTACGACCTGCTGGTGCTCGACCTGGGCCTGCCTGCGCTTGACGGCAGCGAAGTATTGCAGCGCCTGCGCGGCCGGGGCAGCGGCATACCGGTACTTGTAGTGACCGCGCGCGACGGCCTGCCCGAGCGCATCCGGGTGCTCGACCTGGGCGCCGACGACTATCTGGTCAAGCCGTTCGCGCTGACCGAGTTCGAGGCCCGCGTGCGGGCTCTGCTGCGGCGGGTCGGCAGCCAGGGCAAACCCGAACTGGTCATCGGTCGCCTGCGACTGGATCTGCCAGGTCATCGGGCATGGATCGACCAGGCTCCGCTGGAGCTGACCGCACGCGAGTTCGGGCTGCTCGAAGCGCTCGCGCTGCGACCCGAGCGGGTCACCAGCCGTGCCCAGCTGATCGAGGCGCTGTGCGACTGGGACCAGGAACTCACCGACAACGGACTGGACATCGCGATCCACCGCCTGCGTCGCAAGCTTGAGGGCAGCGGCACCGGCGTGCGCACGATCCGTGGGCTCGGCTACCTGCTGGAAGAAACCGGCGCATCCACACGTGATCCCGGATGAGCCTCGCACCTGCCATGGGGCGCCGTCCCAGCCTGCGTCGGCGCCTGCTGCTCGTGTTGCTGATTCCGATGGCCATCCTGCTGATCCTGGATGCGCTGCTCACCTACGGAGTGGCATTGACCTATGCCAACCGGGTGCACGATCGCGACCTCAGCGACGATGCGGTGATGCTGGCGAAGATGCTTGCCGACCCCGGGCTGGGGACCCAACTGAGTCCGCAGGCGCGTTTCCTGCTCGAATACGACCGCGAAGGGCACAGCTATTTCCAGGTGAACAGCGCGCGGCGCGGCCTGCTCGCCGGCAGCGCTCAACTGCTTCCCGCCCCCGAGGCACCAGCGCCGGACGACACGCCACAGCTCTACGGCACACGCCTGAACGGGCACGCGCTGCGCGCGGCCGTGGTGCGCACGACGGCGCCGGGCGATCCTTCGGACAGCCTGGTCGTCACCGTCGCCGAAACCCTGCACGACCGCCACCAGCAGGCCAATGAAATCCTGCTGCTTTCGATCATGGTGCAGACCACGCTGATCGCCGCCGTGTTGTCGCTGGTCTGGTTCGGCGTCGGCCGCGGGCTGCGCGTGCTCGATCCGTTGACCGCCCGGCTGGCGGCCCGGTCGCACGAACTGACGCCGATCGGCGGCCCCGACGTGCCGCAGGAAATCCTGCCGCTGACGCGCACCATCGACGCCTTGTTCAGCCGCCTGCGCGGCATGCTCGCCTTGCATGACCGCTTCATTGCCGACGCTGCGCACCAGTTGCGCACGCCGCTGACCGGACTGAGCCTGCACGTCGACCGCGCGATCGCCGACCCGCGACCGGAAACCGTGACGGATGCACTCACCCACATCCGGCGCCTGACTCAACGTGCGGCCCGCACCTCGTCGCAGTTGCTGGCACTGACGCGTGCCCAGGCTTCACCACTGGAGTTGGGCGAACCCACCCTGCTCGACCTCGGCAAGCTGATACCCGAAGCGGTATCGCAGCGCGTGCACGATGCGCTGCGCGCGGGGGTGGATCTCGGCTACGAGGGCCACGACCAGGCGATGATGGTCCTTGGTGACGCATCGAGCATGCTGGACCTGCTCGACAACCTGATCGACAACGCCATTCGCTACGCTGGCCGCGACAGCATGGTCACCGTCGCACTGAGCACACAGGCCGCGGGCGACGTTTGCCTCAGCGTCGAAGACAACGGACCCGGCGTGCCGCCCGACCTGCTGCCGCGCCTGAGCGAACGGTTCTTCCGCCTGGCTGGCAGCAACGAAGAAGGCAGCGGCCTGGGCCTGGCGATCGTCCAGCGCACTGCCGAACGACACCGCGCCAGGGTCATCTACCGACTCGCCGAGCCACATGGCCTGTGCGTCGAGGTGCATTTTCCGCCGCCATCGGCGTGAAGAACATGGCGAGCGATATTCATCGCGAGCCCATGACGACTGGCGCAGTTCATGGCTGGGCCGTCAGAATAGGCAAAGACTTCGACGCGACAATGGCCTTACTTTCGCTCACCACGAACCGGACGTTGCACAAGCGTCGGATCGTGGCCATGGACAATGCACAGCGTGCCCCTTCGATCCGGCAAACCCCATACCGACATGCGCCTGCGTAACTGCCTGGTGGGCGCGCTGCTGGTCGTTCTGGCCGGTTGCGCGGAACCGCTGCCCCGGCTGTCACCGCCGGTGCCCGCCCAGTGGCAGCACGCAGCGGCCTCGACCCGGGCCAAACCCACCGACTTGCACGGCTGGTGGCATGCCTTTGCCGATCCCGAACTCGATGCACTGGTCGATCGCGCCCTGGCCAGCAACCTCGACGTGGCCGAGGCCGTCGAGCGGCTGCGTGCGGTGCGTGCCCTGCATGACCGTGCCGGCGCACGCTACCTGCCCAGCTTGCGCTTCGGCACCAACGACGTGGTCGACCCGAGTGCCAACGCCTCGTATTTCTTTGTCGGCTTCGATGCCAATTGGGAGCTGGGGCTGTTCGGCCGCGGCGAAGGTACCCGGCGGGAAGCGCAAGGCGCGCTGGACGCCAGCGTGGCCGACTTGCGCAGCGCGCAGGTATCGCTGGTCGCCGAGGTAGTGCGCGAGTGGATCGAGCTGCGCACGGCGCAGCAGCAGGAGCAGCTCTTGTCGCGGATCAGCCAGGCGCGCCGACAGGCATGGCAGGCGCTGGGCGTGCGCCAGCGGCTGCATCTGGTGGCGCCAGCCACGGTCGACCAGGCACAGGCGGCCTATGCACAGTCGCAGGCCGCGCTGGCCGCGCCGCGACAGGCGATCAATGCCAGCACGCAACGGCTGGCCGTGCTGCTCGGTCAGAACCACCCCGATCCAGCCTGGTTGCAGCCCGGTCCCCCACCCGAATTGGGCGCCTGGCAACTTGACAGTACACCGGCCGACCTTGTGCGCACGCGTCCCGAAATCGCCCGCGCGGAAGCCGACGTGCTGCAGGCCGCCGGCGCGCAGGCGTTGGCGCACGCCGACATGTTCCCCAGCCTCGGCATCGGCGGCTCGATCGACTGGGCCACCGATATCGACAACAACAAACCGCACTCCGACACACCCAATGGCATCGTGTCGCTGGGACCGGAAATCAGCATTCCGCTGTTCGACTGGGGCATCCGGCTGGCGGCCAAGCGCTCCCGGGACCATGACCTGAAGGCCAGTGTGATCGCCTATCGGCAAGCGGTGCTGCGAGGGGTGGCCGAAGTCGAGAGCGCGCTGGGCAGCCTGCAGCAGCAGGAACAGCGCGAACAGCAGGATGCCCTCGCCTGGCACGCGCTGACACGCGTCGATGATTCCACGCAGGCGCGGCAGCACCTGCAACTGGCCAGCCCGCTCGATCGCAGCGAGAGCCAGATCGCGGCCGACCAGGCCGCGATCGAACTGGCCGACGCCCGCGCCGGCCACGGCCTCGCCTACGTGGCCTTGTTCAAGGCCCTGGGCGGTGCACCGCTGCCGACCGCCGATCAACTGGATACGCCTCCCGCGGCCACCCGCGACAGCACCAGCGAGGCGCACCACTGATGGTCGCCCTCGCCCGCAAGACGCTGGTGTACGAATGGCGGCGTTTCCTGCCGGCCATCCTGGCGGTCGGGTTCGCCGGCCTGCTGCAATTGCTGCAGCTGGCCCTGGTACTTGGCATCTTCGGCAGCACCAGCCTGTACATCACCGGTTCGTCGGCGGATGTCTGGGTCGGCTATCCGGGCACCCAGAGCGTGGGTTCGGGCCGTTCGATCGATGCGGACGTGGAATCGCGCATCCTGATGGATCCGGCGGTGACGCGGGTCGAGCCCTACATCTGGGTCGACGGCGACTGGCGCGGACCACGCGAGACCGGGGGGGTGTCGGTCTTCGTTTCGGGCATCGACACGGCCGCCGACGGCATGATGTTCTCCAGGGTATTGCCCGCTGCCTTGCGCGCCCGGCTGGACGAACCGGATGCGATCGTGGTCGACCGCTCGGCGCTCGAGCAGCTTGGCGTGGGCATCGGCCAGACTGCCACCATCAACGGTCACCAGGTCCATGTGGTCGGCATCGGCAGTGGCCTGCGCGCGCTCGGCGGCGTCAATGTGCTGTGCTCGCTGGATACCGCGCGGCGACTGGACAGCGACGCCGAAGATGTCGGGCCGACCTATCTGGTGGCGAAACTGCGCCACCCCAACCAGGCCGGGGTCGTCGCGCAACGCCTGCGCGGCGGCCAGGCCTTCGGCCCGTATACCGCCTGGAGTGCCAGTGATTTCGCCCGTCTCTCGGTGCTGTACTGGTTGTTCGATACCGGCGCGGGCGCCGGCGTGCTGTTCCTGGCCGGCATCGTGTTCCTGGTTGGCGCGGTGATCACCAGCCAGACGCTGATCGCGGCCGTGAACGGTTCGGTGCGCGAATACGCCACGCTCAACGCGCTCGGCGTGGGCGTGGCGGCACTGCGCCGGGTGGTCCTGGAACAGGCGTTCTGGGTCGGTACGCTGGGCCTGCTCGGCGCCGGCGTATTGGGTCTCGCCTTGATGCTGCTGGCGCGCAGCCAGGACGTGCCGGTGGTCCTGAACGTGCCGGCGGCGCTGGCCTGCATCATCCTGGTGATGGGCCTGGCCGCGGTGTCCGGCCTCGCCGCGATGCGCAGCCTGCGCCGCGCCGACCCCGCGACCTTGCTGAGATAGCCGCCATGCAGCGCCCGGCCAGCATCGCAGCCACGGATCAGCCCGCCTTGCGCGCCATCGGCGTCAGCAAGGCGTTCGTCTCCGGCAAGCTGCACACCCAGGTGCTGGACGACCTCACCCTGGATATCGAGGCCGGCGAGCTGACCCTGATCTCCGGCCCGTCCGGTTGCGGCAAGAGCACCCTGCTGTCGATCCTCAGCGGCCTGCAGAAGATCGACAGCGGCCGCGTGCAGGCGCTCGGCAGCGAACTCGGCCAACTCGACCTGCGCGCGCTGGAACGCTTCCGCCTGGAGCACACCGGCTTCGTATTCCAGGGTTTCAACCTGTTCCCCGCGCTCAGCGCGTTCGAGCAGGTCGAGTTGCCGCTCAACCACATGGGCCTGACGCGTGACGAGGCGCGACGTCGCGCCCGGCTCTCGCTGGAGGAAGTCGGCCTGGCGCATCGCATGCGCCTGCGCCCGGCCGAGCTCTCCGGCGGTGAAAAGCAGCGCGTGGCGATCGCGCGCGCGCTGGCCAAGGAACCCCAGCTGCTGTTCGCCGACGAACCCACCAGCGCGCTGGACGCCGCCAACGGCCAGATGATCATCGACCTGCTGCACCGCATCGCCGTCACCCACGGCACCACCGTGCTGTGCGTCAGCCACGACCCGCGCCTGGTCATGCACGCCGACCGGGTGCTGGCGATGGAAGACGGCCACATCCTCAGCGACCGGCGCCCCGTCGCACCGGCCATCGACAGTCATGGAACTCCGTCATGAAGGCTTGCCGCATCGCCCCTCCCCCCAGCCGCTCGACGACTCGCCCGGACTGGCGACTCGGCGCCCTCGCCCTCGCCCTGTCCCTGCTGCTGGGCGCCTGCTCGCGCGCGCCCGGGGCGACCACCGCGACCGCACCTCCATCCGCGTACGCTGCGGTGGCGCGTGGCCGGGTCGACATCGAGGGCGGCCTGCTGGCGCTGTCGATGCCGCGCGAAGGCACGCTGGCCAATGTGGCCGTGCACGAAGGGGATCACGTCAGGCAGGGGCAATTGCTGGCGCAGCTCGATATCCGCCCGGCCACGCTTGCGGTGGATGCCGCGCAGGCCCAACTGGAGCAGGCACGGGCGCAGACGAAGCTGCTCGCCGTCAAGCAGGCTGCTGCCGCGCAGCGCGCGCGCCGTCTGGCGGCGGCAGTGGCGGCCGGCGCCGGCGATGGCCAGAGCGCCGATGACGCGCGCGAGGCCGCCGCCCAGCTTGACGCCGAACAGCAAGGCGCCCGCGCCAGCCTGGACATGGCGCGGCAGAAGCTGGACGAAGCCCGCTACGAGCTGAAGCAGCGCAGCCTGCTGGCCCCGTTCGACGCCGACGTGGTCAAGGTGGCGGCACAAGTCGGCGCCAGTGTCTCGCCCTCATCCGGCCCGTTGTTCACCCTTTTGCCGAACAAGCCGCACATCGTGCGCGCCGAGCTCAACGAGAGTTTTGTCGGCATGGTCACGCCCGGCATGCACGCCGAGGTTTCGGCCAACACCGACAGCGGCGATGCGCACTGGAGTGCCCATGTGCTGCGCATCGGCAAGGTCTATGGCCCGGCCACTCTGGAGAACGATCCGCAGGTGCGCGCCAACGCCCGCACGGTGGAATGCGTGCTGGCGTTCGACCAACCGCAGAACCTGCGCATCGGGCAGCGGGTCATCGTGCGTTTCGACGCCCACGCGTCCGCGCCAACCACGCCGAAAGACTGAAGAAACCGCCATCCGGCATGCTTTGCCCCAGTTGCAAGTGCATTTCAGGCAAAGGCAAGCGCGTGATCCAGCAAACCGACTTCTACTTCGAGGGTGGCCGCAGCGGCGTGCTGCTGATCCACGGCCTCACCGGCACGCCGATGGAAATGCGCCTGCTCGGCAAGGGCCTGAACCGGGCCGGCTTCAGCGTGCACGGCATGCAGCTGGCCGGACACTGCGGCGATGTCGATGACCTGCTTGCCACCGGCTGGCGCGACTGGTATGCCAGCGTCGAGAAAGCTGCCGACGACATGCTGACCAAGGTCGATCACCTGTTCGTCGGCGGACTGTCGATGGGTGCGCTGCTGGCGCTGAAGCTGGCCGCGGATCGTCCGCAGCGGATCGCCGGAGTCGGCGTGTACGGGGCCACGTTCCGTTACGACGGCTGGAGCATTCCCCGGCTGGCGCGGCTGTCGTTCATGCTGCCGTTCCTGAAGGCGCTGGGCATTGGCCGCGGCCGCAGCTTCATGGAGCAACCGCCCTATGGCATCCGCGACGAACGCCTGCGCGCCCAGATCAGCGCGGCGATGCTCGGCGGCGACAGCGCGGCGGCGGGCCTGCCCGGCAATCCATGGTACTCGCTGGCCGAAATGTACCGATTAGCCGCGATCGTGCGGCGCCAGTTGCCGCAGGTGATCGCGCCCTGCCTGGTGGCGCACGCCAGCGACGACGACGTGGCCAGCGTGAAGAATGCGGCCTTGGTGACACGCGAGGTCAGCGCGCCGACCGAACTGCTGCTGCTGGACGACAGCTACCACATGATCACCATCGACAAGCAGCGGCGCACCCTGATCGAGCACTCGGCGGCGTTCTTCGACCGCGTCGTCGCGGGCGACAGCATTCAGCGAATCGCGGCCTGAACATGCCCGCGAGCGGCTCCATCTCCACCCTGGTCGCCGGCCTGTGGCTGTTCAACGTCATCCTCGACACTGGCGGCCAATTGGCATTCAAGGCGGCGGCTGGCGATCACGCCGCCGGCGACGGACTGGCACGCTGGAAGTACATGGCGGCACGGCCGTGGCTGTGGCTTGGCGTCGGTTGTTACGTCGTCGAGTTCCTGGTGTGGATCGCGTTCCTGTCGCTGCTGCCGCTGTCCGAGGGCGTGTTGCTCGGCTCCATCAACATCGTGGCGATCATGGTCGCCGGACGTTTCCTGTTCGGCGAGAAGCTGACCCGCCTGCGCGTGGCCGGCATCCTGCTGGTGACGCTCGGCGTCGTGATCGTGGGGCTGTCAGGATGAGGCGTTTCTACCTGCTCGGTTTCCTGCTGCTGATGGCATTCGACACGCTGGCCCAAGTCAGTTTCAAATACGCCGGCAATGGCGCGTTTCCGCCCCAGGCCAGCCTGGCATGGCTGCTGCGCGTGTTCAGCCAGCCCTGGGTCTACGGCGCCGTGATCGGCTATGTCGGTGCGTTCTTCACCTGGATGGCCCTGCTCAAGCACGCCCCGATCGGCCCGGCGTTCGCCGCCTCGCATCTGGAAGTGGTGTCGGTGATGATCCTGTCGATCTGGCTGTTCGACGAACACCTGACCCTGGCGCGGGTGCTCGGCGCGATCGCCATCGTCGCCGGCATCGTCTGTCTTGGCCTGGCCGAAGATCGCGAGCATGTCGGGGACGCAGGAGATCAGCCTGCCGGCGCCGGTTAAGCTGCGCGCATGCTCACGCTCCGTCGCCAGGAACTGCCCCCGACCGCCGGCCTGCCCCTGCGCGCGCGCGACCTGCTTCCAGGCCCACCGAGCCTGGCCGTCGACCTCGCTGCCTTGCTGGGCACCCCACCGCTGCAGCTGGAATGTTCCGGCACGGCGTGCCTGCTGATCGCGCTGACGGCCCTGCGTGAACTGCAGCCGCAACGCCGTCGGGTGGTGGCGCCGGCCTACACCTGCCCGCTGGTCGCCATCGCCGTGCAGCAGGCCGGGCTCGAATTGCAGCTGTGCGATCTGCGCGCAGGACACTACGACATGGATCCGCTGGCGCTGCGCGCCGTGTGCGACGAACGCACGCTGGCGATCCTGCCCACCCATCTGGCCGGCCGCGCTGCCGACGTGGACGACGCGCTGAAGGTGGCGCGCGACGTGGGCGCCTACGTGATCGAGGATGCCGCGCAGGCACTGGGTGCGCGTCACCATGGAATCAGCGTGGGGTTGGCCGGCGACATCGGCTTCTTCAGCCTGGCGGCCGGCAAGGGTTTGTCGATCTACGAAGGCGGCCTGCTGCTGGCGCGCGATCCGGCCCTGCGTGCGCGGCTGGCCGAGACCGCAGCGCGCATCGTGCCGCGCCGTGTGGGCTGGGAATGCCGCCGCAGCATCGAGTTGCTCGGCTACGCCGCACTGTACCGTCCGCGTGGCCTGCGTACGGCTTATGGCCGCCCCTTGCGCCGGGCCCTGCATCGTGGCGACCCGGTCGCTGCCGTCGGCGACGATTTCGCGTTGACCATTCCACTGCACCGGGTTGGCCGCTGGCGCCAGGGCGTCGGCGCACACGCCGTACCGCGTTTGCCGGGATTCATCGCACAGACGACAGCCCAAGCCCGGCAACGGCTGCCACGGCTCCGGCAAATCGATGGCCTCGAGGTGTTCGACGATGCCGCCGATGCACAGGGCACCTGGCCGTTCCTGCTGCTGCTGCTGCCCGATCAAACCTCTCGCGACCGCGCGCTGGAGCAACTGTGGCAAAGCGGGCTCGGCGTCAGCCGCCTGTTCATCCATGCCCTGCCCGACTATGCCTACCTGGCCGGCATCGTGTCGCCGCAGGACGTACCCCACGCACGCGACTTTGCCGCGCGCAGCCTCAGCATCGGCAACAGTCCGTGGATGAGCGACGAGGATTTCGAGACGATCTGCCTGGAACTG
>DATNGL010000219.1:0-7870 GCA_035605895.1 Rhodanobacter sp.
AGGCCCTGGAACGCGCCCATGATGCCCCACACGGTGCCGAACAGGCCCACGTAGGGGCTGATCGAGCCGACGTTGGCAAGGAATTCCAGATTGCGCTCGAGCAGGCCGATCTCGCGCGTACCCGCCACCTGCATGGCGCGCTCGGAACCCTCGATCACGCTGCGCGTATCGTGCGTCTTGCGTTGCCGCTGGCGGGCGAACTCGCGGAAACCCGACTCGAAGATGTTCTCGATGCCACCGTTGTTGCCGCCGCGGTTGCTGACCTCGCGGAACAACTGGGCCAGATCGCCACCGGACCAGAAACGCTCCTCGAACGCCTCGGCATCTTCCAGCGCCGCCTTGGTCTGGGTGTACTTGCGGATGATGATCACCCACGACAGGAACGAGCCCACCAGCAACACGGCCAGCACCAGTTGCACCGGCAGGCTCGAATCCGCGATCAGCGTGAAAATGTTCAGTCCACTGTTCATTGCTTGCAGGTTCTCCGCCGGTTCGGCTTGGGTGGGTCTAGGGTACGGCTTGCGGGATCAGGTCGGACGGAATCTGCGCCGGGCGCATGCGCGCCAGGTCCACGCAAGCCACCCGCACGCTGGCGCGGATCAGGCAACTGCCGTCCGCTTTCGTGATCGTCTGGGCGAACAGGATACTGGCTGAACGCCACGCTTTGACTTCGACCGTTACCGACAGTTCATCATCCAGCAGGGCTGGCCTGAGGAAGTCGATCTGCATGTCGCGCACCATGAAGGCCAGCCCGGTCGCCTGCTTGAACGCCATCTGGTCGACGCCGAGCGCGCGCATCCATTCGCTGCGCGCCCGCTCCATGAAGCGCAGATAGCCGGCGTGATAGACGACGCCACCGGCGTCGGTGTCCTCCCAGTAGACCCGCACCGGCCAGTGGAAGGGCGTGGCGGGCGACTCAGACATCACCGGCATCGCCGTTGAACAGATCCGCCACCGGCACCTGCCGGGAAGGCGGCACCAGCCCGAGGTAACGCCAGCCCTTGCTGCTGATCATGCGGCCGCGGGCGGTACGCACCAGGTAACCCTGCTGGATCAGGTACGGCTCGACCACGTCTTCCAGCGTGCCACGATCCTCGCTCAGCGCGGCGGCCAGCGACTCCACGCCGACCGGGCCACCGTCGAAGTTCTCCACGATCAGCCCGAGCAGGCGCCGATCCAGTTCGTCGAATCCCTCGGGGTCGATCTTCAGCATGTCCAGCGCCGCCCGTGCCGCCGGCAGGGTGATCTCGCCGCCGGCACGCACCTCGGCGTAGTCGCGCACCCGGCGCAGCAGGCGGTTGGCGATGCGCGGCGTGCCACGCGAGCGGCGGGCGATTTCCTGCGCCCCCTCCGGCGCGCACACGATGCCGAGAATGCGCGCCGCGCGGCGCACGATCGCAGTGAGCTCCTCGGCCGTATAGAACTCCAGTCGCTGCACGATGCCGAAGCGGTCGCGCAGCGGCGCGGTGAGCATGCCCGCGCGGGTGGTCGCGCCGATCAGGGTGAACGGCGGCAGGTCCAGCTTGATCGAACGGGCACCCGGGCCCTCGCCGATCATGATGTCGATCTGGAAATCCTCCATCGCCGGATACAGCACTTCCTCGACCACCGGCGACAGCCGATGGATCTCGTCGACGAACAGCACGTCGTTCGCCTCCAGGTTGGTCAGCAGCGCGGCCAGGTCGCCCGCGCGCTCCAGCACCGGGCCGGAAGTGGAGCGCAGGTTGACGCCCAGCTCGTTGGCGATGACGTGGGAGAGCGTGGTCTTGCCCAACCCCGGCGGGCCGAAGATCAGCACGTGATCCAGCGCACCACCGCGCTTGCGGGCCGCCTCGATGTAGATCGACAACTGCTCGCGCACCGTCTGCTGGCCCAGGTACTCGGCCAGCCGCTTCGGCCGGATCGTTGCCTCCAGCGCGTCGTCGTCGAGCTGGGCGGCGGCAGTGATGATGCGGTGGTCGGTCATGCCGGCATTATGAAGCCAGAAGCGAGTGGAGAGGAGCGAGAAATGAGAGAAGGCAGCTTGCCACCACTCGTTGCCGGGTTCTCCGCATTCCACCCCCGATTCTCACGTCAAACGAAGTTTCGTGGCGAACAGTGCAAAGGGAGGGCTATCGAGCAGTTGCTCTCTCTCGTTTCTCACTCCTCTCCACTCACTCCTAGATCTCCACCTGCGCCCCCAGCTCGATCAGCCGATTGCCCGGGATCTGGAAGAACGCGGTAGCCGGCAGCGCGTTGCGTGCCATGAAGGCGAACAGCTTGTCGCGCCAGCGCGCCATGCCCGGGCGGCGCTCGTTGGAGACGATGCTTTCGCGGGACAGGAAGAACGTGGTGTCCATCATGTCGAAGCCCAGCCCCTCGCGCGAACATTGCGACAAGGCGAGCGGGATGTTCGGATCCTCGGCGAAGCCGAAGTGCAGCTCCAGGCTGTAGAAATCGTCGCTGAGACGGGTGAGCTGGATGCGCTCGTCGGCATCGGCCACCGGCGTCTCGAGAATCGCCACCGTCAACAACACGTTGCGCTCGTGCAGCACCTTGTTGTGCTTGAGATTGTGCAGCAACGCGTGCGGCACGGCCTCCTGGTTGGCGGTGAGGAAGACGGCCGTGCCCGGCACGCGGATCGGCGGATGCTCGCTCATGTTCTTGATGAACGGCGCCAGCGCCAGGCCGCTCTGCTTGATCTCGCGCACCACCAGCTCGCGGCCGCGCCGCCAGGTGGTCATCACGGCAAACAGGACCAGGCCAAGCACCAGCGGGAACCAGCCGCCGTCGGGGATCTTCAGCGTATTGGCGCCGAAATAGCTCAAATCGATGGCCAGCAGCACCAGGCCGGCCAGGATCACGACGGTGCGGCTCCATTGCCACATGCGGCGCGCCACGATCATGGTCAGGATGGTATCGATCGCCATCGTGCCGGTCACGGCGATGCCGTACGCACCGGCCAGCGCGTTGGACGAGCCGAACCCGACCACCGTGGCGAGAACGGCCACCATCAGCGCGCGGTTCACCCACGGCAGGAAGATCTGCCCGATCGCCTCGCGCGATGTGTGCACCACTTGCATGCGCGGCAGGAAGCCCAACTGGATCGCCTGCCGGGTCACGGTGAACGCGCCGGAGATCACCGCCTGCGACGCGATCACGGTCGCGGCGGTGGCCAGTCCGATCATCGGATACAGCCCCCATGACGGAACCGAGTAATAGAACGGGTTGGCGATCGCATCCGGATGCACCAGCAACAAGCCGCCCTGGCCGTAGTAGTTGAGCAGCAGCGCCGGCATCACGAAACCGAACCAGGCCGCGCGTATCGGGAAGCGCCCGAAATGGCTCATGTCGGTGTACAGCGCCTCGGCACCGGTCACGCACAGCACCACCGAACCCAGTGCGAGGATCGAGGTCTTGCCATGCGTCATGAAGAACTGCACCGCGTACCAGGGGTCGAGCGCCCACAACACGCCAGGCGCATGGACGATGTTGGATATGCCGATGACCGCCAGGGTGAGAAACCACAACACCATGATCGGCCCGAACAGGACGCCGATCTTCGCCGTGCCGTGACGCTGCAGCCAGAACAGTCCCAGCAGCACGACCACGGTGATCGGCACGACCCACTCCTTCAGGCCCGGCGCCGCCACCTGCAGGCCCTCGACCGCGGAGAGCACCGAGATCGATGGCGTGATCACGCCATCGCCGAAGAAAAGTGCCGCGCCGAGCAGGGCCATCAGCATGATGATCCGGCGCGCCCGCACCGACTTGCCGCTGGCGCGCTGCGCAAGGGTCATCAAGGCCATGATGCCGCCCTCGCCCTTGTTGTCCGCGCGCATGACCAGGCTCACGTACTTCACCGCCACCACCATGATCAGCGACCAGGTGACCAGCGACAGGATGCCCAGCACGGTGCTGGGATGCGGATGCAACCCGTGTTCCGGCAGGAAGGTTTCATGCATGGTGTACAGCGGACTGGTGCCGATGTCGCCGAACACCACGCCGATCGCACCGAGGATCAGCGCCGACTTCGCACCATGAACTTTGCCTGCCTCGCTGGCGGCGGACGAAACCTCCTGATCCCGCACTTGTTCGTTCATCGAAATCCTGGCTGCCTAGCTGCCCAGCGCAGCACGCAGCGCCTTGCGGATGATGGATTCGGCGTTGTCACCCTCGGCGGCAACCTTCTGCACCAGTCGGGCCACTTCCGCCGGCTTGTAACCCAGCTGCTGCAGCGCCACGGTGGCTTCGCCGGCCGCGTCCAGTGGCGCCGCCACCCCCGACATGGATGCTCCGGCCGCCGTGGACATGCCGTCCACGCGGTCGCGCAACTCCACCACGATGCGCTCGGCCGTCTTCTTGCCGATGCCGGGAATCTTGGTCAGCGCGACCACGTCGCCGGCATGCACCAGCCGCGCGAAATGCTCGGTGGAAACACCGGACAGCACCGCCAGGGCGATCTTCGCGCCGATCCCGCTGACCTTGAGCAGGTTGCGGAACAACACGCGCTCGCTCTCGTGCAGGAAGCCATACAGGCTGACGCTGTCTTCCTTCACCGCGTGATGGGTGAGCAGGATCACTTCCTTGCCGAGGCCAGGCAGGTCGTAGATCGTCGACATCGGCGCCTCGACCTCATAGCCGACGCCGCCCACCTCGACCAGCAGTGACGGCGGTTGCTTCGAGACCAGGATGCCGCGCAACCGTCCGATCATCGGCGCCGTCTCCAGGCCGTGCGCGGAATGCCCACCCGGACCAGGCTGGCGCGCGTGTGCGCATGAGTCACCGCAATGGCAAGCGCATCGGCGGCATCGGCCTGCAGTGGCCCCTTCAGGCCAAGCAGTATCCCGACCATGTGCTGAACCTGGGTCTTGTCGCCACGGCCATTGCCGACCACGGACTGCTTGACCTCGGTTGCCGCATATTCGTGCACCACGATCCCCCGACTGACCACCGCGCAGATCGCGGCGCCACGTGCCTGCCCCAGCTTGAGTGCCGAATCCGGATTGCGTGCCATGAATACGCGCTCGATGCCGCACTCGATCGGCTGGTGCGCGGCGATGATGTCACAGAGTTCGTCAAAGATGCGTTTCAGGCGCAGCGGGAAGCTTGCTTCGCCGGCCACCACGAGGGCACCATGGAATACGTGGGTAAGTCTTCCCGTATCGTCCACGTCGATGATGCCGACGCCGGTGCGCTGGCTGCCCGGGTCGATGCCGATGATCCTCGCGGAGCGGGAGTCGGTCGACGAATCCTGCCCTGTCCCATTCCCCATTCCCGATTCCCCATTTTCCGCCTTGCTGCTAACCATCGGCTGGCAGCAAGGCGTTGTGCGACACCTCGCTCACGTCGTCCAGCGAGTCGAGCTTGTCGAGCAGATCATGCAGGGGTTCGAGTGCCTCCGCCGGCACCTCGATCCGATTGTTGGGGCGCATCACCACGCCTGCGTGCACGGCGCTCAGGCCGGCGTCGATCAGCGCCTGCTGCACCGCCTCGAAATGCTCCGGTGCGCACAGCACGGTGCTCTCGCCATGCTCGCTGACCACGTCGTCCGCGCCAGCTTCCAGTGCCGCCTCCAGCACCTTTTCCTCGGCCGCCGCGTCGCCAGCGGTGGCGAACACCAACTCGCCGCAGCGGGTGAACTGGAACGCCACCGAACCCGATGTGCCCAGGTTGCCGCCATGCTTGGTCAACGCGTAACGCACATCGGCCACGGTGCGGGTCGGGTTGTCGGTGAAACTTTCGATGATCAGCGCGATGCCGGCCGGGCCGTAGCCCTCGTAGCGCAGCTCCTGCATGTCCGCGCCGCCGTCCGCCCCCGAGCCGCGCTTGACCGCGCGCTCGATGGTGTCCTTGGTCATGTTCGCCGACAGCGCCTTGTCGATCGCCGCGCGCAGGCGCGGATTGCCGGCCGGGTCGGCGACGCCGGCACGGGTGGCGACGGTGATTTCGCGGATCAGCTTGGTGAACACCTTGGCGCGCTTGGCGTCTTCGGCGTTCTTGCGACCTTCGATGGACGGGCCTCTACCCATACAATGCCTGCACCTGGTTCAAATGATGAACCGGGAATTTTACCCGATTTCGGGCAGCGTGCCGGGCAACCATCGCAGCGCCCGCCAGCGGGCCCGTGCCGCTCACCCGGCCTCGAAACGGCCCTGGCGCAGGAATCGCGCCACCCGCTGCGCCACGTCGGCCGAGAACAGCAGACCGGTATGGTTCGCCTCGACCACGCAGTGGGCGGCCAGGCCGGCCAGCCGGGTTTCCTCGACCGCCACGGTGCCATCGTGCTCGCCGGCGAAATGGCCGAGCATGGCACCCAGGCCGAGCGGCGTGCGGCCGGCGATCATGCCGACCTCGCGCGGCCCGTCCCAGCGTTCGAAACCCTGTTCCAGCAGGTCGCGGTTGCGCCCCAGCAGCACCTCGCCGCCACGACCCCACGCGGCGAAGCCACGCGCGGCGGCGCTGCCCTTCAGCGGCGAGCCCAGGCAAACGATGCGCCCCGGCGGCAGCTCGCCGTCGAGACAGGCACGCAGGGCCAGCAGGCCGCCGAGGCTGTGCCCGACCAGATGCACCGCATCGGCTTCGGTCGCCAGATCGGCCATGCGTGTCTGCAGCCGATCGAGGATGCGCTGCTGGGTGGCCGCCACGCTGAGGTAGTCGAAGCGGTGCACGCGAAAGCCCGCCTCGATCAGCCGTCGGTGCAGCATGGACAGCGCGAAACCGCGCATCCACAGGCCGTGCAGCAGGATCACGTGCTCGCTCATGGCGTGTCGCCGAAAGGCCGCACGGGGAACCGTCGGCGGATCAGCCGACAGTCTCCTTGACGGCCGCCACGCGCACATGCAGCTCTTTCAACTGCGTGTCGCTCACCGACGACGGTGCATCGGTCATCAGATCCTGCGCGCTGGTGGTCTTGGGAAACGCGATCACGTCGCGGATGGATTCCGTGCCGGCCATCAGCGCGGCAATCCGATCAATGCCGAAGGCGATGCCGCCATGCGGTGGCGCGCCGAACTTCAGCGCCTTCAGCAGGAAGCCGAACTTCGCCTCGGCCTCCTCGGCGCCGATGCCGAGCAATTCGAACACGGCACTCTGCATGTCCGGTCGATGGATGCGGATCGAACCGCCGCCGATCTCGTTGCCATTCAGCACCATGTCGTAGCCACGGCTCACCGCGGTGGCCGCGTGCGCACGCAGGTCGGCGATATCGTCGATCTTCGGCGCGGTGAACGGGTGATGCAGGGCCACGTGGCGCTGCTCTTCGGCGTCGTATTCGAACATCGGGAAATCGGTGACCCACAGCGGTTTCCAGCTGTCCTCGACCAGCCCGCGATCCCTGCCGACCTTGAGCCGCACCGCGCCCATGAAGTCGGTGACGGTCTTCCAGCTGCCGGCGCCGAAGAACACGATGTCGCCGGTCTGCGCGGCGGTGGCCTGGAGCACGCCGTCCAGCGCCGCGTCGTCGAGGAACTTCGCCACCGGCGAATTGATGCCTTCGCGGCCTTTCGCCAGGTCCTCGACCTTGAGCCAGGCCAGGCCTTTCGCACCGTAGCGTGAGGCGTACTCGGTCAGGCCGTCGATGTCCTTGCGCGACAGCGTGCTGCCACCCGGCACGCGCAGCGCAGCCACGCGGCCGGCCGGATCGTTGGCCGGCTCGGCGAATACCTTGAACTCGACGTGCTTCAGCGCGTCGGCGACGTCGACCAGCTCCAGCGCGATGCGCAGGTCGGGCTTGTCCGAACCGAAGCGACGCATCGCCTCGGCCCAGGTCATGCGCGGAAATGCAGCATCCAGTTCGACGCCCTGCACTTCACGGAACACGTGGCGGATCAGCTCCTCCACGAAGTCCTGCACGTCCCTTTCCTCGACGAAGGCGAACTCCAGGTCGAGC
>DATNGL010000220.1:0-2766 GCA_035605895.1 Rhodanobacter sp.
CCCAGCCGCCCCTCGCAAACCGTGGAGTTTTCCGGCACCCCCGTGCCGTCTTGCCCGATCGCCCCGATCCAGT
This sequence comes from Rhodanobacter sp., assembly GCA_035605895.1. Lineage (GTDB taxonomy): Bacteria > Pseudomonadota > Gammaproteobacteria > Xanthomonadales > Rhodanobacteraceae > Rhodanobacter. The sequence goes on from DATNGL010000220.1 coordinate 74, forward strand.
TGCCTGGCCGCGTCGATCGCCGCCGCCGGCCGGACAATCAGCCTCCCCCGAATCCGCTCCATGATCAAGCGGAAACCCGGCGGAATCCGCTGCAGCCCATCATCACCGGCTGCCTCGAAGGCTCGATCCGATACCGATACGTGTTTCAGGCAACATCCGCCCCCCGATGCCCGTGGCGATGCTCCTCCGCAAGCGCACGCTCGACCAGCAGGGAGAGGAACAGGTTGCGCCGCAGGCCATAGTCCGGGTCGAACGGTCCGTTCGCGGCCGCCTCCAGCATGGCGGCGTGACTGGCGCGAAGGTCCGCCGGGACATCGTCCGCGCCGCGCAGGTACTCCGCGGCGGCGCCGCCCCGTACATGGCGCTCGCGGGAATGCGGTTCGTCGAACAGTTCGATGAAGCGTTCCTCCCAGCGCAGCGCGCCCGCCAGCGCGCCAAGCGCGCTGCGCGGGAACGTGCCGGGCGCAACCGACTTGAAGCTGGCCAGCCAATCCGGCAGCGCCTCCGGCGGCATCGGGTGGGCCAGTGCAAAACCCTGGCCGAAATCCGCACCCAGGGTCGACGCCGCCTCGATCATGCCCGGCGATTCCAGGCCCTCGACGACGACCTCCAGGCCCAGCGCATGGCTGGCACGGACAAGCTGGCGGATCAGGCGCAGGACACCCAGCGGGTCCTGCCTGACCTGGGCGATGATCGCCTGGTCGATCTTGACGCGATCGAACGGCGACTGGCACAACCTGGCCACCAGACTGCGACCGAGCGCCACGTCGTCCTCGAACGAATGGACATCCAGCGACTTGAGCGACTGCACGCCGGTTTCGGCCAGCAAGCCCCAGCAGCCGACCCCTCCGGTGGAATCGAGCGCTTCAAAGCGCAGCGACCCGACCGGGCAGCCGCTGGCCTGCAAAATGGTCTCCACCGTCCGTGCATAACGGGCGTCGCGCAAGGCGGCCACCGGCACGTTGACCGACATGCCCAGCGACAGACCCGTCCGCGACAGCGACTGCCTGCAAGCCACCGCCTGGATGATGCCATCGCGAAACAAGCGCATCAGGCCGCTGGCGCCGAGCGCCGGCAGGAAGTTGCCGGGCAGTTGCAAGCTGCCCAGGTCATCGCGCAATCGCGCCAGTGCCTCGAACCCGGCGACCTGGCGGTCGGCCAGCCTGACCATTGGCTGATAGTGCATCCGCAGCGCGCCGGCGGCGAAGACGGCGCGCCAACGTTCGCGCACGAACGCCGGCAGCAGCCCGGCGAGCTGGCGGCGCGGCGCCAGGCGCATCAGGGCAAGCTCCAGCACTGCCTTGATCTGGTCGACGAACGAGCGCTGGTCTTCGCTCTGGAATCCGCCCGCATACGGGCTGTACAGCGCGAGTATCGCCATCGGCGTGCGCGGCGGCAGGCACAGCGCGATCGCGACATGCGAGACGACGCCATGGCGCATGGCGGCATCGCGCCACCGGGCCATCGTCGGGTCGCTGCCGTAGTGGGCGCATCGCTCGATGCCCGCCGAATGCCAGGCGCGCAGGATGGGCTCGTCGTCCTGCGGAGCCGCCCGATCGAGCTGGACCGGCGGTGCCGCCCCGCGATTGGTGATGCGCAGGTATTCGGCGGGAACCGCACCGGCCACGAGTTCCTGGATCATCTCACCCGATGGATCCGGGCGACCGGCGGCACAGACGATGACCTCCTCATGCGCCGCCAGCGCCGTCACCACGCCTTCGAGCAATTGCAGATAGTGGTCCGCCGACCAGGCCATGGCCTGGATCCTGGCGAGGATCGCGCCGCGGCGGCGTTGCAGGTCGCGCATGCTCTCCAGTTGCCAGTGCAGCTCCATGTCCAGTCGCTGCAGCACGATCGCCAGTGCCTGTCGATTCGCGCGCGCACCCTGACCCAGGGTGCTGGCGAGGATCTCGCGCAGCGGTTCGATCGCCTCCGGCAGCCACGCCGGCTCCAGCCCGCAGGCCGCCTGGCAAACGCCGGACTTGATCGCACCGGCGCGCTGGTCCTCCAAATCGAGATCGGGATAGAGCAGGGTTTGCAACTGACGCGACAGGTTCGCCCTGAACGCGTCCAGCGCGTACGGCGGAAAGTTGTCGAGCAGCCCGGCGATGCCCGGGTGCAGCCGCAGCGCGTCGAAAAAGCGCTCCACCACGACGGGCAATTGCGGCTGCCACGTGTCGACGCACGGTCGCAACAGCGCCGCGGCGTGTTCGCCGTGCGGCGTGGCCACGACACTCTCTTCCTCGGGCGCGACCACCGCCTCACCCCCGTTCTGCGCCAGTGCCCACCAGCGGGAACGCTGTTGCTTGCGTGCCTTGACCTGGTACATCGCCTGGTCGGCAAGCCGCAGCAGTTGCTCGCCGCTGGCCTGCGCGTGGGTCGGATACAGCGCCACACCCAGGCTGACCGTGATGTCGATGCTGGACTCGCCGAGCACGATCGGCTGCTGCAGCGATTGCCACAATCTCTCCAGCAGCACGGCGAGATCGTCCTCGCTGGCCAGATCCTCGAACACCAGCACGAATTCGTCACCGCCAAGGCGTGCCACCGAATCCTCGGAGCGCAGCGAACCGTGCAGGCGTCGCGCCACTTCGATCAGCACCCGATCGCCCGCCGCGTGCCCATGGCGATCGTTGATCGGCTTGAGGTCGTCCAGATCGAGCATGCCCACCGCGACCATGCGCTGATGCCGC
>DATNGL010000221.1:0-6593 GCA_035605895.1 Rhodanobacter sp.
CTGGTGCTGCTGATTCCGGTGGTGCAGAGCATGATCCGGGTCGACCTGCGCGTCACCGTGATGGACGTGCCGCCGCAGGACGTGATCTCGCGCGACAACGTCTCGGTGCGCGTGAACGCGGTGGTCTATTTCCGCGTGGTCGATTCGGACAAGTCGGTGCTGGAAGTGGAGAATTTCCTGCAGGCCACCAGCCAGCTGGCGCAGACGCGCCTGCGTTCGGTGCTGGGCCAGCACGAACTGGACGAGATCCTGTCCCAGCGCGACTCGATCAACCACACCTTGCAGGTGACGCTGGACGAAGCCACCGGTCCCTGGGGCATCAAGATCATGAACGTCGAGATCAAGGACGTCGACCTCAACGAGACGATGGTGCGCGCGATCGCGCGCCAGGCCGAGGCCGAGCGCGAACGCCGGGCCAAGGTGATCCACGCCGAGGGCGAGATGCAGGCCGCCGAGAAACTGCGCGATGCCGCCGCGATGCTGTCGCAGCAGCCGCAGGCGCTGCAGCTGCGCTACCTGCAGACCCTGTCGGACATGTCCAACAACGGCAAGTCCTCGACCATCGTGTTCCCGCTGCCGCTGGACCTGATCAAACCGCTGATGGAGGCATTCCCGTCGAAGCGGGATTCGGGTACAACGGACTGACCCCTCTCGCACGAGCAAGCAACAGCATGAATGCAACAGCTCCGACCGGCAGCCTGGTCTGCGTCGGCCTCGGCATGACCCTGGGCTCCCACCTCGGGCCGCTGGCGCGCAGCCATATCGAGCAGGCCGACGTGGTGTTTGCCGGGGTTTCCGACGGCATCGTCGAGTTGTGGCTGCAGCGCATGCACCGGGACGTGCGCAGCCTGCAGCCGTACTACCGCGAGGGCAAGTCGCGCATGCAGACCTATCGGCAGATGGTCGAGGCCATCCTCACCGAGGTGCGTGCCGGCAGGAAGGTCTGCGGCGTGTTCTACGGCCATCCCGGCGTGTTCGCCTGGGCGCCGCACAAGGCGATCGAGGTGGCGCGTAGCGAAGGGTTTGCCGCGCACATGGAGCCGGGAATCTCCGCCGAGGACTGCCTGTACGCCGACCTGGGCATCGACCCCGGCCGGTTCGGCTGCCAGCACTACGAAGCCAGCCAGTTGCTGTTCTACCAGCGGCGGATCGACCCCACCGCGTATCTCGTGCTGTGGCAGGTCGGCCTGGTCGGCGACCAGTCGCTGGCGCGTTTCTCCACCGGCCCGGCGTACCGGCAGGTGCTGGTGGAAGTGCTGGCGCGCGACTACCCGCTGGACCACGAGGTCACCATCTACTGCACGCCGACCCTGCCGATCCAGTCGGCACGGATCGAGCGAGTGACGCTGGGCAACCTGCCGCAGGCGGAGATCGGCATGGCCGACACCCTGGTGGTCCCGCCGGCGCGGGCCATGCTGGTGGATCACGAAATGAGGGGCCGCCTGGACATGCTGGACAGAACCATGTCGGACACCGTTCGCGCTGCAGGCTGAATATTTCGGGCGGAGCGGCGGGGCAGCGATTCGAAGCGGGCGCGGTGCAGGCGGATTGCCGTTCTGCACCGGATCAGCCTTCAAGAGGCAGAAAACCAAGTGTAGGATGGTCGCGCGAGGTGCCTGCCGCTCAGGCGGCATCGGCCGTCGCAAGATATTGTGGATCGTTGCATGAAGCATGCGGCTCCGCTGCTGGCAGTTGACACAGGGGGATCATCAAGTGTTTGACGTTATCGATTTTCTGGAAAGCATGGGGCAGGACGCGCAGTTGCGTCATGCGTCGCAGGATGAAATGGGGCGTGCGCTGGCAAGTGCGGAGATTGATCCGGCGTTGCGGGTGGCGATTCTTGCCAGGGACGAACAGGGGTTGCAGGCGCTGCTGGGGCAGGTTCCCTTCTGTTGCCTGATCAGCCCCGCCAAACCCGGCGAGGAACAGGAAGAGTGTGACGGCAGCTGCAAAGAGGGTGAGGAGAAGAAGGACGACAAGGACAAGGAGAAGGACAAGAGGGATGGAGATTAAAGACCAGGCTTCACGACTTGCCGTTCCTGCGCCCGCGCCCACTGACTAGCTCATGGACCAGGCGGGCAGATACAGGTGGGTATTCACGTGCTGCGCGCTTCTGCTTTTATTTGCGGCGGGCGCGGTTGCTGCGACTGCGCCCGTATCCAACGATACAGCGCAGTTGCTGCGACAAGCTGAAAACGTCGAGCCCTCCAATCATGCCGTGTTCAACGAGCTGATGGGTCGACTCGACAAGGTCGCGATGACGCTCTCATCGCAACAGAAGTTGCATCTGCGCTACCTCAAGGCTCGGCAGATTGCCTTTGCGGGCAACTACGCCGCCGCCCTGCCATCGTTGACAGCGCTCGCCGATCAATCTGCGGATCCCGTTCTGGCGTTTCGCGCGAGCGCCAACGTGATTGACTTGCTGGTAGCCCAATCCCGCTATGAAGAGGCCTTTGCCAGGCTCAATCCATTGCTGGAGCAACTGCCACAAATAAAGGAAAACGACGTTCGCATCCAGGGTCTCACCGCCACGGCACAGTTGTACACCGAGGCCGGTCAATACGATGCGTCCATGCGTTATGCCGATCAGTTGATCAAGGAAAGCACTGACGCTCAAAGTGCATGCAGAGGCTGGTTCTTGAAATCCGATGCGCTGTTTGAGAGTGGTGGCGCACCGTTGCCCGCCGATCAGCTTCGCGATGGCACAGAGGCATGCGGAAAGGCAGGCGATACCCTGTTCGCTCTCAGTTTTCAGTATTTGCTGGCAAGTTTCGACATGCGACAGGGCCGACTCGAGTCGGCTATCCGTGTGCTGCAAGCGAACTACCCCAAGGTTCTGCGCGCAGGCTTTCCGCCCCAGGTTTCGGAGTTCGCGGCCACCTTGGCCAAGGCGTACTTCAAGAGTGGCGATCTTGTCGCGGCCGCGAAGTTTGCCAATGACGCCCTGGCTTCCAACGCCAACAGGCCGTATTCGGAGTCCACGGCCAATGCTTATCACGTGCTTTACGAGGTCGACAAGAAAGCGGGCGACGGCCAGGGCGCCCTGGCAAACCTTGAAAAATTCGTTGTTACCCACGATGGCTACCTGAATAGGCTCAGTGCAAAAGCACTCGCCTATCAGATAGTCGAACAGAAGGTACTGGCGAAAAAGCTGCAGATCGAGGAGTTGGACAAGAAGAACCGGATTCTCGCGCTGCAGGGAGAGCTGGATCGCAAGGCAGCGGTAACCAGCCGGTTGTATATCGCGCTGCTGTTGCTGGTATTGGCTTCGATCGTGCTATGGGCCTATCGGATCAAGCGTTCGCAATTGCGCTTCATGAAGCTCGCGCGGCGCGACGGGCTTACCGGAATCTTCAATCGGCAGCATTTCGTCAACGAAGCCGAACGGCGCCTGCAGTACTGCCGGAAGCCGGCGCGCGATGCCTGCCTGGTGCTGATCGACCTGGATCACTTCAAGGCCGTCAACGATACGCATGGCCACGCCGTGGGCGATCGCGTGCTGAAACGCGCGGTAGCTGCATGCCAGGCGCACCTGCGTTCCACCGACGTGTTCGGCCGCCTGGGGGGCGAGGAATTCGGCATGCTGTTGCCCGAATGCGCGCTGGATCAGGTGATGGCGCGGGTCGAGGAGATGCGGCTGGCGATCGCCTCGGTTTCGGCCGGCCAGGATGCCCCCGGCGTTCCCGTCTCGGCCAGCTTTGGCGTGGCAAGCGCTGCCCATTCGGGCTATGAGCTGCGCCAGTTGATGATGGATGCGGACAATGCGCTGTACCGGGCCAAGCGCGAGGGACGCAACCGGGTCAGTCTGTCCGACAACCGGTATGGCCAGCCGAGCCACGTGTGAGCAGGGCCGCGCCAGTCGACGAGCCGTGCAAGGCCTTGCGCTTCAATGCGTCAACCGGGTCATCACCAGGCCTCCAAAGGCGCCTTGTCCGGAAACGGGCGGCTGTGCCGGGCATGATGGAAGCACGGCATTGAAATCGTTTTCATGCGAGACGGATGCACTACGCCTGCGCCCACTGATGGAAATCGACGAGGCCCTGTTCGTAGCGCTCTATACTGACCCCGACACGATGCGCTTCATCGGGTCGCCGTGGACGCCAGAGGAGGCGAGGAGACAGTTCCGGAAAGCAATCAGGCAACAAGGTCGATCGGCTCCCGGCAGTCGCTACCTGGTCATAGCAAGAAAAAACGTGCTGGCACCTCTGGGTATTTGTGGTACGTCGCACTATGATCCGGCAATCCAGCGAATCGAAGTCGGCATGGTATTGCTGCCGGAAGGGCGCAGGTTGGGGGTGGCGCGGGAGGCGCTGATGGCGCTGGTAGGCCTCGTGTTCGAGGAGCAACTGGTCGGGGAGGTGTTCGCTCGTTTCACCAGCGAGAATGTGGCGGCGAGAAATCTCGTATCGCGCGTGGGCTTTCGTCCGGACAGTATTGCCATGGAGAAAGAGCCGGGGGCGGCCATATGCGTATGGTCAATTCACCGGTCGGCGTGGTGTATCAACAAAATAACCAACATCAGGGGAGACCTATGTCCAACGTGATCGACTTTGTTGAGAGGATGGGGCAGGACGCGCAATTGCGACATGCATCCATGGGCGACGTGGAACTTGCGCTGATGCAGGCGCAGATCGATCCGGAGATCAGAGCGGCGATTCTCGCCAAGGATCAACGGAAACTGGAATTGTTGCTGGGGGGAGGAAACGTCTGTTGCGCATTGTGCCCTGCCGAGGAAGAGGAAGAGCAGGATGAGCCGAAAGAGGCGCCGGCCAGAGAGGAAGATGAAATTTCCCTGGACTCCCCCGTTCATGTTGTGGCATCGGTGGGCTGAAAGATGTTCTTTCGATGCAGGCTCCTCCGGGTATTTTTTACCGGATGCGTGCTGTTGGTCGGGTTGCTCGTGGGCACGGTGTCTGCAGCCGTCCCCACAGGCAACCAGCCCGAGCTGTTGCTCAAGCAGGCGGACCAAATCAAGACATCGAATCATGCCGAGTTCGTCGCATTGCTGCGGCAACTGGACGATGGAGCCGCCAGACTGTCTCCGGAGCAGCGGCTGTATCTCGAATACCTCAAGGCGTTTCAGACTGCCTATCGAGGTGACTACAAGACTTCAATAACCCTGCTCGATCAAGTCATCGCCGAGTCTGGCGACGCCACCTTGCGGCTGCGCGCAGGTTTTACTGCGGTCAATATCCTGGGCATTGCGACCCACTATGAGGAAGCTTTTGCGCGACTGAACCCGCTGGTGGATCAATTGCCTAACGTCACCGACAAGGAAGCGAGACGGGCGGCACTGAGCGTAGTGTCGCAATTCTATTCCGAAGCGGGTCAATACGATCTGGCCTTGGCTTACGCGGACAAATTGGTTGCCGAGAACCCGACCGGCTCAGGTGCATGCAAGGGCCGGTATTTCAAGCTTGAGGCGCTCTTCAAGAGCGGCAGGTTACGATCGGAGAACGAGTTTGCTGATGGTGTTGAAGCCTGCTCCAAGGCAGTCGAACCTATTTTCGGGAACTTGATACGCAACTATGCTGCCGACTTTGATATGCAGCAGGGGAAGCCGGCCGCAGCCATCAAACTCCTGCAGGAGGGCTACGCAGGAGTAAAGAAAACCAGTTATCCCCCATTGATTTCCTTGTTCAACGCCTCCTTGGCGCGAGCGTTCTGGAAACTGGGTGATGCGACATCGGCGAAACGCTTCGCGATCAGCGCGATCGATAGCGCCATCAAGAACGAGTACACCGAGCCGCTGGTTACAGCTTATGACCTGCTGTACCAAATCGCCAAGAAGCAAGGCGATACATCGTCTGCGCTTGGCTGGCATGAAAAATACATGGAGGCGGACAAGGGCTATCTGAATACCATCAGTGCCAAGGCGCTCGCCTACCAGACCGTCAAGCAGCAAGTGCTGGCGAAGAAGCTTCAGATCGACACGCTGGCCAAGCAGAACAAGATCCTGCAATTGCAGCAGGCGCTCGGTAAGAAGGCCGTGGAAGCCGGCCGGCTATGGATCATCCTGCTGCTCTTGCTGCTGGCCTTCATCGGTTTCGTTGCCTATCGCATCAAGCGATCGCAATTGCGCTTCATGAAGCTGGCGCGGCGCGACGGGCTCACCGGGATCTTCAACCGGCAGCATTTCGTGGGCGAAGCCGATCGGCAGTTGCAGTACTGCCGCAAATCGGAGCGCGATGCCTGCCTGGTGCTGCTCGATCTGGATCACTTCAAGACGGTGAACGACACGCATGGCCATGCGGTGGGCGACCGGGTACTGAAGCGCGCCGTGGCCGCCTGCCAGGCGTACCTGCGTTCCACCGACGTGTTCGGTCGTCTCGGCGGCGAGGAGTTCGGCATGCTGTTGCCCGAGTGCACGCTGGACCAGGTACTGCTGCGGGTCGACCAGATGCGCGTGGCCATTGCGACGGTTTCGGCCGGCGAGGACGCACCCGGCATCCCGATTTCAGCCAGCTTCGGCGTGGCCACCGCGGGCAACTCCGGCTACGAGTTGCGCCAGCTGATGATGGACGCGGACGATGCGCTGTATCGCGCCAAGCGCGAGGGCCGCAACCGGGTCAGCCTGTCCGACAGTCGACATG
>DATNGL010000222.1:0-3945 GCA_035605895.1 Rhodanobacter sp.
GCGGTGCACCTCGCGCTGGTTGACCAGGCACTTCTGCGAGGTGTGCACGAACTCGATCGGGTCCTCGATCGTCAGCATGTGGCCGTATTCGTTCTTGTTGATGTGGTCGACCATCGCCGCCAGCGTGGTGGACTTGCCCGAGCCGGTCGGGCCGGTGACCAGGATCAGGCCCTGCGGCTGCTCGATCAGCTCCTTGAAGATGCGCGGGCAACCCAGGTCTTCCAGCGTCAGCACTTCGGACGGAATGGTCCGGAACACCGCACCGGCACCGCGGTTCTGGGTGAACGCGTTGACGCGGAAGCGGGCCAGGCCGGGGATCTCGAACGAGAAGTCGGTCTCCAGGAACTCCTCGTAATCGCGTCGCTGCTTGTCCGACATGATGTCGTAGACCAGCGAATGCACCTGCTTGTGTTCCAGCGCGGGTATGTTTATTCGACGGACATCGCCGTCGACGCGAATCATCGGCGGCAGGCCGGCCGACAAGTGAAGGTCCGAGGCCTTGTTCTTCACCGAGAAGGCAAGCAGTTCGGCAATGTCCATGAAGTCGTTCCCCTCAACCGATCGTCTGGATGGCATGAATTCGGATGCCACATCCGGGGTTCGGCGCCATTGCCTCCGGCTGGCGCCATGCGACGCCCGATCGGCGCGCCATGGCCCCGGACAAGCAACCCGAATCCCCCTGCAGCGACGTCGATACTACTCGGGCAACCGGCTGTGCGGCCAGTCTTTCCCGCGCATCATGCCGAAACTGTCGATCCGGTTTGTGCGTCCGGTCGAAAATCATGCAGCCCACCCTGGCCCGCGACCGTCGGGGGCTCTTGGGGCACCCCGAACTTCGCCATCGCGTCTGCGCCGCCGGGCGGGATTCCGGTAAGGTACGCAGTTGGAACCATCGAGGATCCCGCATGACACGACTAGCCTTCATCGGCGGCGGCAACATGGCGCGCAGCCTGATCGGTGGCCTGCTGAAAACCGGAGTCGCCCCCGCCACGGTCAGCGTCGCCGAGCCCAATGCCGAGGGGCGCCAGGCACTGGGGCGCGACTTCGGCGTGGCCTGCTACGCCGACAACCGGGTGGCGGCAGCCGACGCCGAAGTCATCGTGCTGGCGGTCAAGCCGCAGGTGATGCCGGCCATCCATGGCGAACTGCACGACACCTTGCAACGCAACCGGCCGCTGCTGATCTCGATCGCCGCCGGTGTTCGACTGGATCAGCTGGAACGCTGGTTCGGAAGCACCCTGCCGATCGTGCGCTGCATGCCGAACACGCCGGCGCTGATCGGCAGCGGCGCCACCGGCCTGTGCGCGAACAACCGGGTCAGCCCGGCGCAGAAAGCGCAGGCCCAGCACATCCTCGACGCCGCCGGCCTCACCCGCTGGATCGACGACGAAGCCCTGATGGACACGGTGACCGCGATTTCGGGTTCGGCGCCGGCGTACTTTTTCGCGCTGGTCGAGGCGCTGGAGGATGCCGCCGTGGCGCAAGGCCTGCCGCGCGACACCGCCCGTGCACTGGCTGCGCAGACCTGCTTCGGCGCCGGGCGCATGTTGACCGACAGTGGCGAGGATCCCGCCGTGCTGCGCCAGCGTGTCACCTCACCGAACGGCACCACCCAGGCTGCACTGGAGAGCTTCAGCGCCGACGGGCTGCCACGCATCGTGGCCCGCGCGGTCGCCGCCGCCACCCGGCGCGGTGTGGAGCTGGCCGCCGAACTGGACAAGCAGCCGTGAGTTATCTGCTGCAGGCGCTGTCCTTGCTGATCGACCTGGCCTTCGATGCCGTGGTCGTCATCCTGCTCCTGCGCGTGCTGGCCGAGGCCTGCCGCGCGGACTTCAACAATCCACTGAGCCAGTTCCTCTATCGCACCACCAATCCGGTGCTGGCGCCGATCCGGCGCGTGCTGCCGAACTGGCGCCGGATCAACCTGGCCGGCCTGCTGCTGGCGTGGCTGGTGATGCTGCTCAAGCGCTTGCTGCTGTTCGCGCTGGTCGGGATGATACCGGCGGTGCCGGGCCTGCTGGTGTTGTCGCTGGCCGAGCTGCTCGATTTCACCCTGCTGTTCTACATCGTGGTGATCTTCGGCTGGTCGCTGCTCAGCATGTTTGCGGTGGATCGCCGCCAGCCGGTGCTGCGCCTGGCCGGCAGCATCGTCGCCCCGCTGCTGCGGCCACTCGATGGCAAGCTGGTGTTCGGCCAGATCGACTTCGGCCCGATGGCGGTGATGATCGTGCTGCTGCTGGCGCGCATCCTGATCGCCGCGCCGCTGCTCGATCTGGGCGCGCGGTTGGCGCTGGGAGCGTGAGTCTTCCCCTGGAGCGGCGGCTTTGGCCGTTGCCCTTTTCGGAAAAAGAGCTCAAGAGCTTTCGTGCGCCTTCGGTGCCCGAGTCACCGCTGCGGCAACCATCCGGGCCACGCGTTCAACCTCGGCTGCGACACCACCCCGGAAGTCGATCCCGCGCCTGTAAAATGCGGATGGACAAAATGCACCTGTACGGGTGCCTTCTGCACGACAGTTGAGCAACGCTCCAGGGAATCGACCGATGGGATGGCTCGTCACCAAGTACCTGATCACCGCGGCCGTCGTCGTGCTCGTCTCCGAAGTCGCCAAGCGCAGCGACCGCCTCGGCGGCCTGCTCGCCGCGCTGCCGCTGGTCACCGTGCTGGCGCTGATCTGGCTATATGTCGAGCGCCAGCCGCAGGTGAAGATCGCCAACCACGCCTGGTACACGTTCTGGTACGTGGTGCCGACGCTGCCGATGTTCCTGGCCTTTCCCCTGCTGCTGCCGCGTCTCGGCTTCTGGCCGACGCTGCTCGCCTGCGTGGTGATTACCGTGGTGTGTTTCTGGCTGTTCGCGTTGCTGGTACGGCGGTTCGGGATCGAGTTGCTGTAGCGCCTTTCCCAGTCTGCATTGTCCTTGCATTCTGTGCTTACGCCGCAACAGCCTGCAGACGCACACCCAACGCGCTGAGCACTTTCAGCACGGTGTCGTAGCGTGGCTTGGCACCCGCTGAAAGTGCCTTGTACAGGCTTTCGCGGCCAAGCCCCGTGTCCCGCGCCAGCTGGGCCATGCCGCGGGCGCGGGCGACGTCCTTGATGGCGGTGAGGAACAAATCGGGGTCGGGATCTTCCAGCGCTGCGGTCAGGTACTCGGCGACGGCTTCGTCGCTGTCGAGATAATCGGCGGCATCGAAGGGTTTGACGCCCAGGGCTTTCAGCGCTGCAGGGTTGGCTTTGACGGTTTTCATGGGGTTACTCCTTCAGTGCGCGAGCCATATCCAGTGCTTGCTTGATGTCGTGTCGCTGACTGGTTTTGCTGCCGCCAGCCAGTAACAGATAGACCACGCTGCCGATCCGCATGTAATACACGCGATATCCTGGGCCAACGTGTATCCGCATTTCGGAAACGCCCTCGCCTACCGGCTTGGTGTCGCCGAAGTGGCCCAACTCCGCCGCGCGAATGCGCTGCGCAATGCGCGCCTTGCCGATACCGTCCTTGAGCGCCGAAAGCCAAGTATCGAACGCTGCCGTGCGATGGAATGTGTTCACCACAATATTGTATCCCTTTGGATACGGGCGTCAATTGGGTCATCGTTTTTGGCAGCGCAGCCTTGGCCCCGTACAATCAGCGCCTCCCTCTTATGACAAAGCGCGCGCCCTGCGCGCCACCGAGCCCAACCCCGATGGAAAAGAGTTTCGAACCCGCCCAGATCGAGTCGAAGTGGTACGCGCGCTGGGAAGCCAGCGGTGCGTTCCAGCCATCGGGCAAGGGCGAGCCGTACTGCATCCTGCTGCCGCCGCCGAATGTCACCGGCACGCTGCACATGGGGCATGCGTTCCAGCAGACGGTGATGGACATGCTGGTGCGCTACCAGCGCATGCGCGGCATGAACACGCTGTGGCAGGTCGGCACCGACCATGCCGGCATCGCCACCCAGAAGATCGTG
>DATNGL010000223.1:0-2087 GCA_035605895.1 Rhodanobacter sp.
GTAAGCGTCCGCCGAAGCCACCTTTCCTCGGTATGGGCAAGCCGTTGCCATAGCCCTCTTTGGTCCGGAGGCAGGGCGATGGTCGGTATCGAGGTGGCATGTGGTTGGGCAGGGTCGAAGGACGGCATGTACTGGGTGGTGGGCGCGCCCGTGGATTTTCGCTGCGGTGCGGAGCGATTGCTGGTGGAGGTGCGCGAGACGCTGGGCTGCCGTCCGCTCGATGGCAGTGCCTTCGTATTCCGCAATCGGCGTTCGAACCGGATCAAGGTGCTGAAGGTGGATGCCCAGGGCGTGTGGTTGGCGACGCGTCGATTGCATGAAGGACGGTTCTGCTGGGTGTCGGCGCTGGAGCCGATGGCGTCACTGACGCGCAAGCAGTTCCGCTGGCTTTGCGCCGGAGTGGACTGGCAGCGATTGAGTGCGTCGCTGCCTCTTGAAAAGCAGGTGTGAACCGTTACGCTGCGTGACCATGGATCGCGCAGCGCTCAACGCCATTTCGGACGTCCAAACGCTGCGCGCGATGGTGCTGGAGCAGCAGGCGCAAATCGCCGTCCACGAACAAACCATCGCCCAGCGCGACCACGCCATTACCGATTACGAGCAAGCCATCGCCCGGCGTGACCACGCCATCGCGTTCAAGGACGCGAAGATCAGCCAGCTCACGCACGAGATCGCGCGGCTGCGCCGCCTGCAGTTCGCGGCCAAATCCGAGCGCATGGACCCGGCCCAGCGCGAGCTGTTCGATGAGGCGATGGCGGCGGATATCGCCGCATTGGAGACCGAGCTGGAAGCCTTGCGCGAACCGGCCAAGCCGGTGGTCCGCACCGTGTCCACGCCGGCTCGCCGCCCGTTGCCGCCGGAGCTGCCGCGGATCGAGACGATCCACGAACCCGCCTCGTGCGATTGCGCCACCTGTGGCGCGGCGCTGGTGAAGATCGGCGAGCACGTCAGCGAGAAGCTGGACGTGAAGCCGATGCGCTTCTTCGTGCGCCGGGATGTCCATCCGCAATACGCCTGCAGGCATTGCGAAACGATCGTGGCCGAGCCGGTGGCCCCGGCCATCCTCGATCGCGGTCTCGCCGCGCCGGGCCTGCTGGCCCAGGTCGCGATCCAGAAGTACACCGACCATCTGCCGCTGTACCGGCAGGAGACGATCTTCGCCCGCGCCGGCATCACGCTGTCGCGTACGACCCTGGCCGAGTGGATCGGTGCCGTGGGCGTGGCGCTGCAGCCGCTGGTGGACGTGTTGCGCACGCGATTGCTGCAGTCGACGGTGCTGCACGCCGACGAAACTCCGGTCGCCCAGCTCGATCCCGGTGCCGGCCAGACCCGGCGGGCTTACCTGTTTGCCTACCGCCGCCCCGGCGCGCAGCCCATCGTGATCTTCGACTACTGCGCCAGCCGTGCCGGCAAGCATGCTGCCGCCTTCCTCGATGGCTGGCAGGGGGCGCTGATGGTCGACGACTACAGCGGCTACAAGGCGCTGTTTGCCGCCGGCGTCACCGAGCTGGCCTGCTGGGCCCATGCCCGGCGCACCTTCGTCGATGCGCACAAGGCCAGCGGCAGCCCGCTGGCCAGGGAAGCGATCGAACGCATCGGCGAGCTGTACGCCATCGAGGCGAAACTGCGCGACCTCGATGACGCCACCCGTCTGCGTGAGCGACAAAACCACCTCGCGCCCCGGCTGGACGCCTTCAAACACTGGCTGGATGAGCTTCAACCCAAGGCACTGGGCAACAGCGGCCTGCGCCGAGCCGTCGACTACACCCGCCGACGCTGGGAGGCGCTGGTGCGCCTGCTCGACGACGGCGCCTGGCCGATCGACAACAACCCCATCGAGAACGCCATCCGCCCCATCGCCGTCGGTCGCAAGAACTGGCTCTTCGCGGGCTCCGAAACCGCCGGCCGGCGGGCCGCCGCGATCATGAGCCTCCTCACCACCGCCAAGGCCAATGGCCTCGAACCTCACGCCTGGCTCACCGAGGTCCTCACCCGGCTACCCACCACCAAGGACCGCGACATCGACAGCCTGCTGCCGCTGGCATAGGTGATGATCGCTGGATAGGTGGCTTCGGCGCACGCTTACG
>DATNGL010000224.1:0-3193 GCA_035605895.1 Rhodanobacter sp.
CAGGCGCTGATCTTCAACATCGAGTCGGAGATGTGGGCGCAGCCGATTCCCCTGAACCTCTACCTGAAGACCGAGGTGGACCTGGAAACCGGCAGCTTCAAGGTATCGGAGGGCTTCGGCTGATTGCCCATGGATCCGCGATTGCTGCGCTACTACAACCGGGAGCTGCAACACGTCCGCGAGATGGGCGGCGAGTTCGCGCGCGAGTACCCGAAGATCGCCGGTCGGCTTGGCTTGGAAGGCTTCGAATGCGCCGATCCCTATGTCGAACGCCTGCTGGAGGGCTTCGCCTTCCTGGCGGCGCGCGTCCAGTTGAAGCTCGATGCCCAGTACCCGGTGTTCACCCAGCACCTGCTGGAAATGATCTACCCGCATTACCTGGCGCCGGTGCCTTCGATGGCCGTGGTGCAGATGCAGCCCGACCTGAAGGAAAGCGGGCTGCTTGCCGGCCACACCGTGGCGCGGCACACCGCCTTGCGCAGCCTGATCGGCAAGGACGATCGCACCGCCTGCGAATATCGCACGGCCCACGACGTCACCTTGTGGCCGCTCGAGCTGACCGACGCGAAATACCTGGAAACGCCGGCGGCGATCGCCGCGGCCGGCGTGGTGCTGCCCGCCGGCAAGCCGGTGCGTGCCGGCCTGCGCCTGAAGTTCCGGGTTACCGCGGGTGCCCAGGCCAATATGCTGGCGCTGGACAAACTGCCGGTGTTCATCGCCGGCGCGGATGAATTGCCCAAGCGTCTGTACGAGCAACTGCTGGGCAACGCGCTTTGCTATGTCGTGCGTGCGCAGGGTGCCAACGGCGAGATCAGCCAGCTCCATGACGCCAGCCGGATCAACCGCCGGGGCTTCGACGACAGCGAGGCGCTGATCCCGTACTCCGGCCGTTCGTTCAGTGGCTATCGCCTGCTGCAGGAATACTTTGCCTGCCCCGAGCGGTTCCTGTTCGCCGAGTTCACCGACCTGAAGCCCCTGCTGGCGCGCTCCAGGGGCAACGAGTTCGAGATCGTCGTGCTGTTCGATCGCAGCGTGGCGAGCTTGCACAATGCCGTCGACGCGAACAACTTCCGCCTGTTCTGCACCCCGGCGATCAACCTGTTTCCGCGTCGTGCAGACCGCATCCACCTGCAGCAGGGCGTGACCGAGTACCACATTCTTGGCGATCGCACGCGGCCGATGGATTTCGAGGTGCACAGCATCGGCAACGTGGAAGGCTTCGGCGATCGGCAGGAGCCCGAACAGCGATTCCTTCCGTTCTACGGCTGCGACGAGCGCACCTGGCACAGCCAGCATTCCGCCTATTACACGATCCGTCGCGAACCACGTCTGCTTTCGTCGCGCCAGAAGCGCCAGGGCGCGCGTTCCAGTTATGTCGGCAACGAGATGCTCATTTCGCTGGTCGATTCCAGCGAGGCGCCTTACTCCACCGAACTGCGCCAGATCGGCATGCAACTCATGTGCACCAACCGCGACCTGCCGCTGCAGATGCCCGTGGGCAAGTCCAAGACCGATTTCACCCTGGAAACGGGCGCACCGGTGGAGTCGATCCGCTGCGTCGCCGGCCCCACCAAACCACGTGCGTCGGTGGCCACCGGCGAGACCGCATGGCGCCTGCTGAGCCACTTGCAGCTGAACTACGTGTCGCTGATGGAGAACAACGCGGGGGAAGGTGCGGCAGCGCTGCGCGAGATGCTGACGCTGTACTGCGACCAGTTCGACTCCAGCGCGCTGCGCCAGGTCGAGGGTGTCAAGGCGGTGAGCTCGCAGCCGATCGTGCGACGCATTCCGTTGCCGGGTCCGATCACCTTTGGTCGTGGCCTGGAGATCACCCTGACCTGCGACGATGGCGCGTTCGAGGGCACCGGTGCCTTCCTGCTCGGCGCCGTGATGCAGCAGTTCTTCGCCCGCTATGTATCCGTCAATTCCTTCACTGAAACCGTTCTGCGTACGCTGGAACGCAATGAGGTCGCACGATGGCCCGCCCGGCTGGGAACACGGCAGACGCTGTAGCGCTGGAAAACGCGCTGCGCGACCACCCCGAGACCTTCGAATTCTTCGAAGCGATCCGGCGGTTGGAGTGCGCATTTCCCGAGCGACCGCGCTTGGGGCATTCGGCCAAGACCAGCGACGATTTCGTGCGGCTTGGCCAGACCCCTTCGTTGTCGTTTGCCCCGAAAACGGTCGACCGTTATCAGCCCGGTGGCGGCGGCAGGCCGGCGCGGCTGCATGGCCTTTTCTTCGGGCTGTTCGGTCCGAACGCACCGTTGCCGCTGCACCTGACCGAATACGCCATCGACCGCGAGTTGAATGCCAAGGACCGCACCTTCCGTGCGTTCGCCGACATTTTCCATCACCGCATGATGAGCCTGTTCTACCGCAGTTGGGCCGACGCGCAGCCGACCGTGCAGATGGATCGTCCCGACGAGGATCGATTCCAGCTTTACCTGGGGGCGTTGGTGGGCCTGGCCACACCGGACCTGGGCAACCGCGATGCACTGCCGGACCAGTTCAAGCGCTTCTTTGCCGGTCGCCTGCTGCAACAGGCGCGCAATGCCGAGGGACTCAAGGGCTTGCTGGAACGATTCTTCCGCATCCCGGTGGGCATCGTCGAATTCGTCGCCGAGTGGATGCGCCTGCCGCCCAGCTCGTTCCTCCGACTGGGCGCCTCGGGTGAGGTGGCGTCCCTCGGGCTCACCACGGTCACCGGCCAGTATGTATGGGGCAGCCAGCAGCGTTTTCGCCTGCGGCTGGGCCCGCTCAGCCGCACCGAGTTCAACAATTTCCTGCCCGGTGGCGAGGCCCTCAGCCAGCTGGTCGCGGCGGTCAAGACCTATATTGGCGAGGAAAAGGCCTGGGACGTCCAATTGGTGCTGAAAAGGGCCGACGTGCCGGCAACGCGACTGGGACAGAACGGAAGAATGGGCCTGACCACCTGGATGGGCTCTCCGCAGCAGGACATCGACGCCGACCAGGTTGTATTGAAGCCGGTCGGATAGGCGACCGTCGGATTGACTGTCGCGCGGGAAACAGATTCTGAGGCCTGGATCGAATTCGCACCATCACACCTGGATCGACATTTACCACAGAGGATCATCGACATGGCGGAAATCAGCCGGAGTGCGTTGTTCGGAAAGCTCAACAAGCTCGCTTTTCGAGGCATCGAGAGCGCCACCGTGTTCTGCAAGTTGCG
>DATNGL010000225.1:0-7590 GCA_035605895.1 Rhodanobacter sp.
GCGCTCATGCGCGTGGCCAGCAGCGCGATGTCGTTCAGATGCAACAGGCGCAGGCTGCGGCCACAGATGTTGCCCGCCGCGTGCAGCAGCAGATGATTCATCAAGGCGCCGCTCGACGGATACGGATTCAGGCCGGGCACAGGCTCACGCGGATAAATCCGCCCGGTGATGTCGATCGCCGAGACAGGCAGCCGCTCCTGGATGCGCGTATGCAGCTCGATATTGACCGGCGTGTCGCGATGCTCGCCCAGCCCCGCAGCGGGCTGGCCCGTCGCGGGCTTGAAGACCCGATGCTTCCACGCGACGAACGACTCCACATAGCCGAGCTCCTGCAGCAACCTGATCGCCGGCCCGGCATCGTGCTCGCGGACCAGCAGGTCGATGTCGGCCATCGGGCGCTCGCCCGGCACGTAGATGCCCATCGCGTGCAACGCGGAACCTTTCAGGGCAACGATGGCCAGCCCGGTGGCGCGTGCGCCGGCGTCGATGCGTTCCAGCAGTGACGCGATGCGTCGGTGGCGAAGCTCGACGTGCTCGCGCTGGCTCTCGATGAATTTTCTCCATGGCGGGTGTTGCCAACGCGAAGATTTGCACAGCAGCGGCGACACGCCATGTGCGGCGGCGGCAGCCGCGGCCAGCCGCCATTCGAGATCGCTCCATTCCGGCGTTGCGCTGCCCGGCCGCACCAGCTCGGTGGCCAGCGCTTCGGTGGTGCGGCGCAAGCCGTCCCTAACGGTTTTGAGCGGTGGCAGCATGGCGCAGCGCCTTGGGATGGTCCTGCTTCGTCGCGGGCGGCGCGGTGGCGTCTTCGTTGCGGTGTGCCTGCTCGCAGGCGATCAACGCATTCCAGCGCGCATCGAGCGCCGCGTCGTCCTGGCGGTAACGCTCCGGTTCCATGGCGGCCTTCGCCTGCTGCAGGGTGACCTGCTCGTGCAGCAGGTCGCGCACGCGGCGATAGAAGTCCGAGTCGTAGGCGCCGCGGAACATCATCGCCAGGTCGCCGCTGTCCCGCCAGTTCGTTTTTGCTCCGAGTTGAGCCTTGACCCGCTCGTAGAATTTCGTGCCGGGCAGCGGATAGGAAACGCTGACGCCGATGTCGTCCGGTGCGGCCTGGGCGACCAGTTCGCGGGTGGCCAGCAGATCGGCCAGTTGCTCGCCCAGATAGCCGAGCTGGATGAAGAAGCCCACGCGAATGCCGTGCTCGCCCAGCCGCATGCGGGCGGCGATCAGGCTCGCGACCTTGGTGCCCTTGGTCATCGCGTCCAGCACGCGCTGGCTGCCGCTCTCCGCACCGATCCAGGCTTCCGCGCAGCCGGCCTGCTCGAGCGCGCTGGCCATGCGCTCGCTGATCAGGTCGGCGCGGGTCTGGATGGTGAATGGCACCGAGCCATCGGCGGCGCGCAGGTGCGCGGCGAACTCCGTGACCCAGTCGACGTGGAAGCCGAAGATGTCGTCGGCCAGCCAGATGTGGTCGGGCCGGAACGTCTGTTTCAGGTAGGTCATTTCCGCCGCGATGTCCTGCGGGCCGCGTTGCTTGTAGTGGTTGCCCCAGATCGGCTTGGCACACCAGTTGCAGCGGAACGGACAGCCGCGCGACGCCGCCATGTTGAGGCTGAAGTAGCCGTGTCGTTCGTTCCACATCGTGCGATAGCGTTCGATATCGACCAGATCCCACGCCGGCCGGCCGGCCAGTCGCGGATCCGGCGCCTGTGCGCCCAGGCGTATCAGCTGCGTCTGTCCATCCACCAGCGTCGCGACACCGGCCAAACCGGATGTCCAGTGCGCGGTGGCGATTTCCGGATCGCGCTCCAGTCGTTCGATCAATTCGACCAGCGCCGCGATGCCTTCGCCGATCAGCACGGCATCGGCGCCTGCCGCGAGAAAGGCATCCGGATGGTCGGATGCGTCGGAGCCCGCAACGATCACCCGTGCGCCGTGCGCGCGTGCCTCGGCGATCATCTGGCAGGCCGCTTCGCGCATGCGGCCGAGACACATCTTGGTCAGATAGTTGAAGTTGTCCTCGTAGATCACCACCACGTCCGGGCGTGCGGCTTGCAGCGATGCCTGATAGTCCTCGACGCCGTCGGCCAGCATCGCGTCGAACAGGCTGGCGGCGTGTCCCATTTCCCGCAGCAGCGCGGCGACCTGGATCGTGGCGAGCGGGGGATAGGGCTTGCCGCGCTCCCACTGCTTCCGGTCGTAACTCAGGAAGTAGGAGTGGCCAACCTGGATATTCAGCATCGCAAAGGATCTCGTAAGCCGCGGGGCACACTGCGCCAGCGCATCGGCACCGGACCGGCGTGCCGGCTCCAGCGATCAACGTTGACTGGGCGTGAGTGCCCCGGCGAGCTGCTTCGGTTGCCTTGCGCGGGAAATATCCGGTTGCCGTGCGCGGCAAACCGCCATCGACGCAACCTTTCCCTGCAGAAGCGGCACTTACATGCCAACCCATCCGTATCCGCGCAGTGCGGCATCTGGCAATCAGACGGCTGAAACCTTGATCGACGACGATGGCTCCGATTTCTGCGCTGGCGCCCAGGATGCCGGCGCAGACCCTTTTTGCGAGCGGCCCGCGGATCGCCGCCACTCGGTGCGCCGGCGGATCCTGGGCGGATGCTTCCGCTTCGAAAGCACCAGCGAGGCACTGCTGGACCTGGTCGAGGCCGCTTACGCCGGCCTGCCGTCACACCATCTGCCGGGGGCTGCGCCGGAATTCCGCATCGAACTGCGCCTGTTGCCGCGCCAGGTTTCACCGGGCCGCGCCGAACCGCCACCGGTGCGGGTGCAATCCGGTGCGGGCCTGCTCTGCGGCGTGATGGACGCATCGAACTATGTGGTGCTGGCGCCCGAACAGCGCCGCGCCCTGGTGGTGGCGTCGGAAGACATGCTCGGTCATCCCTACCACCTGCGCTACGAACTCATCGAATTTGCCGTCTTCACCCTGGCGACGCGCGGCCTGGGCCTGGTTCCCTTGCATGGCGCCTGCGTCGGCGCGCAGGGGCGCGGCATCCTGCTATTGGGGACCAGCGGCTCGGGCAAATCGACGCTGGCCTTGCACAGCCTGCTGCAGGGCATGGACTTTCTCGCCGAGGATGCCGTCTTCGTGCAACCGGAAAACATGCTCGCCACCGGCGTCGCCAATTACCTGCATGTGCAGGCCGATGCGCTGCGGTTCGTCGACGACGATGCAACCCGGCGCTGGATCAACGAAGCGCCGATCATCCGCCGCCGCAGTGGCGTCGAGAAGTTCGAAGCCGATTTGCGACAGGGTCGTGGCCGGCTCGCGGCGGTTCCGCTGGCGCTGGTCGGCGCGGCGTTTGTTTCCGCCCAGCCGGCCGATGATCCCGATGTCCTGCTGAGCACTATCCCGCCGCACGAAATCGCCCACAGGCTGCGCGCCGATCAGGCGTATGCGTCCGGGCAGCCCGGTTGGCATCGCTTCGAACAACGGATGATGCAGCTGGGTGTTCATCAGCTACACCGAGGGCGTCATCCGCGGGATGCCGCCACCGCGTTGCGCCGGCTTCTGGGATGATGCCGTCGACGGCGTCCGGTGCCACACTGGGAAGGGTCACTTCACGAGGATCGCAAAAATGAACAAGCGTCTTGCAGGATCGATGGCACTGGGTGCGCTGATCGCGCTGACTTCGGCGGTGCCGGCCTTTGCCGCACTCGGGCCCGGCGCCACGGCACCGGCATTCACGGCCCAGGCCAGCCAGGCCGGCAAGGAATTCACCTTCTCCCTCGCCGACGCCCTGAAGAAGGGGCCGGTGGTGGTGTACTTCTACCCGTCGGCCTATACGGGGGGCTGCGATCTGGAAGCGCATACCTTTGCGGTCAACCGCGACAAGTTCGATGCGGCCGGCGCAACCATCATCGGCGTGTCGGCCGACAGCATCGAGCGCCTCGATGCCTTTTCGGCGGATCCGAAATACTGCGCGGGCAAGTTTCCGGTCGCCTCCGATGCCGACGTCAAGGTCGCGCTTTCCTACGACCTGAAGGCCGTCGCGGCGCAGCCGGGCATGAACGACGTGCGCGGCGTGGCGATCGATCATGCCTTCATCCCCCGCACCACCTTCGTGATCGACAGCCACGGCAAGATCGTCGCCACGCTTTCCTCGGAGACCGATCATCTGCGCCCGGACGAGCACGTGAAACGGTCGCTGGCCATCGTGCAAGGCTTGCAGGCCGGCAAGACGCCGTAACCCGCTCCGGCCCAGGCAGCGCGGCGGCGTCGCGCAACCTTTTCCCGTGCCGGCCGCACTTACCGAGATGGGAAAGCCTGCCCGGAGTAGCGCCGTTCTGACTCGCCATGAAGTGCCAACGAAGCCGCGGCCGATGCCGTCGATCAGCGGTGCGGGCTCGTAAAGATGCCGGGTGAGCCCTCGCCGGCATCGGACCGGGTACACGACCTGCTGCGTTCGCTGATGCGCACACTCAGCGCCGCCGAGCTGGCGGAAACGGCGGCGTATGTCGTGCTGTCGCTGGGTGCGGCGTTTGCCGGCAGTCTCGCGGCGGTGCTGCTGGTGCCGCTGGTCCAGCCGGGACATACGCTGCCGTTCGGCAACATGCTGTTCGACGCAGGCCGCAGCGTTGAAATGCAGGCGGCCATCTTCGCCACGGCGATGGTTGCGTTTGCCCTGCTGCGCTGGCAGGCGGCGCGGCTGGGGGCGCGGCTGGTGGGTCGTTACGGCATGAGCCTGCGCCGTCGCGTGCATGCGCGCCTGGTCGACGCACCCTTGACGTCACTGGCAGATTCGACGTCGGCGGAAATCGCCAACGTCCTCACCCACAACGTCGAGCTCATCGTGCAGGGTTTCAGCGCCCTGCAGCAATTGCTGATCGCCGGCGTCACCGCCGCCGTCAGTCTCGGTTTCGCGTTCTGGGTATCGCCACCCCTGATGCTGGCGGCGCCGTTGCTCGCAGGTCTGGGGCTGCTGGCGTCGCGTGCCTATGGCCGCGAGCAATCGCTGGTCGGCCGCCAGTACGTCGTCGACATGACGCGGCTGTTCTGGCACAGCGAGGATTTTCCGCGACGCCTGCGCCACGTCCGCTCGTTCGGCAAGGAGGCCGTGGAGAAGGAAAGTTACGGCGCCATTTCCGCGCGGTTGTGCCACGGCTACCGGCGTCAACTGGAGCTGGTGGCTTCCGGACGGCTGATGCTGGAGCTGCTGGCGGCAGCGGGTATCGCGGCGCTGTTCGTGCTCGCCCATCGCTGGCACGGCATCGACCAGTCGTCGCTGATCGCGGTGTGCCTGTTGCTCGGGCGCCTGCTGCCTTATCTGGTATCGACCCGGCAGAGTTTCCAGCAACTGCGTTCGGCGGCGCCGGCCTTCGAACTGTGGCAGCGCTACATGCATCTGGATTCGGCCCGGCCTTCCGCGGCGCCATCGCACGCGAGGGCTTCCGCTGGCGCGCTGCATATCGAGCGGGTGCGGCTGATACCGCCAGCCTGCGGCCTCGATGTGGGCGACCTGGTGCTGCTGCCCGGCGAACTGACTTTGGTTTCCGGCGACTCCGGCATCGGCAAGAGCAGTCTGGTCGACGTTCTGGCCGGCATGATGACGCCGGTGACTTTTGCGGCACACGCAGGCGAACGGTCGATCGACTTTGACGAGTACCGCGGACTCGTGCGGCATGGCGCCTACGTCAGCCAGAACGTCCGGCCCTGGCAGCATTCCGTGCGCGAGTGCCTGTTGTGGGCTGCGCCGGAAGCCACCGACGAGATGCTGCGCGGCGCGCTGGCGGACGTCGGCCTCGACAAGCGGCTGGCGGATTCGCCGCACGGCCTGGATACGACGCTGCACAGTTCGTCGAGCCGCCTCTCCGGCGGTGAACTGCAGCGGCTGCTGCTGGCCCAGGTCATCCTGCGCCAGCCGTTCCTGGCCCTGCTGGACGAGGCCACCAGCGCGCTCGACACCACCTCCGAGATCGTGGTTCTCTCCGCCATGAAGCGACGCCTGCCGCAGACCATCCTGATCGTCGTATCGCATCGGCCCGGCGTGGCGGCGATCGCGGACCAGTGCCTGACCATCGGCAGCAATCTTGTGACGACGGTGACAGGGAAAGCGGACTTGCGGCGCCCGGCGCTTCAGCCGTGAATTGTTACGCTCCTCGTTTGAGTTTGCGCGCGATGTCCATCAAAGTTTGCGAGCCACATGTTCCTGCCGGCTTGGCCGCATGAGTCACGTGGATTTGCCGTAGGGCGCAACCGGCAGAGATCGGCCACTTGCAGACCGCCGGGTTCGCTCCCCAGGGCGATCGTTTCAGACGGATAGTAGGCCTCCGGGTCGAGCAATCGGTGTGCGGAATAGGAGGGGCAGCTGCGCGTACATCGATTCGATGCCCCCAGTTCTGCGCTGCACGAAGGACGGAATCAGCCAGGCGAAGATCACCCAGGGATCCCCACGCGGGGGCAGGATCGTCGTTCGCCATTTCCCTCGTCTGCTGCTGGCACGAAGATTCTGTCTGGCTTGATCGTGCATGTCCCCCTGCAGATTTTCCCTCGCGATCCGGTCCGGGTCGGCCATGAGCAGGCGACAAGCTGTCTGGCACGATGTCAGAAAAAAGGCATGCCGATGACCGTGGCAGGACCGATGCGGCGCGCAGGATCGGCGAGAGGTGTTTCATTCGATGTGCTGTTTCCAACGTGGAGCGCTGGCCGGGTGCCACGACGGGGGATTGTCATGAAGCTTTGGGTAGTTGCCTTGGGGTTGTTGCTGGCAAGCGCAGGCGCGCAGGCGAAAACGGCGGTATGGCAGCCGGCTGACGGGCATGCGCAGGTACCGATATGGCCCGGGGCGGCGCCTGCTCCGCAACCGGTTCCCGGTCCGGAAACCGCGACGGTGAGCGACAAGTTGCTGGCCGGCAAGCCGGTGACCGCGGTGACCAATGTGGCCCGGCCGACGATGACGGTGTATGCGCCCACCGGGAAAAATACGGGAGCCGCCGTTGTCGTGATTCCGGGTGGCGGGTTCGAGATACTGGCCATCGATCTGGAAGGCACCGAGGCCTGCGACTGGCTGACGTCCAATGGCATCACCTGCGTGTTGTTGAAGTATCGGGTGCCAAGCAAGCCCTACGACTGGAAATGCGACTGCCGTCCGCACAACTTTGCGCTATCGGTGCCATCGCTGCAGGACGTGCAGCGAACGATGCGGCTGGTGCGCTTTCATGCGGCGCAGTGGCATGTCGATCCGCACAAGATAGGCGTGCTGGGTTTCTCGGCGGGCGGATTCCTGGTGGCGGAGATCAGCACGAACTTCGATCGACACCTGTATGCGCCGGCGGATGCGGCCGACAAGGAGAGTGCGCACCCGGATTTCGCCATGCCGATTTATCCGGGGCATCTCACCAGGGGTGACGGCAAGTTGAATCCCGATGTACCGGTGTCCGGCAAGACGCCCCCCACTTTTCTGGTACAGGCGGAAGACGACTACGTCGATGGCGTGAACCAGTCGCTGGTCTACTACACCGCGCTGGCAAAGGCGCATGTGCCGGCGGAGATGCATCTGTATGCACATGGGGGGCATGCATTCGGCTTGCGGCCGACACCGAACCCGATCACGGGCTGGCCCCGGCTGGCCGAGG
>DATNGL010000226.1:0-34372 GCA_035605895.1 Rhodanobacter sp.
TACCGCTCCAGCGCGCGCATGCGCAAGCTGGCGCCGCGCATCCAGGCGCTGAAGGAGCGTTACGGCGACGACAAGCAGAAGATGCAGCAGGCCACCATGGAGCTGTACAAGAAGGAGAAGGTCAACCCGATGGGCGGCTGCCTGCCGGTGCTGATCACCATGCCGGTTTTCTACGGCCTGTTCTTCGTGCTCGAGTACAGCCTGGAGCTGCGCCACGCGCCGTTCCTGTGGATTCCCGACCTGAGCGCGCCCGATCCGCTGTACATCCTGCCGATCATCTACGCGATCGTGATGCTCGGCACGCAGTGGCTGAATCCCGCCGCTGCCGGCATGGATCCGACCCAGGCGAAGATGATGAAGGTGATGCCGTTGCTGTTCACGGTGATGTTCGCCTTCTTCCCGGCCGGCCTCTGCCTTTACTACGCGGTCAACGGACTGGTGGGCCTCGGCCAGCAGTGGTGGGTGACCCATCACATCGATCGCGCGGCGCCGCTCACCACCGACTGAGCGCGCCGGTGAACCAGCAAGTCCACAAGCAGCCGCCACCGTAACCGGTCGCGGCTGCTTTCGTTTAGAGTCCCGCCATGCCGGACCATGCCGCCGATACCATCGTCGCTATCGCCAGCGCTCCCGGCGCGGCCGGTATTGGCGTGGTGCGTGTGTCCGGTCCTGCCGCGCCGGCCATCGCGCGAACCCTGCTCGGGCGCACGCCGCAGCCGCGCCACGCCCATTTCGCGGCGTTCCGCGACAAGGCGGGCGAACTGATCGACCGCGGCCTGCTGCTGCACTTCCCCGCCCCCGCTTCGTACACCGGCGAACACGCGCTGGAACTGCAAGGCCATGGCAGCACCGTGCTGCTCGACCTGCTGCTGCGCCGCTGCTGCGAACTCGGTGCCCGGCTGGCCCACCCCGGCGAATTCACCGAGCGCGCGTTCTTGAACGGCAAGCTCGACTTGGCCCAGGCCGAAGCCGTCGCCGACCTGATTGCCGCCCGCTCGCACGCCGGCGCGCGGGCGGCCCTGCAGTCGATGGAAGGAGCGTTCTCGCGCAAGGTGGATTCGCTGCTGCAGGGGCTGATCGCACTGCGCGTGCACATTGAAGCAGCGATCGATTTCCCCGAAGAAGAGATCGACTTTCTCGCCGACCCGGCCATCACGGCACGACTCGAAAGCCTGCGTGCGGAACTGGCCGAACTCCTGCGTGAGGCGCAACGGGGCGTACGTCTCAACGATGGCCTCAAGGTGGCCATCGTGGGCCGCCCCAACGCCGGCAAGTCCAGCCTGCTGAATGCATTGGCCGGCAGCGACCGCGCCATCGTGAACGCGGCCGCCGGCACCACCCGCGACGTGCTGCGCGAGAACCTCAACCTGGATGGCATCGCGCTGGAGCTGGCCGACACCGCCGGCCTGCGAGACACCGAGGACGAAGTCGAACGCGAAGGCGTGCGCCGTGCCCATGGCGAGCTTGCGCGCGCCGACGTTGCCTTGCTGGTCACCACGGCGCGGCACGCAAGCGCCGACCTCCACCTGCTCGAAAACCTGCCTGCCAGCGTCGAGCACCTCGTCCTGGTCAACAAGATCGACCTCGACGACGAATCGCCCCGGCACGTACTCCGAGACGGTATCCACTGGCTCTGGACATCGGCCCGTACCGGCGCCGGTCTCGACGACCTGCGCGACTACCTCAGGCAGCTTGCCGGCGCCGGCAGCGGAGAAGGTGCGTTCAGCGCCCGGCGCCGTCATGTGCTGGCCCTTGAGCAGGTCCGCTCACATCTGGACCAGACTTCCAGCGTGCTTGCCCGCAGCCGCGCCGGCGAACTCGCTGCCGAGGAACTGCGCCACGCCCAGCACGCGCTGGGCGAAATCACCGGCAACTACACCAGCGACGATCTGCTCGGGGCAATTTTCGGCTCGTTCTGCATCGGCAAGTAGGGTGTTGTCAGCCCGTTGGCCCGGGAGATTCGCCGCCGCAAGGCTTCCTTTCACTCAACGTGCTGCCGAAGGCGCGCTGGCTTTGCCGTCGGCGTTGTAGGCGATCACGCGATATTCGGTCGAGAGCAGCGCTGTCAGCGAACTGTGCTCAGCCTCCCGGTCGACCCAGGGAGTATCGGCGTCCGTGGCGCACCGGTCGCAGATCGTCTCCCAGTGTGAAGATCCCGAGGTTCGACGTTGCACGGTGTAGACGACTGCACCGGCCGAGCCATGCCATCCCAGGATTCCAACACCCTTGAACGTGATCACCGGAGTCGCAGGCACCGGATGCGGAGGAACCGGCAGGCCCGCCATCGCGAAAGCGTGTGCGCGCAGGAGCTCGGCGCGCGCCTGCATCTCGCTGGCCGAGTTGATCATCGTGGTGACGCCACCGTAGAAGAGTGACCACCATTGACCGCTCTCTCCCCACTTCGCGTACGAGGCACTATTCGTGGGAGCAGAGGTCAATTGCCAGCCGAATTTGTCAGCATGTGCCTGCAGGGCCCAATAATCGTCGCCGGAGATCCTGGAATCGGATCGCAAGGTCTTCAGCACGGTTTTGAACTCTTTGCGCGTTGGCCAGTCGGTAACGTCCCAGCCAAACTCGTTCACGACATAGACCTTGCCTTTTGCCGTGACCATCGTGGCGTTTTGCGAAAAGGTCTGGGCCGTCGTCTTGTGCCCGAAGCCAAAGAGCGGATCCCAGTGCGGATAGTATTCAGCGGTCACGATGTCGGTGGTTTTCGCGTCGAGCGCTCTCTTGTCGAAGAAAAAGAAACCGCTGTTGTCTTCGTAAAGATGATTCTTGTCGATCGACTTGACATAGCTCCCGATGGTGTCGATCCAGCGCAGGTAGGGCCCGGGGTTTTTCTTGAAGTCGGGACCGAGCGCGCTCAACCCGCATATATTGCAATTCTCCCAGGCCAGTATGGTGGGATCGTCCTTGTATGCGATACCGGTGAGCGTGTTCTTGTGGTTCAGCACGGCGCCGATGTGTTTCTCGAAGGCGGCGATGACTTCGGGATCGGTAAAAAACTGCCGCAGATCCTGACGGTTCGCCCAGGACACATACTCCCCCTCTCCGGCACGCTCGCAATTGGAACAATCGCCGACCAGCGTGATGATCAGGCGGAGCCCCCGCTCGTGGGCTGCCTTGATCGCGTAGTCGATCGCCCGGAAGGCTTCCGGATGGAAGACCCCGGGGCGGGGTTCGATGCAGAGATCGCATCCCACGCTGTCGCCCAGTGTCTGCGACCGCACAACCCGGGCCCCCATCATCCTGGCCGTGTCGAGCGCATCGTCGACTTCGAGATGCGAGGGGTAGCGCGGACCCAGGGCATCGTCCGGGCCGTAGGCTTCAATACCGAGCCACTCGACGTTCGGGCCACTGTAGCGATAGCTCTCGCCGCCCAGGGTCAGGCGGGTCCCGACGCGCCTCACGAACTCATCGTTATGTGCAATCTGCGCCGGGCTCTGACCGGCGATCGCCATCCCGGCAGCTGCCCAAAACAGCGCAGCGGCCAACGCACCCACCCGTTTGGCTGACCTTTTCATCGACACCTCCGTCCAGTGCTCCGCTGCTTTGTCCTTGCCGACCTTCAGTACCAGCCGCCACGGTTTTGCTGCGGGCTGTTGCGGTTGGGTCACGCTACGTCGGGCGTCGCATGCCCATGAAAAACGACTTGTTTGCCGGCCGTTTCCAAAAGCGCCTGGTCGCGACTTGCCTCAGTAAAGACGCGTGGCGCTGCCTCCGTCGACGGCGAGCACGGCGCCGTTGACATAGCTGGCACTTTCGGAACAAAGCCAGACGATTGCATTCGCGGTTTCTTCCGCTTTTCCCAGTCGATTCATGCCCGAGTGGCGAGCGACCAGCGCCTTGTAGCGTTCTGCAGCACCCGGTCGATCGGGGTTGACCATTTCGGATACGGTGAATCCGGGCGCGACCGCATTGATGCGGATGGACATCTGGCCGTAATCCGCCGCCGCTGATTTGGTCAGGCCGACGACGCCGAACTTGCTGGTCGCGTAGGGAGCATGGCCAACGTCGCTTGGCTTGCATCCATAGATCGAGGCGACATTGACTATCGTGCCGCTTCCGCTTGCGAGCATGGCCCGGATCTCGTGCTTCATGCACAGCCACACGCCCTTGAGGTTCACGCCCATCAGCTCATCCCACTGGGCCTCGGTGACTTCCGCCAGCGGGGTGAACCTCGGTCCTGCGATACCCGCATTGTTCACGGCACAGTCCAGACGGCCAAACTTCTGCACCGCTTCGCCGACCATGCGTTCAACGTCCGCGGCGCGGCTGACATCGGCTGGAACGAAATGGGCCTCACCGCCCAGGGCGATGATCCGTTGCACGACACCGGCGCTCTGCTCGGCACGTCGAGCCGCGACGACGACCTTGGCGCCCTCCCGGGCGAATTTCATGGCGGTGGCTTCACCAAGGCCGGCGCTTCCGCCAGTCACCAACGCCACCTTGCCCGCGAATGTATCCACATGAGTCTCCACGGTTGCGCACACGTTGTGGTCAAAGGAACGGCTGGCCGGCGGCGCCTTGCTGCAGGAGGCCAAGTGCCGCGTATCCGGCTGCTCCGGTCGAGCCGTCACTCAGGAATCCATGAAGCCCAAAGCAGCTCAGAAAATCTCGAACAGACCGGCTGCCCCCATTCCGCCCCCCACGCACATGGTCACCACGCCGTAGCGAATCCCGCGCCGATGGCCTTCGTGAAGGAGGTGACCGGCCATGCGGGCTCCGGACATGCCGTAGGGGTGACCGATGGAAATGGCGCCACCGGAAACATTGAGGCGCTCGTTGGGGATGCCCAGACGATCCCGGCAATAGAGCACCTGGCAGGCGAACGCTTCGTTGAGTTCCCACAAATCGATGTCGTCGACCGAGAGGCCGTGCCTGGCCAGCAATTTGGGAACGGCGAAGACCGGACCGATCCCCATTTCGTCGGGTGCGCAGCCCGCGACGGCCAAACCGCGGTAGGCGCCCAGGGGTTGCAGGCCCCGCTGCTCGGCGCGTTCGCGCGACATCAGCACCAGTGCGGCGGCGCCGTCAGAAAGCTGCGAGGCGTTGCCTGCGGTGATGCACTGGCCCTGTTTGACCTGCTGTCCGTTCGCGAATACCGGCTTGAGCGCGGCCAGATCCTGCAGCCGCGTCTGCGGTCGATTGCCCTCGTCCTGGCGGATGGTGGTCTCGCGCGTGCTGATCTCGCCGGTTGTCCTGTCGGCGAGCTTCATCGTCGTGGTGATGGCCATCATTTCGTCTTTGTATCGACCCGCAGCCTGTGCTTCGGCGGTGCGCTGTTGCGACTGCAGTGCGTACTCGTCCTGGGACTCGCGGCTGATCCCGTAGCGCGCCGCGACGACTTCGGCGGTTTCGAGCATCGACATGTAGATCGATGGCACGTGGGCTGACAGCGCCGGATCATGAACCCGATAGGCATTCATGTGCTCGTTCTGCACCAGCGAGATCGACTCCACGCCACCGGCGACCGCCACGTCCAGCTCGCCGCACATGATGCCCTTGGCCACGGTCGCGATCGCCATCAAACCCGAACCGCACTGACGATCGATGGTCATGCCGGGCACGGAGGCGCGCAGCCCGGCCGACAGGGCTGCCTGACGCGCGACGTTGTAGCCGGTGGAACCCTGCTGCATGGCACAGCCAAGCACCACGTCGTCCACTTCATCGGGTGCGATACCGGCGCGCCGGACGGCCTCCTCGATCGCGTGCCCGGCGAGCGTTTGCCCCTGTGTGTCGTTGAACGCGCCGCGATAAGCCTTGCCGATTGGCGTACGTGCGGTGGCAACGATGACGGCTTCGGACATGCTGGGCTCCCCGGTTGCTTGGTGCGCTGCCGACAGCGCGGACGAAATTTGGGTCCCGGCCCGCTCGGGCGAACTCCTCAGCCCGGCCCGCGAACGCCTTGCGAGGATGGAGGGATTCGCCAGCTGCGCGGTGGCGTCATGGCAGCAGACACTCAATCCCCGATCCGCATGGCGCGATGACCTGGCGCGGCGCAGAAGGAGGTCGGGATCAGGAAGCGCATGTCAGGCCTCGGTCGTTTCGGCGAAAACGAAGCCGGCCTTCTCCAGTTCGTGCCGGCTCTGATCGAAGCCCTGCTCCGGCACGAGTTCACCGTTCCTGTCCGCGATCTGCGCCCAGCGGGCGAGCAGAGCCTCGGCCGAAGGCAGCGGTCCGGCGAGGTGTATCCCCTGGGTCAAGGTGATGTTCGCCAGCTCGAAACCCCCCGCACCGGCGCAGACGATCGCGCGCGTCGGCGCCGCTTCCGACACCAGGGCAAGCACGGCCGGACTGACCAGTTCGGGGCGCAACATGGCCAACTGTGCATCCGGGAGGATGCCTTCCATCATCTGGGTCGCGGCGGTCGGAGCGATGCAGTTGACGCGGATGTCGTGCTTCGCGCCTTCGAGCGCGAGCGTCTGCATCAAGCCGACCAGCCCCATCTTCGCGGCCGCGTAGTTCGCCTGCCCGAAATTGCCGTAGAGCCCCGAGGACGACGTGGTCATGACGATGCGTCCGTATTTTTGGGTTCGCATCGTTTCCCAGACCGCCTTGATGCAATGGGCGGCCCCCATCAGGTGCACGTCGACCACCAACCGGAAATCGTCGAGGCTCATCTTCGCGAAAGACTTGTCGCGCAGGATGCCCGCGTTGTTGACCAGGATGTCGGTACGGCCCCAGGCACTCAGGGCGTCGTCGACCATGCGCTGGACAAAGTCGGCATCGGTCACCGAACCCAGGGCGGCGCGGGCCTCACCGCCTGCATCGAGGATCTCTTTGGTCACCGATGCGGCGCCCGGGCCCAGATCGTTGACCACCACCCGTGCGCCGTGCCGGGCCAGCAGAAGAGCATGCGAGCGGCCCAGGCCACCACCCGCGCCGGTCACGATCGCCACCCGACCTTTCAGATCAATCACCATCGCCTCCGGATTCCCTGTTGCCGCCGGGCAGCGCCGGCCGAGTGCTTCTTCGGTGCGTGCCCAATTCCCGGGGGAGGGCACTGCGGGGCACACCCTAGCATTCCGGAATCCGGTCGTAAAGATCTTCACTCGTGCGATAGTTAATATTGACTCCGGGCAGGAAACAGTGCCCAATTGCCACCCGGGGGGCATGCCGAACCATGGCGGCAGCTCCAATCAGGCCGAATCTTTGGAGGGTGGGGATCATGAAAGTCATTTCTCGAAACAGCGGTGCGGGGTGGCTGGGGCTCACGCTTCTGACCCTGCCGTGGTGCGGGGCAGTGCAAGCCCAGGCCACGCCAACGCAGCCCGGCAGCGAATCCGATCAGCCCGTGCAAAAGTCCACGGCGCCGAGGGACGTTACCACCCTCAAATCCGTCACGGTCACGGCGAATCGCCGAAACGAGCCGCTGCAGACGACGCCGATCGCGGCAACGGTGCTGACCGGCGACGACCTGCTCAACCGTGGCGTCAACGTGGTCGATCAGCTCCAGTTCGCGTCGCCTTCGGCCACCGTGAACAACTTCGGTCAGGGTATCGATTTCGACATCCGTGGGATCGGCAAGGCCGAGCACAACTCGCAAACCGGTACGGGAGTCATCGTCTACCGTGATGGCGTGCCGACGTTCCCGGGTTACTTCGCGGAGGAGCCTTACTACGACATTGCTTCGGTCCAGATCCTGCGCGGTCCGCAGGGGACGTTTGGCGGCCAGAACGCCATCGGCGGCGCGGTCCTCGTCAGCTCGAACGACCCGATCATCGATGGCGGCTACCAGGGCTACCTGTCGGGCCAGGCCGGCAACTACAGCGACGTGGGCTTGCAGGGTGCACTGAACCTGCCGATCAGCAACACGCTGGCGGCACGCATCGCCATCAACAGCGAAAACCGGGACAGCTTCTGGAAGATATCGGGCCCGTACACCGGCTCCAACGCCCGCTTGCGCTCGCGCAGCGCACGCCTGAGCCTGCTCTGGCAGCCCAGCGATGCCTTGTCGGTGCTGTTCAAGACCGACTACAACCATATCGACATGGGCGCCTACCCGGCCGATCCGGTGAACTCCACCAACGATCCGTTCGACGTCACCGCCAACGCCGATCTGAAGGCACTGGACCAGTTCACACGATCCGTGCTCAAGATCAATTACAAGTTCGCCAACGGCATCAAGTTCCAAGCGATCTCCGGCTACCAGCACGGCAACAGCGCCTATCGAGCCGACCTGGATGGAACAGACCTGGGCAATTGGACCTTCCGGGACTTGTTCAAGGAAACCATCTACTCGCAGGAACTCGACCTCATTTCGCCGGATACCGGTCGGTTTACATGGACCCTCGGCGCCTATGGGCAGAAGGACACTTATACGTTCCCGTCCGGTCAATTCGTGATCGGCGTGCCCCCGGGCAGTCCGGCGACCGAATATGTGCTGCAAGGAACCAACCCGACAAAAAATGGGGCGGTCTTCGGCCAGGTCGGGTTCCAGATTTCCGACGAACTCAAGCTCACGGTCGGCGGGCGCTATTCCAGGGACACTACGTCCAATGACGTTTCCGTCGTGCAGTACGGCCTGCCGCTGATAGACGATCAGTCTGCCAGGTACTCGAACTTCTCCGGCAAGGTGTCACTCGACTGGAAGTTGAATGACAGGAATTTCCTCTATGCATTTGCCGCCAGCGGCTACCGTCCCGGTGGGCTGAATGTTCCCGTGGGCCTTGGACTGCCGGCCCCGTTCAACGAAGAGAAGGTAACCAGTCTGGAAGCCGGCTGGAAGGCGGAGTGGCTGGACGATCACTTGCGTACGCAGGTCGACGCATTCCACAACAACTACAGGAACTTCCAGGTAACCATTGGCTATCCGACCTATCCGACGTTCGGCATCGAGGTCAATACGCCCAATCCCACCAAGATTTACGGATTCGAGGCCCAGGTCCAGGCGGCGTTCGGCGACTGGTCGATTTACA
Organism: Rhodanobacter sp.; assembly: GCA_035605895.1. GTDB lineage: Bacteria > Pseudomonadota > Gammaproteobacteria > Xanthomonadales > Rhodanobacteraceae > Rhodanobacter. Next base: position 8,922 of record DATNGL010000226.1, read on the forward strand.
GCAACCTGGGCTGGCTGCACAGCGACCTGGGAGGTTTCTATGCCACCGATCCCAGAATCGCTTCGGTCACGCCTTGCAGCCCGGAGAGCGGTCCAGCGAGCACTTCCTGCATCGACCTCGACGGGCACGAGCAGACCTATGCGCCCAGCCTGACATTCAATATCGGCCTGCAGCGGACGTTCCACGTCGGCACCGACACTATCACGCCGCGAATCAATTACGCGCATATTTCGGCGCAATGGGCCACCTTGTTCGAGAACCAGGCGCTCGGTGATCGCCTCGACAGCCGCAATATGCTGGGCGGCCAGGTCGACTGGGCTCACGGCAGCTGGCTGGCGACGCTGTATGGCACGAATCTGACCAACCAGCACTATGTCGCCGCGCTCAATTCCGGGCTCCGATTCGTCGGAGCGCCGCGCCAGTACGGCATCCGCTTCACCAAATTCTTCTACTGATTCACGCGGTCGCTCCCCCTGTCGATCGCCGCAGTGCGGCGACATGGGGACGCCGCAGCGGGCGCTTTTCTGATGCAATCCTATTCGCTGACGGTAGACAAATTTCTCGAGCACGCCGCCAAATGGTGGGGGCGGCGTGAAGTCGTCTCGGTACACGCCGGGATCAAGACACACATCAACTATGCCGAGTTGAGGAATCGCAGCAATTGCCTGTCCGGGGCAATGCGCGCCCTGGGCCTCGCCGCTGGCGATCGCGTAGGCACGCTGGGCTGGAATACGCAGCATCACCTGGAGATGTACTACGCCACGATGGGTGCAGGGTTCGTCTGCCACACGCTCAATCCGCGCTACACGATCGATCATCTCGCCGCGATCATCAACCAGGCGGAGGATCGCGCGCTGGCCGTGACGTCGAGCCTGGCCACATTGTTGAATTCGCTGTTGCCGCTTTGCCCGACGATCGAACACGTGGTGGTGATGGACGGCAATCTGCCTGACGGGGTCTCCACGGCGGGCGGGCCGGCCCGCTTGTGGCTGCAGGACAGCCTGCTCGCCGAACACGGCGCCGCGGTCGCGTGGGGCGACTTCAGCGAGGACATGCCCGCCGGGTTGTGCTTCACGTCGGGCACGACGGGTCCACCCAAGGGCGTGCTCTATACCCATCGATCAAACTATCTGCACACGCTGCGGGCGCTGCAGGCCGACGCCATTGCGCTGACGGATCGGGACATCGTGCTGGCGGCCGTGCCCATGTTCCACGCCAATGGCTGGGGTCTGCCCTTTGCCGTGCCCGCCGTCGGTGCCAGGCTCGTCCTGCCTGGCCGTCATGCCGATGGCGCCAGTCTGGCGAGGTTGTTGCGCGAGGAAAGGGTTACCGTCGCCGTCGGTGTCCACACGCTCTGGCTGGGAGTGATCGATCATCTCGATGCGGTCGGCGGCGAAGTGCCTGACCTGGAACGCATCCTCATCGGCGGATCGAAATGTCCGGAGACGCTGATTCGACGGATGGAAGAGCGATTGGGTGTGCGGGTGCAAACGAGCTGGGGCATGACGGAACTTTCGCCCACCGGGACCATCGCTTCACCTGCCTACCCGTCCTCCGATGCCCGGACATCCGGTCGTCCGGGTATCGGCGTCGATCTCAAGGTTACGGATGCCGGCGGAACGACGCTGTCCCCCCAACGCGGTGTGACAGGGCATCTCAAGGTCAGGGGTGCGAGCGTGATCGATCACTATTACGGGTCCGACATCGACGTGCTGGACGACGAAGGCTATTTCGACACGGGTGACCTGGCGAGCATCGACGACGACGGCAACCTCACCATTCACGGGCGCTCGAAAGATCTGATCAAGTCCGGCGGCGAGTGGATCAACCCGTCGGAAATCGAGGATATCGTCGGGCATCACCCGGCCGTCGCTCTCGTCGCGGTGATCGGCCGACCAGACGCCCAGTGGGGTGAACGTCCGGTTCTCGTCATCGAGCCTCGCGCAGGGCAGACGCTTCAGCCGGACGAGGTACTGACCTGGTTGAAGGGCAAGGTCGCTGACTGGTGGATCCCCGACCAGGTCGAGCAAGTCAGCGCCATGCCACTGGCGGCTACCGGGAAAATCGACAAGAAGCAGTTGCGCGCGAAATTCGGCGAGGCGGAGGCCGACGGCGAGCAAACCCGTTGTTGACGCACCGCAACAGCGATGCCTAGACTCATCCGTCACCCGCCAATGTGGTTGCCGTACCGCGATGTCAGAAGAGACGAAAAAGCGCGCCCCTCGCCGGAAGGCGGAGCAACGCGCGGAGAGCATGGAACAGATACTCGACGCTGCCGAGTTCCTTTTCTCGAAAAACGGACTTCACGGGGTCACCCTGCGGGATGTTGCCAAGCACGTAGGAATCCATACGACACTCGTCCACTACTATTTCCAGGACAAGCAGAGTCTGTTCGAGGCGGTCTTTGCCCGGCGCGCCGGCGTGACCAGCAGCCGGCGCATGGCGGCACTGGAGCAGTACGAGGCACAGGCGGGTGACTCGCCCACAGTCGAAGGCGCGTTGCATGCATTCCTGGACACCGATCTCGACCTCTACTACGAAGGTGGCGAGCACTGGATGAACTATGGCGCTTTCGGCGCGCGGGTGAGCAATACGCCAGAAGGCGCTGCACTGATGGACGAACATTTCGATCCTGTCGTGCTCAAGCTCGTGGGCATTCTGAAGCGTGCGCTACCCGATTATCCTGCAGAGGACATCTTCTGGGGCTACCACTTTGTGACCGGTGCCTTGATGAATACGCTCGCTCGCACCGGCCGCATCGATCGTCTGTCAGGCGGGATCTGCCACTCCGATGACTTTCTGGCAATCAAACAGCGTATCACCCGATTCATGGCCGCAGGATTCATGGCACTCAAGCCCTGAGCCATTCGCGAAGGCGAAAGTCAACGCGCTGCTCCCGAGAAACTGTCCCGCATGCTGCCGGGTTGCACTGCCCGGCATCCTCCTTTCGGTGGCCCTGGGCATCGTGGCCAGGACACCCGGTCGCCCCATGGCAATCGTCCGGCAAGGTCGACGGGCCCAGCTGCGTCCAGCCGTCCCTGCCGTCGAACAATGCCTGCAACGATCCGTCGGCCTCGATGCGCGAGAACTGCCTGACACGAAATGTGTGGGCGCCGAACGGCATGCTCCGGTTCCGGGAATGTTCGAGATGCAGGAAAAACTGTTCGAACGTCGGCGCAAGACTGGGCAGCAGTGGTTCATCAACGTGGAGTTGCCGCCCGGTGATTCCTGGCGCATCGCAAGACACCCGCCGGCAAGTGAACGGGCGGGTGCCATCGTCAAAGTGATGGTCGATTCAGCGTGACGCGCACGCCGGATTCGGTGGCGGCAGCGGCGGCGCGATGATGCCCACGTTCCAGTTCCAGGCCTGATCGCCGCTCGCCCGACGTCGGCAGACGACCTCGTCGACAAGCTTGTACATTCCCGGGAGGAGATGATGCGATGGATGCGGTGCATCCGTGAATGCCATGTAGGCCTTGGTGGAGCCGAACTCGGGCCAATCCGGTTCGCCCTTGGCGACAGGTTTGCCGGTACGGGCAAAGCTGGTCCAGTAATCGATCATCGCGTCGGAAAGCCGCCTCTGCTGCGGCGTTTCGGGAACCTTCGGCCATAGCGGCGGCGTACCGTCGAAGGTACCGAACACGAACGGCAGTTCGCTGGCGTGGAATCCGTGCAGACCGGCGCTGTCGGCCGTCGGATAACCGTGGTCGAAGAAGTAGAGGTAGGCGGGCTGCTTGATCGCCGTCTGTTTCCGGACCAGTTCCTCCGCGGTCCAGCCATACAGGGCATCCCGCGTCGTGGCCAGGATGCTCTCCTCCATGTTGGTGGAGGGATACAGGCGCAGAAATTCGTCCGCGAGATTGCCATAGTTGTCGCGGATGGCCTTTTCATACCGGGCCGCGCTCGCAGGCGGTGGTGGCGCCAGGATCCGGAGCGAACGGATCTCGCCGCTGTTGAAGCCTGCCAGCAGGGGCACATGGGCCTGCGCGCCCGTGTCGAAAATGTCGACCAGTTGGTGTGGCACCAGGTGGCCGTCAACGACGATCCAGGGCGCGAATCCATCTGCCGCCGCCGTCTGGGTCAAGGTGCCGGCGTCCATCGCGCGCAGCGCGGCGAGGTCAGGCGCATGCAGTGCCGCGGCGAGCCTGGTGCCACTCTCCTCGGCGGATGGCATGCCATGCTTGTTCTGCTTCAGTGTCGGCATGGAGATCATGTATGCGCTTTGCGCGATCGCCTTGGCGAATAGCCCGCGCGCCTGCGGCGAGGCCATCAGGTACATCACGCTCAAGCCGCCGGCGGATTCGCCGGCGATGGTGACGTTCGCGGGATTGCCCCCGAACGCACCAATGTTGTCCTTCACCCAACGCAGCGCGGCGATTTGATCGAGGAGGCCGTAATTTCCCGAGAGGCCATCCGGCGACTCGGCGCTGAGCGCCGGAAGGGCGAGCCAGCCCAACGGGCCCAGCCGGTAATTGATCGACACCACCACCACGCCCTGCCGGGCCAGGCGCTCGCCATCGTAAAGCGGATCGCGATTCGTGCCGCCCCACAGGGCGCCGCCATAGATCCAGAAAAACACCGGCGCGTTGTGCGCATCCTTGGGCGCCCAGACATTCAGCGTCAGGCAGTCCTCGCTCATCGGCACGGGCTTGCCTTCGTAGATATTCGAGAGCTTGGGCCTGGGTTGGAAGCAGGCGGGCCCGAACTCGGTGGCTTTCCTGATCCCGGACCAGGACGGCATCGGTGCCGGCGCCTTCCAGCGCAACGTGCCGACCGGCGGTGCCGCGTAAGGAATGCCCTTGAACACATTCAACGAGTCGACGAGCCGACCCTCCAGCCGGCCCTCGGATGTGTTCACGACAGGAGCGGATTCTGCCTGGGCTGCGGATGACATGACGGGACCTTCGATCGAGTAGGACGGGGCGAGGCTGGCCGCGCAGATGATCAGGGCGCACGCGGCGCAAGTGCGAAGCGAAATCACGGCTTGGTTCCTCCGTTGCTGGTTGTCTGGTCTTCCCGTCGAAGCACCCGTGCCAGACACAAAAACAGCACGATGGCCAGGAGGTAGAAGGGCGCGAGCGTGTACAGCGCGATCTGCAGGGAATGGGCCGGATGGCTGGCGCGAAAATAGTCGCTGGCGGCACCGACGTAAGTCGGACCGAGCCCGAGACCGATGAAGTTCATGACCAGCAGCAACAAGGCACCCGACATGACGCGCTGGTCCGGGCGCACCTCCTGCTGGACCAGGGTCACCGACGAGGTCAGGTAGAAGTAATTGAGGAACATGGGCCCGAGCAGGAACAGCAGCGCGAGCGGCCATGACGGTGCCCAGACGAAACCGACGTACAGCGGTACCGCAAGCGCAAGCGACATGGCGGGAAGCCAGCCATAGGCCGCCCTGGAATGTCGGGTGAAACGATCCACCAGCCGTCCGGATACAAAAATCCCCGCGCCCATCCCGATCGCCACCAGCAGAGCGTAGTAAATCGCGACCTCATCGAGGGTCATGCCTTTCTCGCGCATCAGGAACAGCGTGGTGAAATTGCCCATCCCATACGTGATCATCTGGGTAGCACCGCTGCCAAGGGCGGCAAGCAGGAGCGAGGGGCGCGAAAAGAACATCTTCAGGGTTTTCACGAAGCTGGTTGACAGCGCGCCGGCGCTGGCGGGGTGCGTCTTCGCGACCTCGTCGAGGCCGCCGCGCGGCGGTTCACGCACGACCAGGCTTAAGGCAACGGCCGTCAGCAGGCCGGCTCCGCCAAGGATCAAGAAGGCATATCGCCAGCCGAGGGCCGCCGCGATGGAAGCGCCAAAAGCAATCCCCAGCGCCGCGCCGATCGGCGGCCCGAGGTTGTAGATGCCCAGCGCCCGGCCACGACGGTGCGGCGGGAAATAGTCCGAGATGATCGCGTAGGAGGGTGGCACGCCACCGGCTTCGCCGAAGCCCGCCGTCATGCGGGCAACCGCCAGTTGGGGATAGCTGCGCGCCAGGCCGCAGGCCATGGTGGCGGCGCTCCATACCGCGCAGGCCAACGACAGCACTCTGACCCGGTTGGTCTTGTCGGCCAGCCAGCCGATGGGGATCGAGATGAAGCAGTAGAACAGTGCGAAGTAGAAGCCACCGATCAGGCCGAGCTGGCTGTCGGACAAGTGCAGGCTGTCCTGGATCGGCTTGGCGAGGATGGCCAGAAGCTGGCGATCGAGAAAGTTCAGCACATAGACGAAACACAACATGCCCAGCGCAACCCATGCGCGCGCACCAGGGATCGAAGGCTGGCGGTGCACCGCGGTCTCGGGCTCAACGATGTCTAGGATCGTCATGGACGCCGCACCCGGCCGGTAGGGGCCCCCGCCGGGCCCGGTTCGATCAGGGATGCGTTTCGATGGAGCGGCCCCGCGAATCGGCCATGCCGAAGTTCTGCACGCACTGGAATCACCCCACGGTTGATCTTCGAATCTGGCAGGATTTCGCGAAATGCACCGCCATCCATGGCCGGAACCTTGAACACGGCGCTGGTTCAACCCCATTCCCGCAGCGGGCCGAGCACAAGGGGCGTGTCCACCGCATCATGCAAGCAAAATTCGGCAGCGTCAATATTCACTATCGTGAGCGTGAATATCATGAAACCACCTGATGCCGAGCGAGGCCGGCCTCTCTGACCCGATACAGGGACCCAATGGGTGCAGCGCCGCAGATGCGTTCCGGGCCCATGGTGCGAGCTCAGCGACAGATCGGAATCGGAGCCGGTCAGCCAGGCTGCTTGCGCAGTCGATGCTCCAGTTCGGCCAAGCGCGGCATGCCGCCCTGCGCGCCGAGCCGGGTGACCGACAGCGCGGCGGCGGCGCATGCCTTGCGTACGGCTTCGGGCAGACCTTCATGCAGAAATACCGCCAGCGCGGCATTGAAGGTGTCGCCGGCGCCGGTGCTGTCGACCACCTCGACCGGGAAGCCGTTCTGGTGGATCGGGTCGCCCTGCTCGCGATACCAGGCGCCTTCGCTGCCGCGGGTGAGCACGATCGGGCATGGTGCGACCTGCATCAGTTCGCGGAAATCAGTGGCGGGATCGGCGCCGAGCAGGATCGCCAACTCGTGCTGGTTCGGCGTGGCGTAGCGGGCCAGCTTCAACCATTCGACGGGCAGCTGCTGGGCCGGTGCGGGGTTGAGGATCACGGGCACATTCAAACGCGCACCGAGTCGTACGGTGGCCTCGACCGTGTCCAGCGGAATTTCCATCTGCACCAGCACGGCATCCGCGCGCCGGATCGACTCCTGCGCCTGTTCCACCCGGGCCGGCGTGACACGGGCGTTGGCTCCTGGCACCACGATGATCTGGTTCTCGCCGCCGGCGATGGTGATCGAGGCCGTGCCGCTGGCGTCGTCGTGCAGGTGCGCAACGTGATCCAGGTCGATGCCTTCGCTGGCCAGTCCCTGGCGCAACTGGCGGCCAAAGGCGTCGACCCCGAGTGCGCCGACCAGGGCCACCTCGGCACCGAGTCGTGCGGCAGCCACCGCCTGGTTGGCGCCCTTGCCGCCGGGCACGGTAACGAACCGCTCGCCGAGAATGGTCTCGCCGGGGCCGACGAAACGCGGCGCCTGGGTCAGCAGGTCCATGTTGATGCTGCCGACCACCACGATGCGCGTCATCCGATCTCCGCCGGGCAAGGAAGCCTGGCGCAGAGCATACGCGATGGGCCGGGGTGTGGTGGTTCAGGGCGGCGCGGTCTCGCTCATGGAGCGCTGGCGCGCCTGCTGCCGCAGTTGCTGATATTGCTGCAACTGGCTGTCGCTGAACACATCGCGCAACTGCTGTTCACTGTCCTGCCGGATCGTGCGCCGCTTCATGGCCTGGATTGGCCGCGCTGCGGCCCGCCCGCCCGTCCATGCGCGACCTCCCGCGTGAATAGACCTGTCCCTGGTCCGAAACGAACAGACCCGCCGGATTGGCGGGTTTGCGGGCAGCGATGCGGGGAAGGCGGGCTCAGCCGCGGCTGATGCCGGTATCACCCTGGGTCAGCGCCGGCGCGGAACCGGCCACCGCGAGCAGGGATTGCGCGTAGCTGTCCTCGATGCTGACCGTGGATACTTCATCCCAGCTGAAGAACGACGCTTCGCGCATCCATTCCGCGTCCGGACTGAGCTCCTGCATGTTGAAGCCGTCCTCCTCGACACTGACCAGCCGGCCGATGTAGCAGACCTCGGATTCGTCCTCGCTGTCGACATGCACCCCGATCACCGGGGCCTGCGCGCCGGCGGCCTGGATCACCTCGCGGATGCTGTCCAGCGGGAAGCCGCGCGGCGGCCGCGGCAGGATGTGCTTCAGCGCCAGCGCCTTCTCGAAGAACACATGGTGCTTGTCGGGCGCCTCCAGCTCGGAGATGTCGCGATGGCGCATCACGTACATGCCGTCGTAGGTGATGCCGTCGCCGACCACCCAGAGCAGAAAGAACTCGCGGCCGACGCCGCCCACATAACCGCAGAAGCTGCCGTGCTCAAGTTCTTCGCGCCACAACCGGACCAGGGTCTGCTGCTGCTGCGCCTCGCGCAACTGGGCGCGCTGGCCGGTGTTTTTCAGTTCGATGACGTTGTTCACGGGGTCCATTTTAGCAGACCGGCCTGACCGGCTTGTTTACAGGATGTAGCGGCTGAGATCCTCGTTGCGGACCAGGCTGGCCAGCGATTTGTCTACACGTTCGGCGTCGATGAGATATTTTTCGCCGGACTTGTCTGCTGCATGGAACGAGATGTCCTCCAGCAGCCGTTCCATCACGGTATGCAGCCGGCGGGCGCCGATGTTCTCGGTGCGCTCGTTGACCTGGAACGCCACTTCGGCCAGCCGGTCGATGCCCGAATCGGTGAACTCCAGCCCGACCCCCTCCGTACCGAGCAGGGCCACGTACTGCTTGGTCAGCGCGTTGTGCGGTTCGCGCAGGATCCGCTTGAAGTCGTCCACCGAAAGCGCGGACAGTTCGACCCGGATCGGCAGGCGACCCTGCAGTTCGGGGATCAGGTCAGACGGCTTGGCCAGCGAGAACGCGCCCGAGGCGATGAACAGCATGTGGTCGGTCTTGATCGGACCGTACTTGGTCGACACGGTGGAGCCCTCCACCAGCGGCAGCAGGTCGCGCTGCACGCCTTCGCGGCTGACCCCGGCGTGGCCGTGGTCGCTGCGCTGCGCCACCTTGTCGATCTCGTCGAGGAAGACGATGCCGTTCTGCTCGGCGTTCTCCATCGCCTGGGCGCGGATTTCCTCGTCGTTGAGCAGCTTGCCGGCTTCCTCGTCGATCAGCAGCGGGCGCGCGGCCTTGATCGCCAGCTTGCGGGTCTGGGTCTTGGCGCCGCCCAGGTTCTGGAACATCTGGCGCAACTGCGCGCCCATCTCCTCCATGCCCGGCGGCGACATGATCTCCACGCCGACGTTCATCGCCAGCTCCAGCTCGATCTCGCGCTCGTCCAGAGCGCCTTCGCGCAGCTGCTTGCGCAGCTTCTGCCGAGTCTCGCTGTCGATCGCCGGCGCGGCGGGCGCATCATGACTCCAGTCGGTCGGCGCGGTTTGCCGGCGCGGCAGCAGCGCATCGAGGATGCGGTCCTCGGCGCGATCCTCGGCCTGCGTGCGCACGCGCTTGATCGCCTGCTCGCGGGTCAGCTTGTAGGCCCCGTCGGCGAGGTCGCGGATGATCGACTCGACATCCTTGCCGACATAGCCGACCTCGGTGAACTTGGTCGCCTCGACCTTGACGAACGGCGCGTTGGCCAGGGTCGCCAGCCGCCGCGCGATCTCGGTCTTGCCCACGCCGGTGGGGCCGATCATCAGGATGTTCTTCGGCGTGATCTCGTTGCGCATCTCGGCCGGCAGCTGCATGCGCCGCCAGCGGCTGCGCAACGCCACCGCCACGGCGCGCTTGGCGTCGTGCTGGCCGATGATGTAGCGGTCGAGTTCGTTGACGATTTCGCGCGGGGTGAGTTCGGACATGGGCTTTACTCAAAGGAACGGGGAACAGGGAACGGGGAACAGGGGACGGCGGTCGGCGGTTTGCCGTTCCCCGCTCCCAGTTCCCCGTTCCCGCCTCAAAGCTCTTCGATACTGACGTTGTGATTGGTATAGATGCAGATGTCGCCGGCGATCTTCAGCGCCTTCTCGACGATGGTGCGGGCATCCAGCTCGGTGTTTTCCAGCAGGGCCATCGCCGCCGATTGTGCAAACGGGCCACCGGAACCGATCGCGATCAGGCCGTGCTCGGGTTCCACCACGTCGCCGTTGCCGGAGATCAGCAGCGACACCTCCTTGTCGGCCACCGCCAGCATCGCCTCGAGCTTGCCGAAGCGGCGGTCGGTACGCCATTCCTTGGCCATTTCCACCGCGGCGCGGGTGAGATTGTTGTTGTGCTTCTCCAGCTTCTGCTCGAACAATTCGAACAGGGTGAACGCGTCGGCGGTGGCACCGGCGAAACCGGCCACCACCTCGCCCGCCTTGCCCAGCCGGCGCACCTTGCGCGCGTTGCCCTTCATGACGGTGTTGCCAAGGGTGACCTGGCCGTCGCTGCCGATCACCACCCGGCCCTCGCGGCGCACGCAGACGATGGTGGTGGCGTGGAAGGATTCCATGATGGGCTCCGCAGATGTTTGGGCTGGAGCCGCAAACGTGGGGCCACGGGGATGGCGGTTCAATGCCAACTACGCCGGACACCACCGCACAGCACCGCCGTACGTACCCGGTGATGGCGCCGTTGCATAACAACGGGCGAAACGGTATCTACGGCTTGCGCCTGGCGCGCGGATGCGCGGCGTCGTAGACCTTCGCCAGGTGCTGGAAATCCAGGTGGGTGTAGATCTGCGTGGTGGCGATGTCGGCGTGGCCAAGCAGCTCCTGCACCGCACGCAGGTCGCCGGAGGATTCCAGCATGTGGCTGGCGAAGGTATGGCGAAGCAGATGGGGGTGGATGTGCTTCGGCAGGCTCTGCTGCAGCGCCAGCGTGTTCATGCGCAGCTGGATCGTGCGCGGATTGATCGTGGCGCCGCCGCGGCCGCGGAACACCGGGCTTTCCGCTGTCATGCCTCGCTCGGCACCTAGCGCGCGCAGCGCCGCCACGGCATGCCGGCCGACCGGCACGATGCGGGTCTTGCCACCCTTGCCCAGGACGCGCACCTCGCCTTCCTCCAGGCTGAGGTCGAGCCAGCGCAGGCCGACCAGTTCGGACAGGCGCAGGCCACTGGAGTAGAACAGCTCCAGCATCGCGCGGTCGCGCACGGCGAGCTTGCCGCCGCTGTCGCTCTCGACCAGGGCGCCGGCCTCGTCGACATCAAGCACCTGCGGCAGTTTGCGACGCACCTTCGGTCCGTGCACGCCAAGCAGGGGGTCATGCGTCATCAGGCCTTCGCGGTGGAGCTGGCGGAACAGGCTGCGGCAGGACGACAGCAGCCGCTGCAGGCTTTTGGGCGCCAGTCCGGCGCGGTGCTCGGCGGCGATGAAGGTTCGCATCCGGTTCGCGTCTAGCGACTCGAACGAGAGCAGCCGTTCGGTGTCCATGTAGCGCAGCAGCTTGGCCAGGTCGCGGCGGTAGCCGGCGACGGTGTGCGGCGAGGCGTGGCGTTCACCGGCGAGGCGGCCGAGCCATGCATCGACCTGGCCGGCCGGGGTCATGGCCGGCTCAGGAGACATCCCGCGACCGCGCCAGCGCGGCGGTGATGGTGGCGGAGATCATCCTCAGGAACAGCGTGCCCATGCCCGGCTGGAAGCGGTTCGGGTCGGCGCTGCCGATGGCCAGCATGCCGGCGTCGCCCAGCGGGATCAACGCCACCGACTGCAGTCCGGTCGCGTGCTCGCCGAACAGCCGCGCCAGCTTGTCGGCCGACAGGCGGCCGGAGCTGGGCTCGCCCTTGTGCAGGAAATCGGCGAACTCGGGCAGCGCCGCCGCGCCGCCGGCGATCTGCTGCAGCCAGTCGGCGCGCGGCAGCTTGGGTTCGGCCCCGAACAGCAGCAGGCTCACGCGCTCGGTGTGGAAATCCGCGCTGAGCCGTGCGATCACCGTGCGTGCAGTGACCTCCATCGTGCTGGCGCGCAGCAGCGCCACGGTCAGGCCGTGCACGCGCTCCATCAGCTTCTCGTTCTCGGCGGCGATCTCGACCAGTTCGGCCAGCCGCCGCTCCAGCTCGGCGTTCTTGTCGCGCAAGCTCTGCATCTGGTAGACCGCCAGCGAGGCCACCGCGCCGCCGCTCTCGCGCGGCGGCATGGTCAGCTTGGCGGCAAGCTCGGGGTACTCGCTGAGGAATTCCGGGTGCCGCTTCAGGTAGGCGGCGACCACGCGGGCCTGGGTGGCGTCGTCGAGCAGGGTAGCGGTCATGCGCGGAGATCCTGGAGCGGGGCGGGCGGGGCTTGCCTGCCGCAGTGTGCGATGGACGCGCGCGGGCTTCAACCGGCCGGCGGCGGTTCGACGCGGGGAAGCGCCCATTCGCCCTCGAAAACGAAGACCGCCGGGCCGGTCATCCAGAGCGCATGGCCGGCGCCGGCCCAGTCGATGCGCAGGCTGCCGCCGGGCAGCGCCACCGCGACGCGCTCATCCACTTCGCCGCGCCGGTGCAGCACCGCCATCGCGGCGCAGGCCCCGGTGCCGCAGGCGCGGGTCCAGCCGGCGCCGCGCTCGTGCACGCGCAGGCGCAGGTGGCTGCGGTCCAGCCGCTGCACGAAGCCGGTGTTGGCGCCTTCGGCGAAGCGCGGATGCCGGGTCAGCAGCGGGCCGAGCCGTTCCAGCGCGGGATCGGCCAGGTCATCGACCGTCACTACCGCATGCGGATTGCCCATCGAGACGGCGCCGATGTCCAGCGTGTCGCCGCCGACCTCGATCGGGTAATGCGCGGCCGTCGCCGCGGCCGCGAACGGAATCCGCGCCGGTTCGAAGATCGGCTCGCCCATGTCTACGGTGACCTGGTCGGGTGCGAGCACGCGCACCGTCACCGGGCCGGACGGACTCTCGATGCGCACCGCCTGGTCCAGCGCCAGCGCGCCGGCACGATGCAACCACGCCGCCACGCAGCGCACGCCGTTGCCGCACTGGCCTGACGGCGAGCCGTCGGTGTTCCAGATGCCGTAGTAGAACGCGCACGACGGATCGCGCGCCGGCTCCACGCTGAGCAGCTGGTCGAAGCCCACGCCGGTGTGGCGATCACCCAGCGCGCGGATCTGCACCGCGTCGAGCGCGAACGCCTGCCGCCGGCAGTCCAGCACGACGAAGTCGTTGCCGCTGCCGTGCATCTTGGAAAAGCGCAGTGGCGCCGGCGCCATCTCAGTGCTCGCCGGAAGCATCCGCGGCCACGCTGGCCGGCATCGCCGGTGCCGGTGCGCTGGTGGCCGGTGTCGGCGGCGGCGCGGTTCGTGCCGGCGGCAGCACCAGCGGTCCCTTGTTGCCGCAGCCGGCAAGCAGGGCGACGACGAGGGCGAGCGGCAGCAACAACAGGGATCGGCGCATGGCGGGGTTCCTCAGCAAGTGGCCAGTATAGCGAGGCACCCGCGGTGCGCCGGCTATCATGGGGCGGCGGCGCGTGCCGCGCGACGACGAGGGTGGATGCGATGGACTGGAGCGCCTTGCTGCGCATGCCGATGACGGTGCTGCTGGTGCTGGCCGCGGTGTTCGCGCTGGTCACCCTCGCGCAGCTGGTGATGCTGCGCCGGCACCTGCAGGCGCGTCGTCGCGCAGCGGCCAGCTGGCGGGCGCTGCTGTGCGTGGCGGCGTTTGCGCTCACCCTGTTGCTGGCCGGCACCGGCGCCGCGCTGCGTGGCTACCACCTGCTGGGCGAGGAGGCGTCGGTGGTCGAGATCGACGCGCGCATCCTGTCGCCGCAGCGTTGGGCGCTCAACCTGACCTGGCCCGACGGCAGCACGCGCGAGGTCGAACTGGCCGGCGATGCCTGGCGCGTCGAGGCGGTCGTGCTGAAGTGGAAGCTGCCCGCGCTGCTGGCCGGCGTGCCACCGCTGTACCGGCTCGATCGGCTCTCCGGCCGCTACGACGATCCCGCGCAGGAAATGACCGCGCCGCGCACGGTGATCAGTTTCGAGCCGGCCGGTGCGTTCGACCTGGTCAAGCTGGGCAAGACGCACCCTGCGTGGCTGCCGGAACTCGACACGGTCTACGGCAGCGGCGCGTTTCTGCCGCTGGTCGACGGCGGCCACTACACGGTGAACCTGATGCGCACCGGCGCGCTGGTGGCGCGGGCGGACGACGCCACCGAGCAGCGCATCCGCCACCCGCTGGGCGGCTGACGCGCGACGCGATCAATCCAGCGCCTGCTCGTAGCGCCAGGCGTCGGTGCCGTCCTCGTAGTAACGCCGATACGCGCCGAAACGGCGGAAGCCCGCGCGCTCGTACAGGCGGATCGCCGCGGCGTTGTCCGGACGCACCTCCAGCCGCAGCCGGTCGCAACCGCGCCGTCGCGCGGCGGCCGCGGCCGCCTGCAGCAGCGCCGCGCCGATGCCCAGGCCGCGCGATTCGGGTCGCGTCGCCAGCGAATACACGCGCGCCACCCGGCTGCGCTTGCGGAAAAACAGCACCGCGCTGCCGAAGAAATCGTGGCGGCCGCCGCTGGCTACCAGCACTTGCGCCGAATCGCTGTCCAGGTGGCGGCGGTATTGCGCCCGGCTCAGGCGGTCGCCGTCGAACGCGTTTTGTTCCAGCGTCACCAGGTCGTCGAGATCGGAAAGATCCGCGCGGCGCACGCGCGCCGGTGCGGTGACGGGCAAAGACGGCATCGAGGGTGGTATCCGTGGCATCAGGCAGGGCAATCCCGCGGACTCTAGCAGGCGCTGCACAGGCTGGCGCGGGCGGGCATTTACGTCTCCTTCAGTGCCATCCCTTGTGTCGTCGCGGCGCTGTGCCAGACTGCGCACTTTGCGCCGCCGCCCGCCCCGGGCGCGACCGGCCGCGCATGCCACTTGGGATCGAGAGGTGTCATGGCCCGCCTGGTCGTCGTTGTCGAGAAAGCCTCCGACTGGAGCTCGTATTACCCCTCCGTTGATGTGATGAGCGCAATGGATTATCTGCGCACGCCGGTCGGTGCCGACGACGAACGCACCCACGTGATCAACCTGTGCCGCAGCTACAAGTACCTGGGCACCGGCTACTACGTGTCGTTGCTGGCCGAGGCGCGCGGGCACAAGGTGATGCCGTCGGTGCGCACGGTGAACGACCTGCGCCGGCGCTCGCTGTACGGCCTGGACATCGACGACCTCAACCAGAAGCTCACCCACTTCCTGCCTGCCGGCGGGCGCGACACCACCGACTTCGGCATCCTGGTGTACTTCGGCGAGACCGCCTACCCGGCGCTGCAGGACCTGGCCCGGCAGGTGTTCGAGATGTTCCCCTGCCCGCTGCTGCGCATCGAGTTCGAGCGCGACCGCGTGTGGCAGGTCAGCTCGATCAAGCCGGTCGGCCTGCATTCGCTGGACGACGCGCAGGAGGACGCCTTCGCCGAGGAACTGGACCGCTTCTCGCGCAAGCTGTGGCGCAAGCCGCGCGCGCGCAAGCAGTTCCGCTACGACCTGGCCATGCTGGTCGACCCGGCCGAGCAGATGCCGCCGTCGAACAAGCGCGCGCTGAAGGCATTCATCGGCGCCGGCAAGGAGCTGGGCATCGAGGTCGACCCGATCGGCAAGAACGACTACCAGCGGCTGGCCGAGTACGACGGCCTGTTCATCCGCGAAACCACCGCCAGCGACAACCACACCTACCGCTTCGCCCACCGCGCCGAGAAGGAAGGCATGGTGGTGGTCGACGACCCCAGCTCGATCCTGCGTTGCACCAACAAGATCTACCTCAACGACCTGATGGTCTCGCGCAAACTGGCGGTGCCGCGCACGGAGATCCTCTATCGCGACGACAGCAAGGGCATGAAGGAAGTCGTCGAGCGGCTCGGGTTCCCGCTGGTGCTGAAGATCCCGGACGGCTCGTTCTCGCGCGGCGTGGTCAAGGTCGAGGACGAGCAAGAGCTGGCGCACGCGGCCAGTGGCCTGTTCCAGCACAGCGCATTGCTGCTGGCGCAGGAATACGTCTACACCGAGTTCGACTGGCGCATCGGCGTGTTCAACCGCGAGGCGATCTACGCCTGCAAGTACTACATGTCGCGCGGCCACTGGCAGATCTACAACCACGGCGCCACCGGCACGGCAAAGTCCGGCGGGTTCGAGACCATCGCGTTGAAGGACGCCCCGGTGGCCGTGGTCAAGCTGGCGCTGAAGGCGACCCAGCCGGTCGGCGACGGACTCTACGGCGTCGACCTCAAGCAGGTCGGCAACCGCCCGGTGGTGATCGAGGTGAACGACAACCCCTCGATCGACGCCGGCGTGGAAGATGCCTATCTCGGCGACGAACTGTACCTGCGCGTGATGCGCGAATTCCTGCGCCGGATGGAACGCAAGCGCCAGGGCGGCGCCGTCTGAGCCATCAGCGCCAGGCCGCGCCGTGAACGGTGTGGACGACACGCAGACGCCGCCGCGCCAGCCAGCGGCGCGGCAGCCCCGGTTCCAGCGCCAGCAGCACCAGCAAGGGCGCGACCAGCAGCCAGAACGCGGGCGTCCAGCCCAGGAGCGCGGTGTGCGCCGGCACCAGGGTGCTCAGCAGCAAGACGCCACCTCCGAGCAGCCAGGTGCTGGCGGCGGCAAACAGGCGTGGATGATGCGGTGAAAGCGGGCTCGACGTGCGCATGGGGCATCTCCCGTGAAAGTGCCGCCAGCGTGCCTGCCGCTCATCTCACCGCCTGCGACCATGCACGCTGAGGGGTGGCTTGTAGACTGGCAGCCAGTACTCCTCAGGGAACCCCCATGCAGCCCGCCCAGTTCGCCGTGTTCGGTCACCCGATCAGCCACAGCCTGTCGCCGGCGATCCACCAGGCGTTCGCGCAGCAGTGCGGCATCGAGCTGGCATACCGCGCGATCGACGTGCCGCCGGCCGACTTCGCCGATGCGGTGCGGCGCTTCTTCGCCGATGGCGGCCGCGGCGCCAACGTCACCTTGCCGCACAAGGCGGCCGCGTTCGCGCTGGCCGACCAGCACAGCGTGGCAGCCACGCGGGCCGGCACGGCCAACGTGCTGACCCGGCTGGAGGACGGCCGTCTGGCGGCGCACAACACCGACGGCGACGGCATGGTGCGCGATCTGGCCGAACGCCACGAGATCGACCTGCGCGGCCATGACACCTTGCTGCTCGGTGCCGGCGGCGCAGCGCGCGGGGTGGCCTGGCCGCTGCTCGATGCCGGCGTGCGATCGCTGACCATCGTCAATCGTTCGCCGGCGGCGGCCGACGCGCTGGCCGACGCCATTGGCGAGCCGGCGCGGGTGCGTACCCGCTACTGGGACGACCTGGCCACCATCGGCAGTTTCGACCTGATCGTCAACGCCACCTCGGCTGGCGTGCTCGGCGCGGCGCTGCAACTGCCGTTTGCCCTGCTCGGCAGCCGCGCAGTGTGCTACGACCTGTCCTACGGCCAGGCCGCCGCCGGTTTCATCGGCTGGGCCCGCGCGGCCGGCGCGCGCTACGCCTGCGACGGCCTGGGCATGCTGGTGGAAACCGCGGCCGACGCCTTCGCGCTGTGGCATGGCCAGCGACCGGACACCGAGCCGGTGTACCAAACCTTGCGCCGGCAAACGGCCTGAGCGCACCGGTCGCCGCCGCGCCACACGACTGAAACAATGCGCGGGCAGGATGGCGCGACCCGCCGGGAGCGCGCCGATGACGACGACTCCAGCGCGCGGCCATCGTTTGCGCAGCAGGTGTCATGTCCCGCTTTCTTTCCACCGTATCGCACCGATACGCGCTTGCCGTCGTCTTGCTGCTGGTGTTGGGCGGAGCCGCTGCGACCTTCCGGCGGGGCCCGGTGGCGGCACCTTCGCCCGCTGGAACGACCGCTGTCGAAGCGGCCGGGACACCGCTCGACGATGCGCAGAGCGGCCGCGCCATCCTGCTCGGGCTGGCGCGCGACGCCATGCGCGACGGCCGCCTGATCGCGCCGGCCGGCAGCAACGCGTTCGAGTTCTACCTCAGCGTACTGCAGCTGGAGCCGCACGACCGCACCGCGCACGAGGCGTTGCGGGACTCCTTCGGCCGCGCCTCGGAGGAGATCGAGCGCACCATCAACCGCAACGAACTGGAGGAGGCGCGCCGCGAGATCGATCTGCTGCGCGAATTCGACAGCAACAACTTCACGCTGTCCCTGCTCGGCGGCAAACTGTCCGCCGCGCGCAACATCCTGACCCGGCAGCACGAGGCCGAAGCCGAGCGCATCCGCCAGGTGAACGCCATGCGCGGCGCGGCGATGTGAGGCCGGCTCAGCGCAGCAGCGGCCCGGCCTTCCGCAGCAGCGCCGCGACCAGTTCCGCCTGCATGAAGGCGTAGCGGTCGGGAATGTCCAGGCAGACGATCTTCTTGCCCTTGAGCCGGGCGCGATGGCGCGCCTGCAGGCGCCGGCGATGGCTGCTCTCCATCACCACGATCCATTCGGCCCGGTCCAGCTGGTCCGTGCTCAGCACCACGTCGGCGTCGTCGGCGAGGCCGGCCGAATCCACCTCGAGGTTCGGCCATGCGCCGAACACCCGCTCGGCAGTCGGGCTGCGCCGGCGGTTGCGGCTGCACAGGAACAGCACGCGACGGATGGCCATCAGGCCTCCGCCAGGTAGACGTCTTTCAGCCGCACGTAATGCCCGGCCGAATAGTGCAACTGCTCGATCTCGCGCTCGCCCAGCACGCGCACGCATTTCGCCGGGTTGCCCAGCCACAGCTCGCCCTCGCCGACCACCTTGCCTGGCGGCACCAGTGCGCCGGCGCCGACGAAGCCGTGGCGCATCACCACCGCGCCGTCGAGCACGCTGGCGTGCATGCCGATCAGGCAGTAGTCGCCGATCGTGCAGGCGTGCACTACCGCACCATGGCCGATGGTGACGCCCTCGCCGATCAGGCACGGGTAGCCCGGGCCGTACGGGCCGGCGTGGGCCACGTGCACGACCGCGCCGTCCTGGATGCTGGTCTTGGCGCCGACGCGGATGGCGTTGACATCGCCGCGCAGCACCGTGCCGGGCCAGATCGAGACGTCGTCGCCGAGCACCACGTCGCCGATCACCGTGGCGGCGGGGTCGACATAGACGCGTTGGCCGAGCGTGGGCGCGATGCCCTTGAAGCTGCGCAGGGAATTCATCGGCGCATTCTAGCGGCGCGCGGTGCCTCGTCACGCGGCCGCGCTTGATTTCGCCCGGCGCGATCGCCACGCTGGCGGCTCAAAGGAGACCGCATGAGCCCCGACAATCCGCTGCTGGCCGACGACACCCTGCCGGCGTTTTCGCAGATTCGCCCCGAGCACGTCCAACCGGCGATCGACGCGATCCTGGCCGACTACCGCGCCGCCATCGACGCGCTGGTCGCCCCCGGCGCGCCGCGCGACTTCAACCACGTGATGCTGACCCAGGAACGGCTGGAGCAGCGCCTGGCGCGGGCCTGGGCACCGGTGTCGCACCTGCAGGCGGTGGCCGACAGCGAAGCGCTGCGCGCGGTCTACGGCCCGGCCGAGGAAAAACTCACCGAGCACGCGATCGAGCTGGGCCAGAACCGCGCGCTGTACGCGGCGGTGCAGACGCTGGCCGATGCGGCGGATTTCGCCGCCTTGCCGCGGCCGGAGCGCGCGCTGGTCGAACATGCCCTGCGCGATTTCAGGCTGTCCGGCGTGGCACTGGCCGAGCCGGCGCGTTCGCGCTTCCGCGAGATCGGGGTGGAGCTGTCGCGGCTCTCCACCGAGTTCTCCCATGCCGTGCTCGATGCCAGCGAGGCATGGCACGAACACGTCACCGACGAGCGCGACCTCGCCGGCATCCCTGCCTCCGGCCTCGCCGTGCTGCGCCAGTATGCGCAGGATCAGGATCTGGACGGCTACCTGGTCACGCTCAAGCAGCCCAGCGTGCAGGCTGTGCTGAACTACGCCGACCACCGCGGCCTGCGCGAGCGGGTGTACTGGGCCTACCAGACCCGCGCTTCGGACCAGGGTCCGGATGCGGGCAAGTTCGACAACAGCGAGCGCATCGAGAAGATCATGGCCCTGCGCCACGAAGCTGCGCGCCTGCTCGGCTTCGCCAATGCGGCGGAGGAGTCGCTGGCCACCAAGATGGCCGCCTCGCCGGCCGAGGTGCTGGAGTTCCTGCACGACCTGGCCGCCCGCGCCAAGCCCGTCGCGCAGCGCGAACTGGCCACCCTTCGCGAGTTCGCCCGCGCCGAACTGAAGCTCGACACGCTCGAACCGTGGGATGTCGCCTACGCGTCGGAGAAACTGCGCCAGCGCGAGTACGCACTGGACGAGGAGCAGCTCAAGCCGTACTTCCCGCTGCCGGCGGTGATCGACGGCCTGTTCGGCCTCGCCGGAAAACTCTACGGCATCACTCTCGCCGCCCGCGACGACGTCGACGTGTGGCACCCGCAGGTGCGCTACTACGACGTGCGCGATGCCGCCGGCAAGGTGTTCGCCGGCGCCTACGTCGATCTCTACGCGCGCAACGGCAAGCGCGGCGGCGCCTGGATGGACGTCTGCCGCGCCCGCTTCGACGACGGCGGCCAGGAGCAACGGCCGGTGGCCTTCCTCACCTGCAACTTCGCCCCGCCCACCGAGGGCCGGCCGGCCCTGCTCACCCACGACGACGTGCTGACCCTGTTCCACGAGTTCGGCCACGGCCTGCACCATTTGCTCACCGGCATCGCGCTGCCCTCGATCGGCGGCATCGACGGCGTGGAATGGGACGCGGTGGAACTGCCCAGCCAGTTCATGGAGAACTTCGGCTGGAATCGCCAGGCGCTGGACCTGTTCGCGCGCCACTGGCAGACCGGCGAGCGGCTGCCGGACGAGCTGTTCGAGCGCATGCTGGCCGCGCGGCATTTCCACGCCGGCCTGTTCCTGGTGCGCCAACTGGAGTTCGCGCTGTTCGATTTCCTGCTGCACCTGGAGTACGAGCCGTCCGGCGGCGCCCGCGCGCTGGCGGTGCTGGAGCAGGTGCGCAAGCAGGTGGCGGTGCTGCACCCGCCGGCATGGCAGCGCTTCCCGCACGGCTTCAGCCACATCTTCGCCGGCGGCTACGCGGCCGGCTACTACAGCTACCTGTGGGCCGAACTGCTCAGCGCCGACGCGTTCGGTGCGTTCGAGGAGCAGGCGGGGGAAAGCGGCAGCGTGATCGACCGCGCCACCGGCGAGCGCTTCCGCCGCGAGTTCCTCGCCGTCGGCGCCAGCCGCCCGGCGCTGGAGAGCTTCATCGCCTTCCGGGGCCGCAAACCCGAGCCGGAGGCGCTGCTGCGCAGCTACGGTTTGGCGTGAAGGGCCGGGAATGGGGAATAGGGAATAGGGAATCGCAAAAGCGGTCGGTCGCGAAGCGTTGCCGCTCTTCCTATTCCCTATTCCCCATTCCCTATTCCCCGCCCCCAAGGCAAAAAAAAGCCCGCCGAAGCGGGCTTTCCTTCAGGAGCTGAGTCTGTGCGACTCAGGCAGCCTGGACTTCCTCGGCCTGCAGGCCCTTCTGGCCCTTGGTGACGATGAACGTGACGCGCTGACCTTCCTGCAGGGACTTGAAGCCCGTGCCCTGGATCGCGCGGAAATGCACGAACAGGTCATCACCGCTTTCCGGCGTGATGAAGCCAAAACCCTTGGCGTCGTTGAACCACTTGACTGTACCGCTCTGACGATCCGACATGTAACGTTACCTTTGAAGCATGGATGATTTGCGGCTCGGAGCGATTGCACTTGACCGCAAGATGGGCAAGTGAACCGGGTGCTCCGGACGGCTTGCCCGCGCAGCATACACTGGAAATCGCGATTTCGGTGGCTTTCCTGCACCGAAGTATTGCGATCGGCGCGAACCGTTCAGCCGGCCCGCCGGGCCGATCGGGGCAATCCTTTACAATATCCCGATGAAAATCGCCTCCTGGAACGTCAACTCGCTGAAGGTGCGCCTGCCGCATCTGGGCCAGTGGCTGGCCGACGCACAGCCGGACATCGTGGCGCTGCAGGAAACCAAGCTGGAGGACGCGAAGTTCCCGGTCGACGAGCTGGCCGCCGCCGGCTACCGGGCCGTGTATTCGGGCCAGAAGACCTACAACGGCGTGGCGATCCTGGCCCGTGAGGCGCCGGTCGACGTGATTACCGACATCCCCGGCCTGGACGACCCGCAGCGGCGCATCCTCGCCGCGACCATCGGCCCGCTGCGCGTGGTCGACCTGTACGTGGTCAACGGCAAGGCGGTCGGCGACGAGAAATACGCCTACAAGCTGGACTGGATGGCCAGGGTGCGCGAGTTCCTGGCGCGCGAGCACGAGCGCCACCCGAACCTGGTGGTGCTGGGCGATTTCAACATCTGCCCCGACGATCGCGACGTCTACGACCCGGTGGCCTGGGGCGAGGACATCCTGTGCTCGCCGCCCGAGCGCGAGGCACTCAAGGCGATCACCGACCTGGGCCTGCACGACAGCTTCCGGCTGTTCGAGTCCGCGCCCGGGCACTACAGCTGGTGGGATTACCGGCAGGCGGCGTTTCGCCGCAACATGGGCCTGCGCATCGACCTGATCCTGATCGGCGACGCCCTGAAACCGGCCGCCAGGGCGGCGGGGATCGACCGGGAACCGCGGCGCTGGGAGCGCCCGTCCGACCATACCCCGGTAACGCTGGAACTGGACATCTGACCGAAATGACTGCAAAGAACGAATGGCCGAGCTCGCTGGACGACCACGAACTGGACGAACTGGACCGCTACCTGCGCGCGCATACCGGCGAGGGCGACCTGCTGCTCGATGGCGTGCACGGCCTGCTCTCGGCGCTGGCCGTCGGCCCGCTGCTGGTGCTGCCCGAGGAATGGCTGCGCGAGGTGCTGCACGAGCCGTTCGAGGACGAGGACGAAGGCAATCGCGTGCTGGCCCTGCTGGCCAAGCTCAACGATTCGATCAGCGCCGAGCTCGACGTGGATGCCTACGAGCCGATCCTGGGCGAAGTCGAATCCGAGGCCGGTCCGATGCTGTCGGCCGCCGGCTGGTGCGAGGGCTTCAGCCGCGGCATCGACCTGCGCGCCGCCCTGTGGGAAGGCCGCCTGGCTGAAGATCCCCAGCTGATGGAGCTGCTCGGCCCGGTGATGGCGCTGGCGGTGGACGAAGGCATCCTGCGTGCCGAGGCCGAGTTCGAAAAGCTCAGCGACGACGAATACGACGACTGCCTGGGCCAGGTGCCGGCGGTGCTGCAAGCCGTGAACCAGTACTGGCAGGCCAACCCCGCCACCGAGGCGGAAGTGGAAGCGATGGTGCGCCAGCACCAGCCAGCCAGCGATAGCGAGGCCGCACCGCCGCGCCAGCGCAGCGGTCACTGGGTGCATTGAGGGCCGGGATTCGGGAATCGGGATTCAGGATTCGGAGTAAACCCATCGCCCGCGAGCGGGCTCCTGCTGCATTTGGCGAGGTCATTCGTGACGGAACTCGGCTTGTACACCCCGCTCGACACGTTGAAACCGGTTGCCGCCGACATCTGGATCGTCGACGGCCCGGTGGTGGCGATGGCGGCGCTCGGCATGCGCATGCCGTTTCCCACCCGCATGACGGTGGTGCGGTTGCCCGACGGCGGGCTGTGGTGCCACTCGCCGATCGCGCCCGACGCGGCGCTGTTCGAGGCGATCGATGCGCTCGGGCCGGTGCGCCATCTGGTGTCGCCCAACCTGCTTCATTACGCCCATATCGCCGCGTGGAAGCAGCGCTACCCCCACGCCACGGCGTGGGCTTCGCCCGGGGTGCGCCAGCGTGCGGCCAGCCAGCGCATCGACGTGCATTTCGACGCCGATCTGGACGACGCGCCGCCCCCGGACTGGGCCGGCAGCATCAAGCAGATGTGCTTCCGCGGCAGCCGCGTGATGCAGGAATTCGTGTTCCTGCATGACGCCAGCGGTACGCTGATCCTCACCGACCTGATCGAGAATTTCGAACTCGACAGGCTGCACGGCCCGATGCGCTGGCTGGCACGGCTGGGTGGCGTCCTGGACCCCGACGGCAAGGCGCCATGGGACATGCGCCTGACCTATCTGGGTCGCAAACGCCAGGCACGCGCTTGTCTGGCGCGGATGCTGGCGTGGCAGCCGCGGCGCGTGGTGCTGGCGCACGGGCGCTGGTTTCCGGACAACGCCATGGCCGAGTTGCGCCGGGCCTTTCGTTGGCTCGACTGAGCCGGTGTCGCGCCAGCGAAACGATCCGTTCCGGTGACACCGCTTGGATCGGCGCACGAATCGGACCATCTTGGCGGGCATGTCTTACCAGTCGGAGAACCCCATGAGCGATCGCACCATCACCCGCCGCATCCGCGGCACCGACACCTCCGACGGCGCCGGCGTGAAGCTCAAGCGCATCATCGGCCAGCCCGGGCTGGACATGCTCGACCCGTTCCTGTTGCTGGACGAATTCCGCTCCGACAGCGCCGATGACTACATCGCCGGCTTCCCCGAACACCCGCATCGCGGCTTCGAGACGGTCACCTACATGCTCGCCGGCCACATGCGGCACGGCGACAACCATGGCAACCGCGGCGACCTCACGCCGGGCAGCGTGCAGTGGATGACCGCCGGCCGCGGCATCCTGCACTCGGAAATGCCGCAGCAGGAAAACGGCCTGATGTGGGGCTTCCAGCTGTGGGTGAATTTGCCGGCGAAGGACAAGATGACGGCGCCGCGCTACCAGGACATCGCCCCGGAGCGGATTCCGGTGGTGCGTCCGGCCGACGGCGTCGAAGTCAAGGTGATCGCGGGCGAGCTGGCCGACGCCACCGGACCGGTCGAAGGCATCGCCACCGCGCCGGTATATCTCGACGTCAGCCTGCAGCCCGGTGCGCGGTTCGCGCTGGCGTTGCCCGTCGGCCACCACGGTTTCGCCTACGTGTTCGAGGGCGAATCGGCGCTGGTCGGTGGCGAACGGCTGCAACGCAGCGAGCTGGGCGTGCTGTCCGATGGCGAACAATTGCAGCTGGCCGGCGGCGACAAACCCTCGCGCCTGCTGGTCGTCGCCGGCAAGCCGCTGAGCGAACCGGTGGCCCGCTACGGTCCGTTCGTGATGAACACCCAGGCGCAGATCCACGAGGCGATCGCGGATTTCCGGGCGGGCCGGTTCTAATCAGATAAAGCGCTCCTTGCGTTCGCCCCTCTCCCTCTGGGAGAGGGGCGAACGCAAGGAGCGCGTCACTCCATTAAAGCGGGGGCACTCACCCCTTCACGCTCCCCAGCAACAACCCCTGCAGGTAATGCCGCTGCAGCGCCAGGAACAGCACCAGCACCGGCAGCACGGTGACCACCGAGCCGGCCATCATCAGTTCGGTGTCCTCGCTGTGTTCGCGCACCAGCGAGGCCAGCGCCAGTGGCAGGGTGTAGTGCTCCTGGCCGGTCAGCACGATCAGCGGCCACATGAAATCGTTCCAGGCGGCGAGGAAGGTG
>DATNGL010000227.1:0-25225 GCA_035605895.1 Rhodanobacter sp.
TCGCCCACGTTGAGGCCGCCGACGAAGCCCAGCGTTCCATCGACCACCACGATCTTCCGGTGGTTGCGGAAATTCAGCTGGAAGCGATTGCGCCAGCGATGCGTGGCGAAGCGGTGGATGGCCACGCCGCCGGCGCGCAGCTTCTCGACGTAACGCTGCGGCAGGGCATGGCTGCCGACCCCGTCGAACAGCACGAATACCTGCACGCCCGCCGCCGCCCGTTGCAGCAGAATCTGCTGCAGGCGCCGGCCCAGCGCGTCGTCGTGGATGATGAAGAACTGCACCAGCAGACATTGCTCGGCGGCCGCCATCGCGGAAAACATCGCCTCGAATGCGGCCTCGCCGTCGACCAGCAGGCGCAGTTGGTGGCCGCCGCGAAATGGCCATCGCTGCAGGGCGCCGATCGCCGCGAAACGCGCGCAGGCCGGCTCGACGGTCAGCGCGTTCGACGCCGCCGGGATTGCGCCGGGGATCGGTGCCGGGTGTCCCACGTGATAGCCGAAGAAGCGGCTGGAGCCGAGGTAGAGATACGGCAGCAAGGTCACGTACGGCAGCAACAGCAGGCCGAGTGCCCAGCCGACCGCTCCCTGCGGTGTGCGTGCGCGGGTCACCGCATGCATGGCGGCGAACACCCCGAGCAGGTGCAGGACGCCTATGCACAAGGTGAGCATCGTGGTGTTCATCCCGGCTATCCGGACGCCGATGCTTCGCCGAGCAACTGGTTGGCCAGGCGATGGGCGTGCTGGCGGATCTCCGGCATGGCGGTCGATTCCCACAACGTACCGCGCAACAGGCTGCCGATGGCGAACAGGTGCGGCCAGTGATCGTGGTCGTGCCGCAAGCGGCCGTCTGCCGCCGCCATCACGCCAAGACCCTGCGGATCGGCCATGATGTGCCGGTTGAGCAGCAGCTGACGCAGCAGGGGATGGTCGGTGCGCTCGATGTCGGTATCCAGGCCCGCGGTCTGGATCACCATGTCGGCATCCAGCGTGTGGTGCGCGCCGGCGCGGCGCACGGTCAGCTGCAGCGCATCGCCGACAACGTCCACCGACTGCAGGCGCCCGCGGCGGCGTTGCAGGCGGCCGTCACTTTCCAGATTCGAGATGGCTTCGTGCACTTGCGGCGGCATGCGGTGGCGGGCGCGCTGCCAGGCCCAGCCGGCGTGGCGCAGAAAGCGCTCGCGCTGTGGCAGCGGCAGTTCGTGCCACAAGGCGGGCGTGTGCGGTCGCAGGCTGTCGATGACGGTGCGCCAGTCAGTGCCGGCGTCGATCGCTTCGCGCACCAGTTGCAGCCAGCGCCTGATTTCAGGCGCGTCGCGCATGGCTTCGAGCAGGGTGGTGCCGTCGTCCGCGGGGGCGGAGGCGGCATGCTGGTGGGCCTCCGGCAGCACGCCATGACGCGAAACGGCAACGAATCGGGTGCGCGGCCATCGCGCGGAAAGTTCCAGCAGCACGTCGACGGCGGTCAGGCCCAGGCCGATCAGCACGACCTTGCCCGGCGCCGCGCACCGCGGTTCGGCGTCGTTCAACAGAGCCCATGGGTCGACCACGTAGCGCAGGCTGGCCAAGGCGGCGGCACTGACGCCCGCCAGCGGCTGGGCCGGCAGGGCCCCGACCGCCAGCACGGCGGCATCTGCCTGGCGGCTCTCCTCGCCCTGCATCACGGTCAGGTGGTCGCGTTCCGGCACGATCGCATCGACCTGCTCCGGGATGATGTGCACGTCGTGGCCGTTGATCTTGCCCTGCTGCAGCGCCTGCGCCACCTGCGCTTCAAGGTAGTCGCCATAGCAACGGCGCGGCAGGAAGTCGGTGCCGGCGACGGCCGGATCGTGGCGTCGCATGAAGTCGAGGAAGTCGCCGGGCCTGCCCGCAAACATGCCCATCGAGGCCGCGCGCACATTCAGCAGGTGACGGTCCGAACGGGTGCTGTAAGCCACGCCGCGCACCGGCGCGCGCCCCCCCGTGTACCAGTCGAGGTGCAGCGGTTGCGGCAGTCGGCGTCCAAGCAGTTCGCCAAGCAGGGCAGAGGCGGCGGCACCGCCACCAATGATGGCGACTCGTCGGAACATGGGCGGCTCGGCTCGGTCGGCGGTCTGGATGGATCAGAAACGGAGATGGCCGGCAAGCACGCCTTGCTGCATGCGGGACGTCCACCCTGCAGTCGGCGCAACCTGCTCGTACGTATGGTATTGGCTCAGTTCGCCACCGTAGACATGCAGCGTGAGCGCCATGTCGTGCCCGGAAAGATTGCGGCAGCGGTGCACGTGGTTCTGGTCGCCCTCGAACCAGGTTCCGTCGGCCGGGCCGAGCCAGTCGCGACCCAGCGCGCGCAGGTCGCCTGAAGCGGGGTCGCGGCTCCAGGACTGTACCTCCAGCGCGCCGACCAGGGTCAGTTCAAGCCCCCACAGGCCGGCGTGGTCGTGCACCGGCGTGCGGTAGTTGGGTGGCCACGCCATGACCATCACGCTTACCGGTGGCTTGCTTCGCTGCACCAGCATCCAGCGTTCGAGATCCGCTCCGTGCCGGCGCAGGCGGGAAAACCGCGCGGCCAGCGCCGATGCGTCCCGGTGCACGACCTGGCCCAGTTCGCGCGCCATCGAGGCGAGATCAGGCCGTGCCACGCCGGCATGTTCCAGTGCGATGGCACGCAACGTCTTCAAGGTGTGCCGTGGCTTACCCATGCGACATTCCGGCTGGGTGGAGGGGCGCCAGTGGATCATGCCGATGGTTAAGGCTGCGTAAGCCGATTGACCTGGCCGTTTGTACGCCCGGTGCGTCGGCGCGGGCGACCGAAACATCCCCTCCGCAAGCATTTTCGGAGGGGTGTTCCGCCTGCCGGTTCAGTCGCGCATGGCGAAGGTCACCGGCACCGTGGCCCAGGCGCGCACCGCGCGCCCGTTCATCATCGCGGGCTTGAAACGCCACGTTGCGAGCACCTGTTCGCGTGCGCTGCGGTCGAGCACGGCGTGCCCGCTGCCTCGTGTCACGCTGACCTCAAGCGGCTTGCCGGTCTCGTCCACCAGCACGCGCAGCAGCACGGTGCCGTGCATGCGTTGGCGCAAGGCCTGGATCGGGTACTGCAGCGGGTCGGCCAGGTAGGCCAGGCTGGCTTCGACCGGTGCCGGCAGCACGGTCGGACCGGTCGGCAGCGCGGTCGGCGGGCTGGTGGGTGGTGCCGCGATCCGTCCCTCGGGGTTGGATACCACGACCGGTACGTTGATCGGCGTCGTTCGCGGCAGTGCCTGAGGTACCGCCGGCGGTTGCACCAGTGGCCTGAGTTCGACCGGTGGCGGCGGGGCAAGCACGGGCGGGGGCGAAATGAAGCGAATATGCGCCGCCGGCTCGAGCTGGCGGATCAAGGCGAAGTGCGGCGGGGAAACCGGCCGCGTGGCGATCATGATGACGGCGAGGTTGAGGGCGATCGCGGCACTGAGGGCGGCGATACGGGTGGGTTCGGGGTGAGCGCGGTGGGTCAGAGCCAGGTTGGCGGACGACATGAGCGACCTCCTGACAACAGTGGGGTTGTTGCGGCAGTCACGCGGCGCGTGCCGGGGGATCATGCTGCCGCGATTGCAGCGTATGCCCGTTCGGCGAAGTTGCGCAAGTGGACGGCTGGACGGCCATATCCCTTCCATCGGGTGTTCTTGCCGAAGGGTTGTCCGGACCGTCGCGGCGGAGCCTGGCCTGGCGGCGGGACCGGCATGGTGCATCCCCGGAGCACTGCTGCGACAATCGGGCGGCGGCAACCGGCCGACATCATGGGAGAGCGACGAGATGCGCAGGGTCAAGTGGGCTGGGTTGCTTGCGCTGGCGGTTGCCGGGCTGCTGCCGGCGACGGCGGCGCATGCGGCGGACGTTTCCTGCAAGATGACGTTCCAGTTGTCCGGCTGGTCGGTGTTCTACAAGACCGCCAGTGGTAGCGGCACGGTTCGCTGCAGCAACGGCCAAAGTCTGCACGTGAAGCTGCGCGCGAAGGGCGGCGGCCTCACGTTCGGCAAGACGAAGATAAGCAACGGCATCGGCAAGTTCAGCGGGGTCGGCAACGTGCGCGAGGTGCTCGGCCATTACGCCAACGCCGAGGCGCATGCAGGTGCGCAGCGTTCGGCCGACGCGCAGGTGCTGACCAAGGGCAATGTCTCGCTGGCCCTCAGCGGCAAGGGCGAGGGCTGGAATCTCGGCGTGGCGTTCGGCGCATTCATCATCGAACAATGATGCCGCTTCGCCTTCACCGCGGCGTGACACCCTGCCGCCATAGGCAAGCGACGTCGCGACCGCTAAGGTAGGCTGCGGCGCCTGCCGGCGCCGATCCTGCCAGGAGTTCATCCATGTCCGTTTCGTCCGGCGCGGTGCTGCCGCACTACAGCTTCGGCGACGAGCTGGCCAGCAGCCTGATCCACGGTATCGGCATCGTGCTCAGCATCGCCGGACTGGCGACCCTGGTGGCTTTTGCGGCGTTGCATGGCGACGCGCTGGCCGTGGTTGCCTGCGCGGTGTTCGGCACCTCGCTGGTGCTGCTGTACACCGCCTCCACGCTGTACCACTCGATTTCCGTGGCGGCGGCCAAGCCTGCGCTGCGCGCGCTGGACCACATCGCGATCTACGTGCTGATCGCCGGCACCTATACGCCGTTCACCCTGATCGCGCTGCCCGGTCCGTGGGGCTGGAGCCTGTTCGCGGCGGTGTGGGCGCTGGCCGTGGCCGGCAGTGCACTGGAGCTCGGCCTGCTCAGGCGTTATCACAAGCTGGCGGTGTTGCTGTACATCGGCATGGGCTGGATCGGCATGATCGCGTTCAGGCCACTCAGCGCGCACCTGCAGGCCGGCGGCATGTGGCTGCTGATCGGCGGTGGCGTGGCCTACACGCTGGGCGTGCCGTTCTACCTGTGGCGGCGGCTGCCGTATCACCATGCGTTGTGGCACGTATTCGTGCTGGCCGGCAGCACGCTGCACTTCCTCGCCGTGCTGCTGTACGTGATTCCCGACGCGCCGGCGTGAGCATGCCGGCTGCGCTGGAGGCGATGCGTCGTGAACTCGAGGATGCCGCGGTGCACCTGGGCAAGCCGCACGACCTGCGCGTCAGGCCCATGTTCGGTGGCCTGATGGCTTACTTCGATGAACAGCCGTGTGCATGGCTGACACTTGAAGGGCTGGCCCTGAAACTGGCGCCGGCCGATCAGTCGGCATTGCTGCAACTCGACGGCGCCGCGCGGCTGACCGTCAAGCCGGGCGCGGCGCCGAGCCGGCATTACATCATCGTTCCGGCGGCGGTACGTCGTGATACCGCGCGATTCGCTGGCTGGCTGGCGAAGACGGTGCACACGACGCCCGGAACCCGAGCCAGGCCACGCCGCTGATTTGATTCAGCCGAACAGCATGGCCACGCCGAACAATCCGACCATCAGGAACGACAGCGCCAGCTTGAGCAGGGTGCCGAACAGCAGGCCGAGCCAGGTGCCCACGCCGACGTGGGCGGAGCGCAGCACGCTGGTGCCCGAGGCCAGCTCGCCGAGGACGGCGCCGATGAACGGCCCGAACAGCAGGCCGGGAATGCCGAAGAACAGGCCCACGAGAGTACCGATGGCGGCACCCCACAGCGCCCGTGGACTGGCGCCGACGCGTTTGGCGCCCAGCGTGCCGGCGACGAAGTCGACGATCACGCCGACCGCACCGATCGCGCCGATGACCAGCAGCCACCACAGTCCGAGATGGCGGTAGCCGTCGACCGCCGCCGCCAGCCAGACCCCGCCGAACACCATCGGAATCCCCGGCAGCACCGGCAACACCGAACCGGCCAGGCCGCCGAGCATCAGCAGGGCGGCGAGCACGTACAGAGCGATATCCAGCAAGCGGCGTCTCCCGGCATGGTCGTGCCGGCATTGGAACAGAAGTGAGCGAAGAGAAGCGAGAAGTGAGCGAACGCCGGTCGCTTCCCGCTTGCCCTATTTCTCGACGAACGCGCGCTCGATCACGTAGTCGCCCGGCTCGCGCGTGCGCGGCGAAGCCTGGAAGCCGCGACCGTCAAGCAGCGCGCACAGATCGTCGAGCATGGCCGGGCTGCCGCACAACATCACGCGGTCGGTCTGCGGATTCAGCGGTGGCAGGCCGGTGGCGTGGCCCATCACGCCGTCGACGATGGCATCGGTGATGCGGCCCCGGTGGCGGAACGGTTCGCGCGTGACGGTGGGGTAGTAGATCAGCTTCTCGCGCACCAGCTCGCCGAGATATTCGTGTTGCGGCAGCTGCTGCTCCAGGTAGTCGGCGTAGGCCAGGTCGTTGATGTGGCGCACGCCGTGGGCCAGCACGATCCGGTCGAAACGCTCATACGTATGCGGATCGCGGATGATGCTGAGGAACGGCGCCAGGCCCGTGCCGGTGCCGAGCAGATAGAGGTGGCGGCCGGGCTTGAGATCGTTCAACACCAAAGTGCCGGTGGGCTTGCGCGTGACGATCAGCGGATCGCCCGGCCGGAGGTGCTGCAGGCGCGAGGTGAGCGGGCCGTCGGCGACCTTGATCGAGAAGAATTCCAGGTGTTCCTCCCAGCTCGCGCTGGCAATCGAGTAGGCGCGCATCAGCGGACGTGCCCCGGTTTCCAGCCCGATCATCACGAACTGGCCGCTGTCGAAGCGGAATCCGGGGTCGCGAGTGGTGCGGAAGCTGAAAAGCGAGTCGTTCCAGTGCTGCACGTCGATCACGTGCTCGGTTGCCATGGCCACCATCTTGCTTGGGTCTCTTGAAGATGCCCGGGCCGGCCTGCAGCGTGGTTCCCGCCTGTCCCGGCCGGGTTGGTTGCCGCGGATTCGCCGTCAGTGCGGTGCGGCCGCGATGCCATTCCGGGCAAGGGAGTGAGCGCGAAAATCCACCCGGAAGGATACGCCTGCGGGGATGCGGATGTCCTCATCTGGACGTGAGCGCGGCGTGCGAAGCGGTCGCACGGTGGCGCCGATTCGCACGGTCGGCGAAATGAAATGTGACGGCCTGCGGGTTCCGCCTCGTCAGGTCGGCGTATGAAGACAGTGTAGGCTGCGGCCGACGTCAACATCAGCCGGCGGATGACATCGGTGATGTTCTTGAACTACAGCGGGATGCTGCGCATACTGCCACCGTTGCTCCGGTCCGGCGGAACCATGCCGGATGGGGAAGGAAGCCAGGGGGATTCCAGGGCGCGTCGGGGGAGACGCGGCGGGTTTCTTGATGCTGACTTCGGGAGTCAACGATGCCGGTGCTGATCGGCCAATCCCAGGCAATCGTCGCAGTGCGGGCACAGCTTCAGCGCTTTGCCGCGTGTGACGTGCAGGTGCTGATCGAGGGCGAAACCGGCACCGGCAAGGAAGTCGCGGCACGCGAGATCCACTATGCCAGCGCGCGACGGGATCTCCCCTTCGTGCCGGTCAACTGCGGCGCCATCCCCGACAGCCTGATCGAGAGTGAGCTGTTCGGCCACGGCCGCGGTGCCTTCACCGACGCCAAGGTCGCGCAGGCCGGCCTGATCGATCACGCGCGCGGCGGCACGCTGTTCCTCGACGAGGTGGATGCGCTTTCCGCCAAGGGCCAGGTGACCCTGCTGCGATTCCTGCAGGACAGTGAATACCGCCCCGTCGGCGGCGGCGCCACGCGAACCTCGGATGCCCGCATCATCGCGGCCACCAACACCTGCCTGGCGCGGCAGGTGGAGGCCGGGCGCTTCCGGCGCGACCTGCAATACCGCCTCAATGCGCTGTACCTGCAGTTGCCGCCGCTGCGCGAGCGCGACGGCGACATCGCCTTGCTGGCCGAACATTTCCTGCACGCGGTGGCAGTCCGGCTGCGCGGGTCGTTCAAGCACTGGAGCGAGGCCGCCATGCGGGCGCTGGAGGAGTACGCATGGCCGGGCAATGTACGCGAGCTGGACAACATCGCGCTGCGCGCCTACATGTGCAGCGACGACACGATCGTTGGCCTGGCCGACCTTGCCGCCGCCGAACCCGCCTTCGTCGGCCCGCGATCGCAGCCCAGGCGACGTGCGAATGAACCGGAGATCGGCTTCCGTGTCGCCAAGACGCGCGCCATCCATCAGTTCGAGCACGAATATCTCGTGCAGCTGATGCAGCGTGCCAGCGGCAACATCAGTGCCGCGGCGCGCCTGTCGGGCACCGAGCGCCGTCAGTTGGGCAAGCTGCTGGTCAAGCACGGCATCGGCATCAAGTCGTTCCGCCCGCAATAGCGGCGCGGGCCGCAGGCCGGGCACCGGGTGCGGCGACACCCACGGCGCCGGCGAAACGGGTCAGCATCGCCCCATCGTCGATCGTGGTGTCGCCGCGTCTCCACGCGGCAGGCCCCTTTCCCCTCTTCCTGCGCGTGGCACGCCTGTTGCCAGTTCATCCCTTGCCTGGCGCATGCATGATTTGCACGCGAGACCGGGAGAACGGATGACGCTGCGCGGCTGCTGCCGGCGCGGCCGAGGGAGACCGACATGGATCAACATGAAGAAACGGGCACGACCATCGTGCCGTGCTGTCCGTCGCTGGCGCCTTGCGCGGTTTGCGACGTGCTCAATTTCACCTATCGACTGCCGTTCCGCCCGGTCGTGGCCGTCGGCGATCGGCGCCAGATCGTGCCGGTGGAGGTCACCCTGCATTTCCGCCTCACGCGCTGCGCCGGGCCGCTGTCGCTGGGGGATGTGATCTACACCACGACGCTGCTGCCCGGCGAGCAGGTGAAGCTCGCCTCCAGCGACCGCCACACCCGCTTCAGTTTCGACAGCGAAACCCACCTCAGCTACCGCAACGAAGCCACCTCCGAGGAGTCCTACTACGCGGCCGGCATGGCGTACGGCATGAGCAACCTCGATGTGCTCGACACCAGCAAGGCCAGCTCCTCGTTCAGCTCGTCGTCGGTCAGCGGCGGCGGTGGCGCCGGCATCGATCTCGGCTTCGTCAGCATCGGCGGTTCGGCCGCCGCCAGTTCGCATGATGCGAACTCGACCAGCTCGCTGGCGCATTCGCTCAGCAGCCACGCGCAATCGCTGCAGCAGCACATGGAGGTGAGCACCCGCGCGGCGGCGTCGACCTCGGTCGGCGAGGTGGCGACACGCAGCCACCAGCAGGGCGAGTCCGAAGATCAGTACGAATCGGCCACGCGCACGTTCAGCAACCCGAATCATTGCCACGCGATCGCGTTCTATTTCTATCGCCTCAACAAGTGCCAGACCGTCAAGTTCGAACTGGTCGGCATCGAGCGTCGGGTCGACGACCCGCTGGCGCCCACTTCGGTGGCGCTGAACCCGCCGGTTCCGGCGACCGGGGTGGCGGTGCGCCCTGCGGCCGTGCTCGCCACCGGGGCGAACCGGCTCGACGTGGCGCGGCGCGCGCTAGACAGCGTCGCGGTCGAAAGCGCCGGCGCCGGCACGCCCGCAGCTGCGCCGTTCAGCAGATCGCTGGCGAACTTTGCGCAAACCGCGCCGATACCGGTGGACATGCGACGGGCCGCGCTGCAGCTGGTCGACCAGGATCTGCTGCACGAGGGGCTGCTCGACAAGGTGGGCGGCACCGTCTCCCCCGCGGCGCAGAAGGCGCTGGGCTGGGAACGGGAGATGACGATTCCCACCCCGGGCGTGCTGGTCAAGGGTTGCCTGGATGCGTGCGACATCTGCGAACCCGAGTTGCAGCAGCAGATCGCGCTCGACCTGGTGCACCGGGATCTCGAGAACCAGCTGCTGAAGAAGCAGATCGATCTGCTGGAAAAGTCGCAGGAGTACCGCTGCTGCCCCGCGGCCGCAAGCGACGACGACTGACTCACACGCCCGCCAACCGGCACCTGCCCGACAGCGAGGGTGCCGCATGCCAGGCACCGGGCAAGTGTCGGCCATGACCGCCGGGCACGTCCGGACACCGTCCACCGAAGCATCGCCCGACCCGGTCACCGGGTCATCGCAGGAGGTTTCCCATGCAATCGGAAAAGCCGGTACGGCTGCAGATCAAGCTGCAGTTCAGTGACCAGGGTGAGGCGCCGTCACTGCAGGCCTATGCGTTCACCGCGCAGGGCAAACTGCTGGGCAGCGCCGTCGTGGAGAAGGGCGCTGCCGTGGTGGAGGTGCCCGCCGAGCTGGACGGTCGCATGCTGGAAGTGATCCTCGGTCCGCGCGTGGACAAGGGCCAGCCGACGCCCTCGGCGACCGCGCTCAAGCGCATGGGTGGCTATGCCAAGCCGATGCGGCTGCTGGTCGACAAGCCGGTGCTGCAGCTGACCGTGCCCAGCGCCATCTTTCCGCGCTGGTGCTCGTGTTTCGTGCGCGGCCGGCTGGTGAAGCGGTTCACCCTGCCGGACGGCAGTCTCAGGGAACTGCCGGTGTGCCACGCCCGCGTGCATATCTGCGAAGTCGACCGCATCCGGCTGGTGATCGAGAAGCTGCCCGATCGGGACATCCTGCGCCTGCGCGACGATCTGCTCGACAAGCTGCGCGTCGTGCCCTGGCCGATACCGCCGGGCCCCGACCCGGGCCCGCTCGCCGGGTTGCAGTCGACTCGTCCCGGCAACCTCATGGCGCGGCCGGCGGCGGCCGCGATGCCGATGCCGCAGGCGGCGGCAATCACTGCAGGGGCGGATGCGGGCACGCTGCAGGCGTCCATCCTGGCCAGTGCCCGCTCGGCGCCGCAGGCCCGCCGCCAGCTGATCGAATTGTCCAGCTACATCGCCCTGCACCTGTGCGACCTGATCTACCTGTGGGGCTATTTCCGGGTGGACTGTCTGACCACGGTGGAAGTCGACTGCGAAGGGCGCTTCGACGCGCTGATCTTCCACGCCTGCGCGGATCAACCCGATCTCTACTTCTGGGTCGAGCAGTTTCAGGGCGGCGCGTGGACTACCGTGTATCGCCCCGGCATCGGCTGTGGCACGCACTGGAATTACCCGTGCGGCAGCGAGATCGTGCTCAACCTGCCGCGCGCGGAGGCCTGCGAGGAACCGCCGTACGACATTCCGCCGGGCGTCACCCTGTTCGTGCTGCCGTACGCGATCGCGAACGCGCCGATCTGGGGCATCCCGCCCGGGGCGCCGCCGGCACCGGACGGTTGGGTGCGCCCCGACGGCATGATCGACTATTACAGCGGCTCGGGGCTGGGCTGGCTCTACAACGCGCCGTTCGGCGGCACGCTGAACTTCATCCACGACGATTCGTATTTCATCCCGTCCGGCGGCGTCGGCGGGATCAAGCACTACCGCTACGCCTGGCGTCGCCTGAGCGCGACACCAAACACCGGCGCGGCCGACCCGACGTGGACACCGATCAACGCGGAGCTGGCGCGCGGCTACCGAA
Organism: Rhodanobacter sp.; assembly: GCA_035605895.1. Taxonomy (GTDB): domain Bacteria; phylum Pseudomonadota; class Gammaproteobacteria; order Xanthomonadales; family Rhodanobacteraceae; genus Rhodanobacter. The sequence goes on from DATNGL010000227.1 coordinate 11,289, forward strand.
TGGAATACTCCGACCGGCTGCCCACCTACGAGGGTTACCGGGTTGGCCCGAACACCATCGGCCCGAACACCGGCCTGTTCGAATTCAAGCCGCAAGAGCCGCCGGCGCGTGTCACCGATCCGCCCACCGTGGTCGTTCGCGAATGGACCAGCGGCAACCTGAGCGAGGTGGGGGCAAGCTGGAACACGCTGCTTGCGGCGCCTCCGCTGTCGGCCGACAACGCCACCGACGATGCCGGCGATTTCGAGGTCAAGATCGAAGTGTTTGACCAAAACGGCAATCAAGTCATGCCGGGCGCGGGTACGTTCCGTTTCCTGGCGCGCAACGCCGACGGCAGCACCACGCGACTGGCGACGGCGGCCGAAGAAGCCGGTGGCGCCTATGTCCTGCGTGTGCACGTGGACAACAACGGCGTCAGCGCCGACCTGCCGCAACCGGACATCGGCGGCGTCGCGGCCAGCGACGATTGCGGCTTCCTGCGCTATCGGGCCGGCGATCTGGTGCACGTGCAGTACCTTGCGGCCCATCCCAACCAGCACGCCGTGTTCGGCTTCGGCATCACGCGCGGGTCGCACGGCATGCCCACGGCTTCGACACTGGCTCCCTATGTTGAAGTGGCCGTGGCCAGCGCGCCGACCGGCAGTGCGCCCTACGTCAAGCTGGCCGGGTATTACCAGCGCAATTTCACGCCGACGGAACTGGTCGGCAGCTGCGTCAACGCCGCCTTCGCCGCCAGCCTGGGCGTGTACGGCAAGGCGACCAACGGCTACCAGCGGCTGGGGCTGGATGCCTCGCGGTTGATCGCCTTTGCCCTGGCCGAGCAGCAAGCCCATCCGCATCCCTGACAAGGCCCCCCGGCAGCACGCGCAACCGATCGCGCAGGGCGCGGTCGCCAGCCATCATCAACGGAGAACGACATGGCAACCTCGAAAGCAGCCAGACCCGCAACGGCCAAGCCGGCGTCAACCCGATCCAGGTCGGCGGCGCCGGCCGACGGACCGGGCCAGAACTGCGCCGTGATCAACCCGTATGCACTCGCCGACCTGGTGTCGGGCCAGCGCATCCCCTGGAACGACATCCCCGATCCGCAACGCGTGCTGGAGCAGGTGCTGGCCACGCCGTACGAGGAATTGTTCGACCCGAAGTACGGCGGCCCGCTCTACGTCGGCGTGGCGCTCGACAAGAACCTCAAGCTGGTGCCCGAGCGCTCGCCGCTGCTCGACGTGCAGCCGCGCAAGGAAGGCAATGATGCGAGCGCGGGCGGCCTGGAGAACCTCGGCCAGTACGCGACCCTGGCCGAGCTGGCGAAGGTGGCCGAACTCAAATCCATCCTGGACTGGCCGATCCTGTGCGGCGACCTGTCGCGCGCTTCGCGCCTGCAGGTCTCGCTGCGCCTGCCCGCGGCGCTGCGTGCCCGGCAACTCGGCCAGGCCTTGTCCGCCGACGTCGTCCGTTCGATTACCTTCGATCCGAAACTTGTCGTCAACGCGGATCCCGGCTGGACGCCGCCGGGCGCGCACTGGGCCGCGACCGGCGACTTCTTCCACGAGACCGCCGAGTTCTTCGACCCGGTGCAGGGCGCGGTGGCCAACTGCTACTACATCGCGGCGCTGTCGGCGATCGCCTGGGCCACGCCGTTCCGCATCGCGCACCTGACCCGGGCCACCGGCCCGAACCAGGCCCAGTTCAACGACCAGATCAATTTCTTCCAACCCGATTCGGGCGGTGCACTGGACAAGGCGATCCAGGTGACCGAGGCGGTGCCGATGACGGCGGGTGGCGACTACATCTACTGCCGTTCCAGCGAAAGCGGCGAAACCTGGCCGGCGATCTATGAGAAGGCCTTCGCCAAGCTGAAGACCGGCACCGCCAGCGACATGCCCGACATCACGCAGACGGCATGGGGCGACTGCCTCTGGGCGACGGCCCAGCTCAACGGCGGCACGCGCCACGGGTACAACACCGCCGACCACAGCGCGGACGAGTTGTGGCAACTGCTGCGCTCGAACTGCCTGTCGTATCGCACCTTCAATCCGATGACGGCGTGGACGTACTCGACCGGCGATGCCGCCCCCGACCACGTCGACTACGCCAGCGCCCACGTGGTGGGTTCGCATTGCTACACCGTGCTGGGCTGGGCGTATCGCCAGTGCCGGCGCTGGATCGTGCTGCGCAACCCCTGGGGCAACACCGAGGCGACCGCCAGCGTGCTGGACGCCACCATCTCGATGTACGACGTGAGCTGGTGGCGACCGATCACGCTGAAGAACAACGACGGCGTGTTCGCGATGGAGATCGGCGCCTTCAAGAAATACTTCGCCGGTTTCGGCACGGCGCATTGAGGGGCGGCCGGTGCCCGCCATGCATGCGAGTGGCGAGGTACCGGTGATGCCGTTGTCGCCGGCTTGCGTCGCGGTGCGTGGCCCGCGGGTCGGCCCGAGCCGGGTGCAAACGTTCGCGCTGCGCTTGCGAAGCGGGTCGGTTTTGACCCGTCGCACCCGGTCCGGCCGGTGCCCAGCCGTTGCGGCAGCTCATTCCCGTGCTCGCGATGACTGGCCCGCTCGTTGCAAGAGCGCGCTTGTGTGCGGGAAGACGCCATGACGAAGCGATCGAACATCAGCTCGGCCGTGGACGATGGGGGCGAAATCAGGCACTCGGTACTCGCGTATCTGCATGCCCACCCGCAGGCGGCCGACACGTTGCGCGGCATCGTCAACTGGTGGCTGCCGCGGCAGCGCTACGACCACAGTTGCCAGCGCATCGAGGAAACCCTGGACGGGCTGGTGGCCGAAGGACTGCTGCACCGCGATCGGCTGCCCGGGGGCGAAATCCTGTACGCGCTGAACGACTCAACGAACCCGCCATCGCCGCCCTGACGGCGGCACGGTTCCCCAGACGGAGGATTGATCCCATGCCATCTGCGCTCACCTATCCGGGCGTCTATATCGAGGAAATCCCCAGCGGCGTGCACACCATCACCGGGGTGGCCACGTCGATCGCGGCATTCGCCGGCTGGGCGCCGTCCGGGCCGACCGATCATGCCGGCCTGGTACTCGGCTACGCCGACTTCGCCCGCACCTACGGCGGCATCGACAACCGCAGCGGGCTCGGTTACGCGGTCAACCAGTTCTTCGCCAACGGCGGGCAGCAGGCCTATATCGTGCGGCTGGTCGACGGCACCACGGCCAAGGCGGCCGCGGTAACCCTCGACGGCAAGTTGCTGGTGACCGCGGCCAACGAGGGGGTGTGGGCCAACGATTTCGCGATCGTGATCAAGCAGTCGACCTTCGACGCCACCCGCTTCCGCCTCACCGTGGCGAACTGGCAGCTCGATCCGGCCGGCGTGCCGGTGGAGGTCTTCGACAACCTCTCGATGGATCCCGCCGACCCGCGCTTCGTTACGAGCGTGCTCGCCGACCAGTCCGCTTTCGTCACCGCGGCGGTGCAGGGCGGCGCCACCACGCCGCCGGCGAACACTTTCACCGGTACGCCAGGCAATATTCCCGATGGCTCCAAGTTGAGCGGTGGCGTGGATGGCACGGTGCTGGCGCCGAACGTCGCGGCCTTCGAGACAGCGCTGCTGCCGCTGTCGGGTAGCGGCGGCCTGTATCAGCTCGACCGTATCAATCTGTTCAACCTGCTGTGCGTGCCGGGAGAAACCAACACCGGCGTGATCTCCAGCCTGGAAACGTTCTGCCGCGCCCGCCGCGCCTTCCTGATTGCCGACTGCGTCGACGGTGCCACGGTCGGCTCGCTGCAGGGCGGCCCGGGCGGAATCACCGGCAGCGATTCGATCAACGCCGCGTTCTATTTCCCGTGGGTGATCGCCGCCGATCCGTTGCAGCAGAACCGACCGGATGCGTTTCCGCCGTGCGGCTTCGTGGCCGGCATCTACGCCCGCACCGACGCGGCGCGTGGCGTGTGGAAGGCCCCTGCGGGCAGCGAGGCCAGCCTCACCGGCGCGCTCGGCGTGAGCACCGTGCTGACCAATGCCGAGAATGGCGTGCTCAATCCGCTGGCGATCAACTGCATCCGCAACTTCCCGGTCTACGGCACCGTGATCTGGGGCGCCCGCACCCTGCAAGGCAATGACGAGCAGGGGTCGGAGTGGAAGTACGTGCCGGTAAGGCGCACCGCCCTGTTCATCGAGGAGAGCCTGTATCGCGGCACGCAATGGGTCGTGTTCGAGCCGAACGATGAACCGCTGTGGGCGCAGATCCGGCTCAACATCGGCTCGTTCATGCAGAACCTGTTCCGCCAGGGCGCCTTCCAGGGGACGACACCGAGCGATGCCTACTTCGTCAAGTGCGACAAGGAGACCACCACGCAGAACGACATCAACCTGGGCATCGTCAACATCGTGGTCGGCTTCGCGCCGCTCAAGCCCGCCGAGTTCGTGGTCATCCAGCTACAGCAGATGGCCGGCCAGATCCAGACCTGAGGACTTACGTCATGGCTCAATTCAGCGTCAATGCGCAGCGCTTCGATCCGTACAAGAACTTCAAGTTCCGGGTGAAGTGGGACGGCCGCTACGTGGCCGGCGTCAGCAAGGTGTCCGGCCTGAAGCGCACCACCGAGGTGGTCAAGCATCGCGAGGGCGGCGACCCCAGCAGCACGCGCAAGTCGCCCGGGCGCACCGAGTACGAGGCGATCACCATCGAACGCGGCGTGACCCACGACCTCGCCTTCGAACAGTGGGCGAACAAGGTGTGGAACTTCGGCGCCGGGCTCGGCGCAGAGGTCTCACTGAAGGATTTCCGCAAGGACCTCATCCTGGAGGTCTACAACGAGGCGGGCCAGCTCGCCCTCGCCTACAAGCTGTATCGCTGCTGGGTGTCGGAATACCAGGCGATGCCCGACCTGGACGCGAACGCGAATGCCGTGGCGATCCAGCACCTGAAGCTCGAGAACGAAGGCTGGGAGCGCGACGTCAGCGTGCCCGAGCCATCCGAGCCGAGCTTTACCGTGCCAGTCGGCTGATCGTCATGCGCACGCCCACGCCCGCACAGCTGCTGCAGGTCTGGGAACGCGGGGTTGATCCATCCGCCGCGACGCGCGGCCTGTTGCTGCTTGGCGGCAGTTGCGACGATTTGTCGATCGAGACGCTGGCGGCCTTGCCACTGGGGCGACGCGACGCGCTGCTGCTGCAGTTGCGCGCGCGTCTGTTCGGCAGCGCGATCGACGCCGTGGCGCATTGCCCGCATTGCGCGGCCACCGTCGAAGCGACGTTCGGTTGCGACGACCTGTTGCTGGCCGCGCCGGACGAGGACGTCAGCGCGCCCACCCTGGAACATGTCGCGCACGACATCCGCGTGCAGTTTCGCATGCCCGACAGCAGCGATCTTCTGGCTCTGGAAAACTGCAGCGATGCGGTAGCGGCGCGCCGGCTGCTGCTCGAACGTTGTGTGCTTGCGGTGCAGCGCCCCGGGGGGGCGGCGGACGTGCACGTACTGTCGGAGGAGTTGCAGGCGGAGTTGGCGCAGACGATGGCCCGGGCCGATCCGCAGGCCGACCTGCAACTGGCGTTCCGCTGCCCCGATTGCGGCCACGCATGGCAGCCGATGTTCGATATCGCCCGTTTCCTGTGGCAGGAACTGCATGCCTGGGCGCTGCACATCCTGCGCGAGGTGGACACGCTGGCGCAGTCCTATCACTGGGCCGAGGGCGACATCCTGGCGCTGAGCCCGCGCCGCCGCCAGGCCTATCTTGAGCTGTGCGCGCCATGAGCGATTTCCTCGACCGGCTGGCAGCACGTGCGATGGGCAGTGAGGCCATGCTGGCGCCGCGGTTGCCGTCGCTGTTCGAGCCGCTGCAGTCGACGCCCATCATGCCGTTGGCCGAGACGCGCGATGCGCGCGCGCGGGATGCCGACAGGACCCCGGAGACCGTCGCCACACCAGCCGCGGTACGGCCACCGTCGGCCCATGCCGTCGAGCCGATTCGGCGAAGCGCCCCGCCCGCCATGTCGCCGGATCGCACCGCGCCGTCAGAGCCGGCGTCGGCAGCGGCGATCGCGCGGGATGTTGCAGGTCCACCAGCGCCGGTCGCGAGTGCTGTATTGCGCGGGTCCATGGTCGAACGCTCTGCCGAGCCGGTGCGATCGGAGGATTTGTCGAAAGCACGGACATCATCGACGGTGCAGCCACGGCGGACGCGTATCGAAGCGGCTCAGCCTGAAGCGAAGCCGGCACCAGTTGCCGGCAGCTTGTGGCCGGCACCTGAGCCGGTGTTCCCCAGGCCGGATGCATCGTCGGAACCCGCGCGCTCCGGCCGCGCGAGCGGTTCGCCGTCGCGTGCCGCGCCGGTCGACAGCAGCAGCGAGACAGCCGCCGAGCCGGTGGTGCACGTCAGCATCGGGCGGCTCGAAGTACGCGCGGCACCTTCTGCGGCGGCGCCATTGCGCCGTCGCTCCGGCCCGCAGCCGGCGAGCCTCGACGACTACCTGCGCCAGCGCGGCGACAAGGCGTCGCCATGAGCAATGTGCTGGCGATCGCGGCAACCACACGCACGCTGCGCAACCTGCTGCTGGCACGGATCCCCGCGCTGGACGCGGAGTTGAGCGATCTGGAGGTGACCCTGCAGCCGCCGGATATCGCACGCAAGGGCATCAGCAAGTCGCAGCTCAACCTGTTCCTGTTCCAGGTGGTCACCAATGCCGCCTGGAGCAACCTCGACATGCCCGGCCGGGTGCGCCCCGGCGAGACGGCGCCGCCCGCCCTGGCGCTGAACCTGCACTACCTGATCACGGCCTGGGGCCGCGGCGACAGCGACAGCGACGCGCTCAGCCATCGCGTGCTCGCTGCCGCAATGAGCACCTTGCACGATCGCGGCGTGCTCGACGGCAACGACATCCACAACGCGCTGCCGGACAACGATCTCGCCAGCCAGTTCGAACACGTGCGGATCACCCCGTTGCCGCAGAGTGTGGAGGAGCTGTCCAAGCTGTGGACCGCGTTCCAGACCAACTACCGGGTATCGGCCGCCTACGAGGCGGCGGTGGTGCTGATCGACAGCCAGGCGGTGACGCGGGCATCGCTGCCGGTGCTGCGGCGAGGGGCGCAGGATCGCGGGGTGATCGCCACCACCGGCGCGGCACCGGTACTCGACAGCCTGAGCTATCCGCGTGCGCAGACCGCGCTGCGACTGGGCGAGGATCTGCTGCTCAGCGGCCGCCAGCTGGCCATCACCAACGCACTGCTTCGCTTCAGCAGCCTGCGGCTGGACGCGCCGGTCGACCTGGTTCCCCTGGCCGGTACCACGGCCGGCACGCTGGGTGCGCATCTGGCCGATACCACCGAAGATGCCGCCGCCGCCTCGCGCTGGGCACCGGGTATTTATACGGTGGCGCTGCTCCTTCAGCCGCCGGGCCTGCCACCACTATTGAGCAACGAGCTTCCGCTGGTGCTGGCGCCGCGCATCACCCTGGGCGCGCTGATGGCGGCAGCTGGCGACATCACGCTGAGCCTGACCTGCCTGCCGCGCATCCGCGACGGCCAGCGGCTGTTCCTGCTGTTTGGCGATCGCCTGCTGGCGCCGACGGGCATGAACAATCCGGCGGATTTGCAGCAGCCTACCGCGCTGGTGTTCCAGGTGCCCGGGGTGGCCGCCGGGACCTACACCGTGCGCCTGCGCGTCGATGGTGCCGACAGCATTCCGGTCGATTTCAGCGGCAGCGTGCCGGCGTTCGCCAGCAACCAGCAGGTGGTCGTGACATGAGCGATTACGCACCCTGGCTGGCAGCGAACGACCAGTACCTCGCCGACGCGCTGGCGGAGCTGCGCGCGCGGTTGCAGCGCGCCGCACAGTCGCATGACGCACCTGCCACGCCACCGGCGCCGGCCGCGGCGGCCACCGCGCTGATGGAATCCGCACCGGCGGTAAGCACGCCGGACGGACAGAAACGTTCGTGGTTCGCGCGGATGTTTCACGGTCACCCGGCGCGCACGCCGCCGTCGAACGCGACAGCGAAGGTCATCGACACGCCGCCGGCCGTACGGCCGCTCATCGTCGCGGTGCCGGATGCCGGCGCGACCGATGCCGCCGCGCCATCAGCCAGCACCGTCACCGACGACAACGGTCACACACCGGCGTTGAACGTGCTCGCGAACCGGCTCGGCCTGTCCGCGTTCGAGCGCGACCTGCTGCTGTTGTGCATCGGCATGGAGCTGGACACGCGCTTTCCGGCGCTGTGCGCGCAGGCCCAGCACGATCCGGCCAGGCCGTATCCGACCTTCGCGCTGGCCTTTGCCGTGCTGGACGAGCCAAGCTGGGATGCGTTGTCGCCGGAGCGTCCGCTGCGCTACTGGCGCCTGCTCGACATCCATCAGCCCGGCGCGCAACCGCTGATTGGCGCGGCGCTCAGTGCCGACGAGCGGGTGGTCAACTTCGTCAAGGGCATGAATTATCTCGACGACCGGCTGAGCCCGCTGCTCACCGCGCTGCCGCCGGCCACGCTGCCGCCGTCGCAACGCGCGATCGCCGATCGGCTGCTCGAAGGCCTGCACCATGTGCCGCCGGGCGACACGCTGCCGGTGGTGCAACTGCTCGGCAGCGACAGCACCAGCAAACAGGCGATCGCGCAGACGATTGCCGCTGCGTTCGGCGCGCAGGCGTATCGGCTCTCGGCCGAATTGTTGCCCGGCGCGATCGCCGAACAGGAAACCCTGCTGCGGCTGTGGCAGCGCGAAAGCCAGCTGCTGCCGCTGGCGCTGTACCTGGACGCATCCGAGGTCGAGCGCGGCGACGCCACGGCGCTGCTGGTCAAGCGCTTCCTCGCCCGTGCCGGCGGGCTCAGCTTCATCGATGCGCGCGAACCGTGGGCGAGTGCGGCGACGCATGCGCTCAGCGTCGACGTCGCCAAACCCACCGCAGTCGAGCAGCGCACTCTGTGGCAGCGGCTGCTCGGTGACGCCGCCGGTACGCAGCCGCAACAATTGGCCGGCCATTTCGATTTCAACCTCGGCCGGATCGAGCAGATCGCGCACGTCGCGCTGGCAGCGGTCGAGCAGAAGCCCGAAGCGCTTGCGCAAACACTGTGGCGGGGCGCGCTGGCGCATACGCGGCCGGCGCTGGATCAGCTCGCCCAGCGGATCGAGCCAAAGGCTGCGTGGAACGACCTCAAGCTCCCGGGCAGCGAGATGAGCCTGCTGCGCCAGATCGCCGACCAGGTCGGCCAGCGCAGCACGGTCTACGACGACTGGGGCTTCCGCCAGAGGATGAACCGGGGCCTGTCGATCAGCGCGCTGTTCACCGGCGAGAGCGGCACCGGCAAGACGATGGCGGCGGAAGTGCTGGCGCAGCAACTCGGCCTGTCGCTGTACCGCATCGACCTGTCGGCGGTGGTCAGCAAGTACATCGGCGAGACCGAGAAGAACCTGCGCAAGCTGTTCGACGCCGCCGAGGGCGGCGGCGCGATCCTGTTCTTCGACGAGGCCGACGCGCTGTTCGGCAAGCGCAGCGAAGTCAAGGACAGCCACGACCGCTACGCCAACATCGAGGTGAACTACCTGCTGCAGCGGCTGGAGTCGTTCCAGGGCCTGGCGATCCTGGCGACCAACATGAAGGGCGCGCTCGACAGCGCGTTCCTGCGCCGGCTGCGCTTCGTCATCAACTTCCCGTTCCCCGGCGTGCTCGAACGCAGGGCGATCTGGGCCTCGGTGTTCCCCGCGCAGGCGGCGACCACGACGCTGGATTTCGATCGGCTGGCGCGGCTTGCGCTCACCGGCGGCAGCATCCAGGGCATCGCGCTCAACGCCGCGTTCATGGCCGCGAAAGCCGGCGTGCAGATCGGCATGCCACTGGTTCTCGAGGCCGCCCGCGCCGAATACCGCAAGCTCGACAAGCCGGTCAACGAAGCGGACTTCCGCTGGCTCGAAAGCGCGGGTGCCAAGCCGTGAGCATCGTGCTGCACATCGAGCGACTGGTGATCGACGAGGCTCTTCTTGGCGGCGAGCGCGCGGCGGCGGTACCTGCAGCGATCGAGCGTGAGCTCGGGCGCCTGCTGGTTGCCCCGGGCGCGGCCGTCGCGCTGCGTGGCATCGGCAGCATCGCCAGCATCGCCAGCCTGCCGCCCGCGTCGCTGCCGCTGTGCCGCCATCCGAAGGATCAACTCGGTACGCGTATCGCCACCGCCGTAAATCAGGCCCTCGGTGTCGGCGGAACCCCTTCAGGTCAGTCACATCTCCAGAGGAGACAGTCATGGCAAAGTCAAAAGTAAATGCGTGGTACGGGTGGGTGCCCGACCGACCTGACTTTCGCGACAAGCTCTATGCCGCGATTGCCGCGCCGCCGAAGAAGTTGCCCCCGAAAGTGGATCTGAGGGCAGGCTGTTCGCCCGTGGAAAACCAGGGGAACCTCGGCAGTTGTACCGCGAACGCGCTCGCGGGCAACCTGGAATTCCTTGAGAAGAAGGTCGGCCGGCGAGCCACCAACCTGAGTCGCTTGTTCATCTACTACAACGAACGCGCGATGGAGGGGACGATCAGCGAGGATGCCGGCGCGGCGATTCGCGATGGCGTCAAATCGCTGGTAAAGCAGGGCGTCTGCGCCGAGAAGGATTGGCCCTACAAGATCGCGAAGTTCGCCGACAAGCCGCCCCCGGCTTGCTACAGGCAGGCCACCGGCCGCGAGGTCACGTCATATCACCGCGTGATCGGATTGCAGCAGATGCGGCAATGCCTGGCGGAGGGTTATCCGTTCGTCTTCGGCTTTTCGGTCTATGAGTCCTTCGAATCCGACGCCGTCGCCAGCACCGGCGCCATGAATCTGCCCAAGCCGGGCGAAAGGCAGGTGGGCGGCCATGCGATTTGCGCCGTCGGCTACGACGATGCGACGAAGCGATTGCTGATCCGCAACTCCTGGGGCACGGGCTGGGGCATCAAGGGCTACTTCACGATGCCCTACGACTATGCGTCCAACGGCAACCTCGCGGACGACTTCTGGACTCTCCGCGCATTCCAGAACGGGTGAGCCGCACGGCTGTGGCAGAGCCGCCGAGATCATGACCATGCAAACAGCGAACGCGACAGCAACCCGGCGAACGGCGAACGCGATGGCGCGACCGTCGCCAGCGCCATCGCGTGGCGGCCTGCTGCAGCGCAAGTGCGCGTGCGGCACGCACACGCGGGGTGGTGGTGAGTGCTCCGAATGCAGCAAGAGGAAACGGCTCAACCTGCAGCGTGAGGTGGACCAGGGTGGCCGCATCGAGGTCCCGCCGTCGTACCCGGCCTCGTCGCAGCTCACTCAGGACGGCATGCGTTTGCCAACCGATGTGCGCACCTCGCTGGCGCCGTTGTATGGCGATGAATTCGCCGGCGTGCGTGTTCATCACGATGCGGCGAGCGATGTCGCGGCACGCGAAGTCAACGCCCGCGCGTTCACCCTGGGCCAGCACATCCATTTCGCTGCGGGGCAATGGCGACCACAGGAACGCGAAGGCGTGCGCCTGATCGCGCACGAACTCGGCCACACCCTGCAGCAGCGCGGTGCCCACGACACCGGTGCGGGACCGGTCGATATCGGCCCCGCCGATTCGCCACTGGAACGCGAGGCCGACGTGGCAGCCGACGCTGCGCTCGCCGGACGCGCAGCGAGCGTGCGCCACGGATCTGCTGCCGGCACACAGGCCAAGCTGCTGCAGCGCGATGCGGTAAAGGGCACCACGGGTATCGGCAGCGCTGCCGGAGGCAGCGAATCGGAGAGCAAGGAGCGCGACATCGATGAGAACACGACCGTGCACATCGAGCGCACCGTGACCGAACGGCCATGCACCTCCGAGGCGTCGACCCAGAAAACACCGAGCGACAAGATTTTCTATTGGGACAAGGACGCCAACGCCGTCGGCCTGCACTACAGCATCTGCAACGGTCGCGTGCAGCTCAGCAGCAAAGGCGAGATCAGCTACGACAAGGTGATCGAGTCGGCCAAGGGATTGCTCACCACACTGCAGAACAACCCGGCACTCGGAAGCAACCCGGGGGCGTTGCTCGACAACCGGCTCGACCAGGCAACGGTCAGCGGGTCCGGCGACATCACCTTGACCGTGGACGGCATTTTGCAGGCGTCCATCCAGGGCAATTCCACTGTCGGCACGGGCGGCCAGAAATTGAATGTACGCGGCGTGCTGAAAATCACGCCGCAGGGGATGAGCTTTACCGTGACGGGAGGCGCCGATTTCAGCAAGACGCCACTGCAATCGACCACGACCTACACCCTGGAAGGCAAGGTTGCGACCGAGCATTTTGCGGTCAGCCTGCGCTACGAACAGATCGACACATCAAAGGTGAACGGACCGTCCAGCAGCAAGGGACAGGTGGTCGGTGGCCTCGACATACCGCTACCGGATATCGGCCCTCTCAAGAACACCACGTTCGGTCCCACGGTGACGGTGCCGACGGATGGCGGCCCGCCCGTGTTCGGCGGCGGTTTCAAAGGCACTTTCGGCGGTCCGGACAAGACGCCCGCCGTGCGTTGCTTTCAGTGCGACTGCCCGCCGCCGCTACCGAAATACAGCTGCACCAGGAATGTCAAAGCGCACGATCGGCCGATCGAGAAGGAGCCGGCGAAGAATCTGACCACAAAGCTGTTGTACAACTACAACAGCACCGCGCCGGCGAACAAGGACGCATTCAGCGGCAGCGTGGCGTCGATCGCAGGCATGCTCGGCGAAGGCTTCAGTGTCGAGCACATCTGGGGCTATGCCTCGCCCGAAGGCTCGCTGGATGCGCCGAATCCGCCGGTGCCTGGCTTCAAGGGCAATATCGAACTGAGCTGGCGGCGCGCCGACTACGCGCGCACGCAGATCGCTGCGCTGGCTGCGAAGAAGACACCCGATGCGGTGTTGCCCGAAGCCGTGGGCAAGGGCGAGCAGCTCGGCGATATCGGTGGCTCCGGCGAAACCGCCGACAAGGATCTCACGCCCCAGTTGGTGGGCTTGCTGGCGCCGCTGAGCGATGAACAACGGCTCGATACCCTGGGTGTGGACGATGCGGTACGCGGCGATCCCGAGCGCCGGCGAAAGGCATTGGCCGATATTCAGGCTTTTGTCGATGGCCGCGATGCCCGAGGTCTCGGTCTGGCCAATCGGCCTCGATGGGAGAAGGTTTTTCCCTTCCTGCGCAGAGTCGAAGTGGGACTGCACAAGGACAAGGTGATGGGCAAAGAGCCGGTTGCAGCCAGTTCCAAGGCGGGCTGCGATGAGTCCGACATCAGTTACGCCATGGCGAACATGTCGCCCTTGCCGCCACAACGTCGCGTGCCGCAGGAAGAGTGCGGGAAACGATGATGGGCATGCCGCGTAACCATCCGGGATCCCCGCGCGTACCCACGCATGCAATGTCGGTCTGTGGTGAGCGATGGCCGGTGAAGTCGGCCGGGCCGTTCGACCCGATGCTCAAAGTCGAGTTTCTGGTGGTGTGCCCGCATAGCGCGGAGTGGATGCCATGAGCATCTTCAACAGCATCATCGACGGCCTGTACGGTTACGAAAAACTGATGCTGGTCGGCGGCTTCATCCTGTTCGTGTTCGCACTGGCGGCGATCGTGGTGATGATCGTGCAGCGGCGCGACGTCAAGATGGCGATGGGGCTGATCAACCCGGACATCAAGATCGATCCCGCCGTGCTGCATGCGGCCCGGGCGCGCAGCCACCCATGACCGACGGAGCGACGACGATGGATACCTTGCACAAGGGCGATCAGGGCACGCAGGTGCGGCAGTTGCAGCAGCTGCTGGCGCAGCGCGGCTATGTGGCCGACATCAACGGCGCGTTCGACACGAAGACCTGGCAGGCGCTGCGTGCATTCCAGACGCAGAATCTCGATCAGCACGGCCAGCCGCTGGTCGTCGATGGCGTGGCCGGGCCGCTGACGTGGTGGAGCCTGCAGAACCCGAAGCCGTTCATCAGGACGCCGAGCGCGGTGGATTACGCCACGCTGCCGG
>DATNGL010000228.1:0-8605 GCA_035605895.1 Rhodanobacter sp.
CGCACGTTCACCGATCCCCAATTGAAGCTGCACCTGGACTATCTCGACGCCGAACTGGGCGAGCGCGAATGGTTCGTCGGCGATTCGCTCAGCGCCGCCGACATCCAGCTCAGCTTTCCGCTCGAGGCCTTCGCCGCGCGCGGCGGACTCGGCAGCAGCTACCCGCGCCTGGGCGCCTTCCTGCAACGCATCCACGCCCGGCCAGCCTACCGGCGCGCACTGGAACGCGGCGGCGAGTATCGGCTCGGCGGCTGAACGGGAGGCGCTCCGGACGGACGGCTGTTTACGCCTCGGTCACGGCGGCGCTGGCAGCCTGTGTGTCCATATGCCGAGGAGTCCCGCCATGCGCAACCGTGAAATCGAACGACAGATCCGCGACACCGCCGGGCGTGCCGGCGAGCGCGTACGCGACTACGCGAATGACGCCAGCAGCAGTGCGCAGGACCTCATCGAACGCGGGCGCAAGCGCATCCACGAGCGCTTCGGTGGTCGCGGCAACGACTATCGCCGGCAGCTGTCGCATGCCGCCGAGGATTTCGCCGACGAGGCGAACTACCAGTATCGCCGCCTGCGTCGCCAGGTGAATCGTCATCCGGCGGCCACGGTCGCAATCATCGCCGGCACGATCGGCGCGTTCCTGCTGCTGCGCCAGGCTTTCCGCAGCCGCGACGAGGATTGAGCAAGCGCCTTCCCGCCAGCCACGAACCAGTCAACGCGGCGCATCCAGTGCCTGTTGCCATTTGACGCTCTGCGGCGCCGCCAGGCCACCGAAGCGCACATCGATCCGGGTCAACACGGTTCGCGCGGCGTCGAAGCGGCCATTGCCCAGCAGGTCGCCGATCCGCTGCACCAGCGCGGCCAGCTCCCGATCGATGCGACGGCGGCAAGCGGCAAGCGCGGCGGAATCGGGCCGGGCGGGTTTCTCCAACGCCACGAGCGCTCGTTCGAATGCCGCCGGGCCCGCCAGCTGGTGGCCCGTCCACGGCATGCTCATCCCCTCGTCGGCCAGATCGAACACGCACCAATCCCGCATCGACTGCCGGCTGCGCACATCCTGCCGGAGGTGCGCGTCGTCGCGCCCGCCGGTCAGATATACCAGTCGCGTCGAACCCTGGAAGCGGTGGAACCGCTCTTGCGTCGGCAGCGGAATCTGCGCATTGCCGATCGGATCGCTGCCGGCATCCAGCAGGGCGCCGCGGAACACATCCGGGAAATCGAGCGCGATGCGCAAGGCCACGCGCGACCCGCCGGAAAACCCGCCGATGTAGATGCGCTGCGGATCGACCCGATAGCGTCGCGCGATATTCCGCTCGGCCAGCAGTGCCAGCGGGATGCGGCGATCCATGACGTCGGCGTCGTTGCCGGAATGCGCCGCACTGACGAAGATCGTGCGGCGACGTTCCAGTGTCGCCATCCAGCGCGGCGGCACGACGGCTTGCGGCCACGGCGGCACGAACACCAGCAGCGCATAGCCTCGCGCGGGGGCGGGCGCGTCGGGCACGTAGAGCGCAAACTTCTGCCGGGTCAGGTCGAGCGGCTGCTCGCGCAAGCCTTGCTTCGACTGCGCCAGCTCGCGGCGCACGCGCAGCGCGTTCAACGGGCTGAGCAGGCGCCGCAACAGTTCGCCGCTGCGAGCGAGCGGCGAGTATTCGGTGAACACCACCTCGCGTTGCAAACCGCTCGCCGGCGCACCCGCGCCATCGGCGACCGCCAGCCATGGCAACGCCCACGCCGCGAGCAGCAGCAGGCCACGCGCGATCATGTTGATGAGACCGTCCGCTCGAACGCGGCGGCGACGTGGATCGCGGCAGCGTTGAGGTAAGTGACGCCGGCCGTTTCGAAGACCTCCTGTGCCCTGCTTTCGGGAAAGGCGAGCGGCAGCTCGGTGCAGGCCAGGCATGCCACGGAACCGGCGTCGGTCGATGACGCGAATGAGGCCTTCGCGATGCCGCCCAGGCGTGCCGCGACGCCGTCGATGTTTCCGTGCTGCAACTGCGTGATCAATGCACCGATCAACGCGCGCGCGGCAGCCTCGCGCGGAGCCGTGCCCTCGACGCCATGCCGGGCCAGCACCGCGCGGAATACCGACGACGCCATCGTATGCGATGTTCCCAGGATCATCAGCTGCCTCGCACCGATCCGTGCGCATTTTTGCGCCACCGCATCGAACAGGTCGATGACCGGGATGCCCAAGCCGCGCACGATCTGTGCATGCCGATGGTGCGGCGTGACACTGGCCATGATCGCGAACTCGGCGCCTGCCGCCTGCAGTCGCCGCAGCGCATCGCGGTGGTAGGCATCGAAACGCGACCATGACGCCTCGTCGCCATCGACGCCGAGGCAGGCGATCGCCGTGGCCTGATCCAGCGATTCGATCGACATTTCCTGCATCGGCGAGACGGCGCTCTTGTCCGCCTGCGATCGCCATGCCTCGCCCAGGCGACACAGGCCGGCGTAGTACTCCGCGCCGGCGCGCCAGCCCACCCCGCCCAGGATGCCGATTTTCCTCACGCCATCACCGCGCGGCTCACACGGCCGCGGCGGGGATGTCGAACGTGCCGTTCACGACTTCGACGAAGTTCCGTTCTTCGCGCAGGATGAATCGCCTCGACTGCGCCATCGCGAAATTCTTCAGGGCTTCGGGGTCCTTCCTCAAACGTCCCTGGTAGGCCTCGTAGGCGGCGAGACTGTCGAACCCGATCAGGCCCCAGCCGACGTCGTTGGTGCCCTGCCACGGCAGGAAGTAGCCCACCAAGTGTCCGCCGCAACGGGGAATGATGCGGCCCCAGTGCTCCGCGTATTCCTTGAAGGCCTCGCGCTGGAACGGGTCGATTTCGTAGCGGATGATGCAGGTGATCATCATGGCGGCACTCCCTGGTGGTTGCGGTTGAAGGGTGCTGGACGCGGCAACCTCGCCGCCACGCATCATTGGCATCCCCGTGGCGAAAAACGCGGCCAGGAAGCCGGCCCGGGCCAGGAAATCGCGACGGCCCGGCAGATCGGGTGGAGGGACGATCGGTTTGTCCCGTGCGCTTTCTTTCGAAGCCTCGGACGAATTCATGCCGCACAGTGTCGCGATTGAATCATCGGAATACTTCGCCTACGATCAAACCATGAATGTCGCCGATGCGGATGCCGATATCAGTGTTTCCGCGGTGGCCGCGGCGATCGCCGAGCCGGCCAGGACGCGGATGCTGTATTGCCTGCTCGACGGCCATGCGCGTACCGCCACCGAGCTCGCCATCGTGGCCGAGGTCGGCGCATCGACCGCCAGCGTGCACCTGGCTACGCTGGCGAAGAAGCATCTGCTGCAGATGCAAGCCCAGGGCCGGCATCGCTACTACCGCCTGAGCAGCCCCGAGGTGGCGGCGGCGCTGGAGGCGCTGTCGGTCATCGCCGCGAGTCCGCGTACGCGCTTCCAACCCAACACCCCGAACCGCCTGCGCGCCGCGCGCACCTGCTACGACCACATGGCGGGCGCCCTGGCCGTCGCCCTGCACGACCGCTTCATCGCGCTGCGCCTGCTGGCGGCCGATCCCCGGGGCGACGGCACGTATGACCTCACCGACGCGGGTACCACGGCATTCGCCAGGCTCGGCATGGACATTGCGCATGCCCGGTCGTCGCGACGTCGTCTTGCCTGTGCGTGCCTGGACTGGAGCGAGCGGCGACCGCATATCGGCGGCGCCGTGGGCGCGATGCTGCTGGATGCCGCCCTGAAGCGTCGATGGGTGGTCAAGGACATGGACAGCCGCGCCTTGCGCCTGACCCCGAGCGGCCGGCGCGACCTGCGCACGCGCTTCGGGATTGAGGGATGATGCACCGGTCCATCACGTTCACGGGTGGGCAGCGTTTCCACGCAGACTGATTCGGTGGTTCGGATCGTCGTTGAATCCGCCCCGACCCGAAGCGCTCCGCCTCCCCCGACAGACTCGCGCATGCCATCCAGAAATATTTCCTTCCACCACCCAGTCGCGTTCTGGCTGGGTACCGCGCTGATCGTCGCCGGCGTGCTGGCGCATCTGCCGATGCTGGTGATGGCGGCACCAATGCACTATCGCCTCGTTGGGATGCCGATGGACCACCTGATGCGGGTCGGCATGGCGCTGGTGCCCTCCGGCGTGCTGCTGGCCGGCTACGGCCTGATGCCGCGGATGGAGCAGATGCGGCGCACCCTGCATCCCGATCGCAGCCCGCTGCCGTTCCATGCCGCCGACCACGTGCCGCTCAATCGGGAGCACTGGAAGCTGGTGGCCGTGCTCACCGTCGCGCTGGCGGTGGACGTGATGAAGCCGGCCACGATCGGTTTCGCGATGCCGGGCATGTCGGCCGAATACGGCATCAGTGGCTCGACGGTCGGATTCCTGGCGCTGTCGGCGCTGACCGGTACCGTGGTCGGCTCGATCGTGTGGGGTCGGCTCGGCGACCTGTTCGGCCGGCGCGCCACCATCCTGCTGTCGGCGCTGATGTTCATGGGCACCGCGATCTGCGGCGCGATGCCGGCGTTCGGCTGGAACCTGGTGATGTGCTTCATGATGGGAGCTGCCGCCGGCGGCATGCTGCCGATTGCCTTCACCCTGATGGCCGAGACCATTCCGACCCGGCATCGCGGCTGGCTGCTGGTGGCGCTGGGCGGCGTCGGCACCTCGGCCGGCTACCTGCTCGCCTCGGGCGCGGCGACGCTGCTCGAGCCGACCTACACTTGGCGTTCGCTGTGGCTGCTCAACCTGCCCACCGGCGCACTGATCGTCTTCCTCAACCGTTACATCCCCGAGTCGCCGCGCTTCCTCGCGCTGGCCGGGCTGGAGGATCAGGCGCGTGCGGTGCTGCAGCGTTTCTCGGGCAGCGCCGTGCCGATGCTTGCGCAGGCCCACCACGCCAGCGACGTGATTCGCGCGGAAAGCGATGCGTCCGCACGCGTCGGCATGCGCCAGTTGCTGCGCGGCCGGCATGCCGCGATCACCTGGGGGCTGATGGTCTGCGCGGTGGCGTGGGGCCTGGCCAACTTCGGCTTCCTGCTGTGGCTGCCGGCGAACCTGGTCAAGCTCGGCATCGACGCCCAGGCCAGCGCCGCGCTGCTGGCGCGTTCGGCGATCCTCGCCCTGCCCGGCATCGGCGTGGTGGTGTGGTTCTACCAGCGCTGGAGCAGCATCCGCACCTTGGTGCTGTTCATCGGGCTGACCGCACTCGACCTGCTGTTCTTCTTCGTGATCGCTCTGGCCAACCTGCGTTCCGCCGCGCTCACCACGGCCGGCACGGTGATCCTGCTGCTGAGCATCAGCGGGGTGATCGCCACGCTGATCCCGTATGCGGCAGAGATCTATCCGGTACACCTGCGCAGTACGGGCGCGGGACTGATCGCCGGTGGCTCGAAGTTCGGCGGCATCCTCGGCGCGCTGCTCGGCGTGTGCGGCATGTTCGAACATTTCATGCTGTCGGCGCTGCTGATCGCACTGCCGATGGCAGCGGCCGGCTGGATGCTGGCGCGCAGTGGCATCGAAACCCGCGGTCACGGGCTGGAGGCGATCCAGGAGGCGTTGTCGGGATAGACCCCGGCGCACAGGACCCCTTCGACTTCGGCGCTACGCGCCTACGCTCAGGGCGAACGGCTTCTTCCTTGCGCCGTTCGTGCTGAGCGTAGCGCAGCGGAGTCGAAGCACTTGCCTCGAATCCCACGACTGCATCCCTCTCCCTCGGGCCGCCAGGGGCTCAACAGGGCATCACACGGTCAGCGGGTTCGGCTTGTCCTGGTCGAGCTTGTATTCCTTGATCGCGCGGCTGACGTCCTTGGCGTTGACCTTGCCATCCTTTGCCAGCGCGGCCAGCGCCGCATGCGCGATCCAGTAACGGTCGACCTCGAAGAACTCGCGCAGGTGTGCACGCGTGTCGGAGCGGCCGAAGCCATCGGTGCCCAGCACGGTGTAACGCATGCCGTCGGGCATGAAGGCGCGGATCTGGTCGGCGTACTCGCGCACGTAGTCGGTGGCGGCGATCGCCGGACCGGAACGCCCGTCCAGCAGGCCGGTGACATATGGCACGCGCTGTTCCGCCTCCGGATGCAGGCGGTTCCAGCGCTCGGCGTCGAAGCCGTCGCGACGCAATTCGATGAAGCTGGGGCAGGACCAGATGTCGGACTTCACGCCGAAATCCTTCTCCAGCAGCTCGGCCGCGGCGATCACCTCGCGCAGGATCGTGCCGGAACCGAGCAGTTGCACGCGCGGCTCGCCCTTCTTCGGCTTGCCGCCATCCTTGAACGGGTACATGCCCTTGATGATCCCTTCCTCGCAACCCTTCGGCATGTCCGGGTGCGCGTAGTTCTCGTTCATCACGGTGACGTAGTAGTAGATGTCCTCCTGCTCCTGCATCATCCGGCGCACGCCGTCCTGCAGGATCACCGCGACTTCATAGGAGAAGGTCGGGTCGTACGACTTCACATTCGGGATCGCGCCGGCCATCAGGTGCGAGTGGCCGTCCTCGTGCTGCAGGCCTTCGCCGTTGAGCGTGGTGCGGCCCGAGGTGCCGCCGACCAGGAAGCCGCGCGAACGCATGTCGCCGGCCGCCCAGCACAGGTCGCCGATGCGCTGGAAGCCGAACATCGAGTAGTAGATGAAGAACGGCAGCATCGCCTGGTTGCTGATCGAATAGCTGGTCGCCGCCGCCATCCACGAGGCCATGCCGCCGGCCTCGCTGATGCCCTGCTGCAGCACCTGGCCCTTCTGGTCCTCGCGGTAGTACAGCAACTGGTCGGAATCCTGCGGCTTGTACTTCTGTCCGAACGGGGCGTAGATGCCGATCTGGCGGAACATGCCTTCCATGCCGAAGGTGCGTGCCTCGTCGGCCACGATCGGCACGATCCGCTCGCCCAGCTGCTTGTCGCGCAGCAGCAGGTTGATGCCGCGCACCAGCGCCATCGTGGTGGAAATCTCGCGCTCGCCGGTACCCTTGGTGATCTGCTCGAACGCGGTCAGTTCCGGCGTCTTCAGTTTCGCCTCGGCCTTGCGCCGGCGCTGCGGCAGGAAGCCGCCGAGCGCCCTGCGACGTTCCAGCATGTACTGCACTTCCGGCGAATCCTTGCCCGGGTGGTAGTACGGCACGTCCTTCAGCTTGTCGTCACCGATCGGAATCTGGAAACGGTCGCGGAAATGCCGCACCGATTCCTCATCCAGCTTCTTCTGCTGGTGGGTCGGGTTCTGCGACTCGCCGGCCGCGCCCATGCCGTAACCCTTCACCGTCTTGGCCAGGATCACCGTCGGCATGCCCTTGGTGTGCGATGCCGCGTGATAGGCCGCGTAGACCTTGTGCGGATCGTGGCCACCGCGGTTGAGGCGCCAGATGTCGTCGTCGCTGAGGTTGGCGACCATCTCGCGCGTCTCCGGATATTTGCCGAAGAAGTGCTCGCGCGTGTACGCGCCGCCGAACGCCTTGCACGCCTGGTATTCGCCGTCCAGGGTTTCCATCATCAGCTTGCGCAGCACGCCCTTGGTGTCGCGAGCGAGCAGCGGATCCCAGTAACTGCCCCAGGCCAGCTTGATCGCGTTCCAGCCGCCGCCGCGGAACACGCCTCCCAGTTCCTGGATGATCTTGCCGTTGCCGCGCACCGGACCGTCAGGCGCTGCAGGTTGCAGTTGATCACGAAGATCAGGTTGTCCAGGCCTTCGCGACCGGCCAGCGAGATCGCGCCGAGCGACTCCGGCTCGTCGCATTCGCCGTCGCCCATGAAGCACCAGATCTTGCGGTCGCTCTTGGGGATCAGCCCGCGATTCTCCAGATACTTGAAGAACTGCGCCTGGTAGATCGCCTGGATCGGGCCCAGCCCCATCGACACCGTCGGCACCTGCCAGTAGTCCGGCATCAGCCAGGGATGCGGATACGACGACAGCGCGCGCCCCTTGCCGACCACTTCCATGCGGAACAGGTCGAGCTGGTCCTCGGCCAGCCGGCCTTCCAGGAACGAACGTGCATAGATGCCGGGGCTGGAGTGGCCCTGGTGCAGGATCAGGTCGCCGGGATGATCGGCGCTCGGTGCGCGCCAGAAATGGTTGAAGCCGACGTCGTACAGCGTGGCGCTGGAGGCGAAGCTGGCGATATGCCCGCCCAGTTCGCCCGGCTTGCGGTTCGCGCGCACCACCATCGCCATCGCGTTCCAGCGGATCAGGCAGCGGATGCGCCACTCCATCGCGGCGTCGCCGGGGGACTTCGCCTCCTGCGCGGGCGGGATCGTGTTGACGTAGGCGGTGGTCGGGTCGAACGGCAGGTAGCCGCCGGAACGGCGCGTGGTGTCCACCATCCGTTCCAGCAGGAAGTGCGCGCGTTCGGTGCCGTCGTGCTGGATCACCGCATCGAGCGAATCCATCCACTCGCGGGTTTCGGTGGGGTCGATGTCCTGGTTGAGGATATCTTCGAGCTGATCCATGAGGTCTCCACGGCACCGCAAGCGTGCCTGCAAGGGATCCGCGCCGTCGGCGAGCCGGCGCGGCAACAGTTGAGTTTAACGACCTGCCGCAGTCCGCGCCAAACGCATGCCCATACGCGAACGCACGGACTGTCGCCGATCAGCCGCGACGCTCGCCCTGCGCCGCACGGATCTGCGCGTCGACGGCGGCCA
>DATNGL010000229.1:0-8932 GCA_035605895.1 Rhodanobacter sp.
GGCGCGGAAATGTTCCAGGCCCAGTTCACCATCGGCATTCCGGCGGATATCCACATCGCTGCGCTGCGCGACGATTTCCTCGAATTGTGCGACGGCCTGAATCTCGACGCGATCATGGATCCGGTGAAATTCTGAGATCCCTGCGGTCCGCTGAGCATCGCGCGAAGCTGTCGCCCTGACAAGGCCTGTCATCTGCTGCCCTGCCCGCGCTAGTCTGTGCGCGTGACCTTGCCGGAGGGACGTTGCATTGCAAGCCGCGAGTCGATTCATGCCAGCGTTTTCCGGCACGCCAGGGCAGCTCGCCCGCCTCGCTGCAACGCCGTCGTCCATGTCACGCCACCCAACCCTCAACCTGCTGGCACGGCGACCCGCCGCCGTGCAGGATCCGTCATGCTCGAAATCGGCAAGAAGCTGCCCGCGCTGAAAGGCACCACCGGCGACGGCAATGAACTGAAGCTGGCCGACCTCGGGGGCCAGTGGCTGGTGGTGTACTTCTATCCGAAGGACTCGACCCCCGGCTGCACCAGCGAAGCGAAGGACTTTCGCGATCTGCACGCCGCCTTCCGCAAGCGCCACGCGCAGGTCATCGGCGTGTCGCGCGATTCGCAAAAGTCGCACGCCAACTTCGCCGCGAAGCTGGAGCTGCCCTTCCCGCTCGTGTCCGATCCCGACGAAACCTGGTGCCGCGCATTCGACGTGATCCACGAGAAGGTGCTGTACGGCAGGCGCTTCATGGGCATCGTGCGCAGCACCTTCCTGATCGACCCCGACGGCAAGCTGGCACGCGAATGGCGTGGCGTGAAAGTGCCCGGCCATGCCCAGGCCGTGCTCGACGCCATTCCCGCCCGCTGACTGGCCGCCTTCCATGGCTTTCGTCCGCCACCTCTTTCCACCCACCAGCGAGGACACTTCCGCATGACCGGAAGCAAGCGCATCTACGCTCTCGATACCAACGTCCTGCTGCATGACCCGACCTCGCTGTTCCGTTTCGAGGAACACGACGTCTTCATCCCGATGACCGTGCTGGAGGAACTCGACGAAAAGAAGAAAGGCGCCTCGGAAGTCTCGCGCAACGGCCGCCAGGTCAGCCGCTTCCTCAACGAACTGATCGAGCTTGGCAAGCAGCACGACCTTGGCGAAGGCCTGGAACTGAGCAATCCGCAGGGCATCAAGCTCAAGCGTGGCGGTTCCGTCGGTCGGCTGTACTTCCAGCACCGCACCAGCAGCAACGGCCACGCCAAGGCCGACAACCAGATCCTGGCGGCCGTGCTCGAACTGCGCGACCAGAATCCCGATCGCGCGGTGATCCTGGTCACCAAGGACATCAACCTCCGGATCAAGGCCAGCATCAACGGTGTCGTCGCCGAGGACTACGAGAACGACCGCGCGCTGGACGATTTCGCCCTGCTCTATACCGGCTCGGCGGAACTGCCGGCGGACTTCTGGGACCGGCATGCAGAGGTCCGCTCGTGGACCGAGCACGGCCGTACCTACTACCAGCTTGATCGCCGCGAAGACGAACTCTGGCACCCCAACGAATGCCTGTACCTGCCCGGCGAGAACGAGGTCGAGCTGCGCGTGCTGCGTCTCGACGACGAGCGCGCCACCCTGGTCCTGCTGGACGACCACTCGCACGCCAACCATCACGTCTGGGGCATCGGCGCGCGCAACCGCGAACAGAACTTCGCGCTCAACGCGCTGATGGACCCGGACGTCGACTTCGTCACCCTGCTCGGCAACGCCGGTACCGGCAAGACCCTGCTGGCGCTGGCCGCCGGCCTGGCCCAGGTGATGGACCAGCAACGCTACCGCGAGATCATCATGACCCGCGCCACCGTGTCGGTGGGCGAGGACATCGGTTTCCTGCCCGGCACCGAAGAGGAAAAGATGACACCGTGGATGGGCGCGTTGACCGACAACCTCGAGGTGCTGGCCAACCCCGAGGACGGCGGCAGCTGGGGCCGCCAGGCCACCAACGACCTGCTCGCCTCGCGCATCAAGATCCGCTCGCTCAACTTCATGCGCGGGCGCACCTTCCTGTCGCGCTACCTGATCATCGACGAGGCGCAGAACCTCACGCCGAAGCAGATGAAGACCCTGATCACCCGTGCCGGCCCCGGCACCAAGATCGTCTGCCTCGGCAACGTCGAGCAGATCGACACGCCCTACCTCACCGAGACCACCTCGGGCCTCACCTACGCGGTCGACCGCTTCAAGGACTGGGAGCACTCGGCCCACATCACCCTGCGTCGCGGCGAACGCTCGCGGCTGGCGGATTTCGCGGCGGAGACGCTTTGAAGGGGGACGTCCGGGATGCGCAGATGACGGGAGGGGCGGTCTTGCCGGCGCCGCCTGCCCTCGCCGTGCGGCTGTCGTGGATCGCCGGCAGCCGCCTCAAGTGCAAACAGCGTGCGCTGCCGTGGATCCCGGCCAGCTCGCGGTAGCCCGGGCCATGCCTCTGCGCAGTTTCATCTATCGTCATCGACTACTCGCCAAGCGAGTCATCGCGACGGCCGTTCGCGTATTGCCGGGGTCGGCAAGCCGCCGCTTGCTGGCACTGGCCGAGCGCGTGGCGTTCAGCGTCACGCCGCAATACCAGGGCGACACGCTGCCGCCGATTTGCCACTACTGGACGGGACGCTATCTGGCGGACCAGGCAAGGCAACTGGGTTTCGGTTCGGCCGAGGCGCTGTACCGCGACCGCATCATGCAACGGAGCCGGGAGACCGGTGAACCCGTGCGCGTGGCCAGTGCCGGCTGCGGCGCCGCCGGCATGGAGATCGAGCTTGCCCGCGGCCTCAAGTCCGACGGCATGCCGGTGCTGATCACCTGCTTCGATTTCAACCCCGGGTTGATGCGGCACGCCGCGGAGGTGGCGCAGGCCGCGGGCGTGGCCGATACCATGCGATTCGAGGTTCGGGATTGCAACCAGCCGTTCACCCTGCCCGAGCAGGACGTGATCATCGTCAACCAGTTCTTCCACCACGTCACGGCGCTGGAAACCTTTTGCGCGTCGCTGCGGCAATCGCTGGCACCCGCAGGTGTGCTGCTCAGCTCGGACATCATCGGCCGCAACGGCCATCAGCTGTGGCCCGACGTGGCGCTGGTGGTGGAGCAATTCTGGGCCACGCTCGGGTCGGCGCAACGGCATGACCGGCACTTCGGTCACGTTCGCGAAGACTACCGGTCGATCGACCACGCCGCCTATTCGAACGAGGGAGTGCGTGCGCAGGATGTCGTCGCCTGCCTGCTTGCGGCATTCGACTTCGAGCTCTTCTACAGCTTCGGCGGCGCGATCATGCCCTTCGTCGAGCGCCGCATCGGCTTCAATTTCGACCCGGCCGACGCGGCCGATCGTGCCTTCATCGATACCGTGCAGCAGGCCGATGCAGTTGCCCTGGCCGAGGAGCGCTACCCTGCGGCGAACATGGTGGCCGTCCTGCGCCACCGGGGCCGGGTGGTCCGGCCCGTCCATGTCCCGATCAGCCCGCAACGCCATGTGGAACTGACCGGGCAGCAACTGCGACGTCTCCATGAAGCCGCCAGGCCTGGTCACGGCCCGGCGGAGTAGAATGCCGCTACGCAACCATCCCGATCCCCGTTTTCATGATACTCGCCCCCCGCCTCGTCCTGCTGGCCCTGTTCGCCGTCTTCGCGCTATGCGTGCTGCTGGTGCACCTGCGTGGCCGCGTGCGGCTGCGCTTCGATCGCCAGCTGGTCGACCACTCGGCGATCTTCGCGCCATACAACCTGCTGATGTATGCATTCTCGGCGCTGCCCGCGCGACCCATCCTCGACCGCCGCGGCTTTCCGCAGCTGGATCTGCTGCAGGCGAACTGGCAGGCGATCCGCGACGAGGCGACGCATTTGTTCGACGAGGGTTACATCCGCGCCGCCGCGAAGAACAACGACGCCAGCTTCAACAGTTTCTTCAAGCAGGGCTGGAAGCGCTTCTACCTGAAGTGGTACGGCGAGCCGCTGGCCTCGGCCGAGGCGCTGTGCCCGCAGACGGTGGCCCTGCTGAAGTCGATCCCCAGCGTGAAGGCGGCGATGTTCGCGCTGCTGCCGCCGGGCAGCAAACTGAATCCGCACCGTGACCCGTTTGCCGGTTCGCTGCGTTACCACCTCGGCCTGATCACCCCGAACTCGCGCAACTGCCGCATCTTCGTCGACGGCGAGGAACACGCCTGGGGCGACGGCAAGGACGTGGTGTTCGACGAGACCTACGTGCACTGGGCCGAGAACACCAGCGAGCAGACCCGGGTGATCCTGTTTGCCGATGTCGAGCGACCGCTGCGCACGCGCTGGATGAGCGCGATCAACCATCGGGTCGGCGCCTTCATGGGCAGGATCACCGCCTCGCCGAACACCGAGGGCGAGACGGAAAAGACCGGTTTTGTGAACCGCCTGTTTGCGCTGAGCCAGCGCAAGGGCGCCTCGCACCGCTGGAAGGCCGAGTTCAAGCGTCGCCACCGGAAGCTGTACAAGGCAGGCAAGTACGCCGGCATCCTGCTGCTGATCTGGCTGATCTTCCTGGCCCCGTGGCCGCTGTTTCGATAGGCGGCGTTCCGCTGAGCCTGTCACATCGCGCGATGCCCATGCGTCCTGGTTGACGACCTCGACGGAGACAAATCATGGATCCGCAAACCGCCCTGTTCCAGCACCACCGCCAGCGCCTGTTCGGCCTGGCCTACCGCATGCTCGGCACGCCCAGCGATGCCGAGGATGTGTTGCACGACGCCTGGTTGCGCTGGCACGCACAGGACATCGGCGCACTGGACGATCCGGAGGCGTGGCTGGTCACCGTAACCACGCGCATCGCACTGGATCGCCTGCGCCGCGCCAAGACCGAACGCGCGCACTACCCTGGCCCATGGCTGCCGGAGCCGCTGGTCGCCGAAGCCGAGCAGCCCGAGGCGCAACTGGAACGTGCCGAGAGTCTGACCCTGACTTTCCTGTTGCTGCTGGAACGGCTGAGCCCGGAGGAACGCGCCGCCTTCCTGCTGCGCGAAGTGTTCGACTACAGCCACGCCGAAACCGCCGCGATGCTCGACATCGGCGAAGACGCCTGCCGCCAGCGCGTGCACCGGGCAAAGCAGCGACTGCGCGAAGACCGCCCGCGTCAGGCGATGCCGGACATCGACACCCAGCGGCGTCTGCTCGAACGTTTCATGCAGGCGCTGCAGCAACCCGACATGCCCACCCTGCGCGCGCTGTTTGCCGAAGACGCCACGAGTGTTGCCGACGGCGGCGGGCTGGCGCGGGCCACCTTGCACCCGCTGCACGGGGCCGAGCGGCTGGCCCGGCTGTACATGCAGATTGCACTTCAGCAGCAGCGATACGGCGGCGTGCGCCACGAGATCCGCCAACTCAACGGCACACCGGCCCTGCTCGGCTGGCATGGCGACACGCTGATCTCGGCCAGCTGGATCGACGACGACGGCGAGCGCATCACCGCGGTGCACGTCCTGCGCCATCCCGGCAAGCTCGCCAGGCTGGCGGCGGTCACGAAATCGGTGACATCCGCATCCCTGCACTAAACGGCCGCCCCTGCAGAACCGCTACCTCGCCGACAGCCACGCGAGCGAGGCGACGACGAGCGTTTCGACGCCGGCGCGCAAGGTCGGCTGGATGACTGGCGCGAACTTCGGATTGTGGTTGGTCGGCAGATCGTTGAGCCGCCCGGCAGTACGCGCTTTCGCATAGACCTCGGCATCGGTGCCGCCGATGAACCAGAACACCGAGGGCACCTTCCACTGTGCGCCGAAACAGCCGAAATCTTCGCTCGCCGAGGTCGGCAGGGTTTTCTCGACGCGTTCCTCCGGGAAATACTGGCGGAACGCATCGCCGACTTTCCGGTTCGCGTCGGCATCGTTGACGACCAGCGCGTAATGGTCCAGCGGCGTGATTTCCGGTGGCCTGGGCGCGCCCGATGCGGCCGCCTCGGCGTTGACGATGCGCGTGATCGCGGCCAGCACGCGCTGGCGCACGCCCTCGTCGAAGGTGCGCACGTTGAGCTTGATGATCGCCTCGTCGGGGATCACGTTTTCCTTGGTGCCGGCCTGCAGCGAGCCGATGGTTACCACGGCGGCTTCGGTCGCGGCGAGCTCGCGCGACACGATCGTCTGCAGGCGCAGCACGGTCGCCGCGGCCATCACCACCGGGTCGATGCTTGCCTGCGGCATCGAGCCGTGGGCGCCGCGTCCGAACAGGCGGATCTGCAAGCTGTCGCCAGCGGAGGTGATCACGCCGGCGCGACCGCTGATCGTGCCGGCCACGCCGACCATCACGTGCTGGCCGAGCACGATGTCGGGTTTCGGGAAGCGCTTGAACAGACCATCGTCGATCATCGCCTGCGCGCCGGTGCCGGTTTCCTCGGCGGGCTGGAATACCGCCATCACGGTGCCGTTCCAGTGCTCGCGCGCCTGTGCAAGCAGGGTGGTCGCGCCGACCAGCCAGGTGACGTGCATGTCGTGGCCGCACGCGTGCATCACCGGCACCGTATGGCCATCCTTGTCCTTCGCGGTGACCTTGCTGGCGTACGGCAGGCCGGTCGCCTCCGCGACCGGCAGCGCGTCCATGTCGGCACGCAGCATCACGGTCGGGCCGTCGCCGTTGCGCAGCAGGCCGACCACGCCGGTGCCGCCGACGCCGGTGGTCACTTCGAAGCCGGCTTGGCGCAGATGGGTGGCAGCAAGGTCGGCCGTGCGCGTCTCCTGCGTCGACAATTCCGGATGGGCATGGATGTCGGTGTAGAGCGCTTCGAGATCGGGCAGCAGGCTCGGCAGGTTAGCGAACCACTGGCCGGAAACATCCGCGTTTTTCGTGTTCATGCAACCCTCTCGGCGTATACGTGGCAGGACAGTCAGGTAACTTTTCGCGCGTGCAGCCGGCGCATGGACTCTCAGGCTTCGCGCGGATGCACGGTCAGCACGCGCTCGACGAACAGGTGCAGTTCCTTCATGTAATTGCTCAGGAACTCGGCGGTGGAGTCGTTGGTGACGGCGCCGTCCTCGGTGATCAGGCCCGGAGTGAACTGGATATACGCCTCCAGCGTGTTCATCAGCGGCGAGTTGCAGAAGCACATGACCCCGCGCAACTGCTGCTGGGCGACCGCAGTGCCGATCGAGCCCGGCGAGGTACCGATGATTCCGGACGGTTTGCGCGCGAAGGAATTCTTGCCCCACGGCCGGCTGGCCCAGTCGATCGCGTTCTTCAGCGCGCCGGGGATCGAACGGTTGTATTCCGGCGTGACGAACAGCACGCCGTCGACCTCGGCGATCGCCTGCTTGAATGCACGCGCCACCGGCGGGAAGTCGGCGTCGTAGTCGTAGCTGTACAGCGGCAGGTCCTTGATCGGGATCTCCACCAGTTCCAGCCCCGCCGGTGCGAGGCGGGTGAGCGCCTTGGCCAGCAGGCGGTTGATGGAGCCCTTGGCGAGGCTGCCGACGAGATAGCCAACTTTGTAGGTTTTCATGCGGGTTCCCTGGATGAGGCTGCCGATGGACGGAGTTCGATGCGGGACGCGGCGTCAGTAACCGACGGTGAAACGTTGTCGCGAGTGTTTCGGCATTTCCAGCTCGTCGGCGAAGGCGATCGCGTAGTCCTCCATCGAGATCCAGCTTTTGCCGTTCGCGTCGCTGAGCAGTTGATCGCCACCCAGGCGGAATGTCCCGGTCCGCTCACCCGGGGCAAACTCGGCCGAGGGCGAGAGGAAGGTCCAGTCGAGGCCATTTTCCGCACGCAGGGTGTCGAGGGCGCGGCGTCCGGCCGCTGCTTCGGCTTTGTAAGCCTCGGGGAAGCCCGGGGCGTCGAACAGCGCCTGGCCGGGGGCCACTTCCAGGCTGGCCGCGCCGCCGACCACCATCAGCCGATGCACGCCGGCCTGTTTCACCGCAGCGATCAGCGCGTTCGGGTCGGATGACTGAAAGCGCATGGCGCTGATCACCACGTCGTGGCCCGCCAGCAGCGGGGCGAGCTGGGCCGGTCGGGTGGCGTCGCCGGCCTTCAGCACCAGCCCGGGGCGGCTCGCCAGTTTCGTGGTGTCGCGTACGATGCCGGTGACGCTGTGGCCACGATTGAGCAGTTCCGTCAGCAGGCGCGAACCGACATGGCCACTGACACCGATCAGTGCGATTTTCATGAGAATCCTTGGGTGGGGTGGTTCCTGGGTTCACACGTGGAGGCGCTGCCTGATAGCCTTCCCTCGGGTTCATCAATGCCCCTCCGATCACGCCAGACTAGCGCGGCATGTGTAACCGATATGTGCATGCAGTGACGTTGGTTCGGCCTGTTCAACGCCACCCAAGGGAGATGCCATGAATTCGCGTATGCCGACGATCTTCTTCGGCCATGGCAACCCGATGAACGCCTTGCACGACAACGACTGGACCCGGGGCTGGGCGGCGATCGGCCAGCACTTGCCGCGGCCGCGCGCGGTGCTGTCGATCTCGGCGCACTGGTACCTGCCGGGCACGGCGGTCACCGCGACAACGGCGCCGCGCACGATCCACGATTTCGGCGGCTTCCCGCGCGAGTTGTTCGAAGTGCAATATCCTGCGCCCGGCGACCTCGGCCTGGTGCGCCGCGTGCGCGAGCTGCTGAACCCGCTGGAAGTGCGCGCGGATCTTTCGTGGGGGCTGGATCACGGCACCTGGTCGGTGCTGCGCCACGTGTTTCCCGCCGCCGACGTGCCGGTGGTGCAGCTCAGCATCGACGAGCCGCAGCCGCCGGCGTTCCACTACGGCTTGGGCCGGTTGCTGCGGCCGCTGCGCGACGAGGGCATCCTGCTGATCGGCAGCGGCGACGTCGTGCACAACCTGCATACCTATGCCTGGGGCCGGCATCCGGTGGAACCCTTCGACTGGGCGCTGCGTTTCGAGAAGAGCGCGCGCGAGCTGATGCTGCAGGGTGACCACCAGTCGCTGGTGGA
>DATNGL010000230.1:0-7556 GCA_035605895.1 Rhodanobacter sp.
CGCGCCGCCGACGATGGCCATGATCAGCAGGCTGGAGGCCTTGCTGGTCATCGGTCCCAGCCGCTCGATGCCGAGCGCGAAGATGGTCGGGAACATGATCGAGTTGAACAGGCCGATCGCGATGATGCTGTACATCGCGACGTCGCCCGAGCTCAGCATCGTGGTCAGCACCAGCAGCGCATTGATCGCCGCGAAGGTCGCCAGCAGCTTCCGCGGCGAAATCTTAGCCATCAGCGCCGAGCCCACGAAGCGACCGATCATCGCGCCGCCCCAGTACCAGGAGACGTACTTCGCCGCCTGCTGCTCGCTCAGATGGCCGATGTCGGGCATCGACAGGTAGTTGACCATGAAGCTGCCGATCGATACCTCGGCGCCGACATAGAAGAAGATGCCCAGTACGCCGAACAGCACGTGCGGGTGCCGCAGCACCTCGGCAAAGCTGTGGCGGCCATGGTCGTCCTTGTCGGTGGCCTCGGCCAGTGCGGGCAGGCGGAACAGCCAGACGAATACCGCGAGCAGGAACAGCACCACCGCCAGGCCGATGTAGGGTCCTTGCACGGCGTGCGCCTGCTGAGCCTGATACGCCAGTTGATCGGCCGGGGCCAGGGCGGCCAGTTCGGTCGGATTCTTCACCACGTTGGAGAGGATCAACAGTCCGCCGAACCACGGCGCCAGAAAGGTGCCGAACGAATTCAGCGCCTGCGCCAGGGTCAGCCGGCTGGAGCTGGTCTTCTCCGGCCCGAGCAGGGCCACGTAGGGGTTGGCGGCCACCTGCAGCACGGTGATGCCGGTGGCCAGCACGAACAGCGCGCCCAGGAAGGCGGGGTACAGGTGCAGGGCCGCGGCGGGCCAGAAACCCAGCGCACCGACACCGGCAATTGCCAGGCCGGCCACGATGCCCTTCTTGTAACCGAGCGCCGCCACCAGCCGGCCGGCCGGCATGCCCATCAGGAAGTAGGCACCGAAAAAGGTGAACTGCACGAGCATCACTTCGGTGTAGTTGAGCTGGAAACTCGACTTCAGGTGCGGGATCAGGATGTCGTTGAGGCAGGTCAGGAAGCCCCACATGAAGAAGATCGTGGTGAGCACGCCCAGCGCCAGCGGGTGACTGGTGTAGGGCTGACGGGGCGAGCCGTGATCCGGCATGGGAGCAGAGGGGCGAGACGGCGTAGCGGCAAGGGACATGGTGGTTTTCCGGTGCGCGAGACAGCCGTCGTGGACGGCGCAGGATCGGGTGGCGGTCGAGCAACCGGGCCAATGTAACCGTTTTCACAGGCGCGCCAATCACGCGCTGCAACATGTCGGTCCCGGGTGCTACCTTCGGAGCCTGCCGAAAACCGACGAGGTCGCCATGTCCCGCCACATCACGATGCTGCTCACCCTGCTGGCCTGCGTGGCGTGCACGCCGGTGCTGGCGTCAAGCGGCCACGCCGCCGACGTCGACCCGCGCATCGGCACCGGCGGCGATGGCCACACCTTTCCCGGTGCCACGGTGCCGTTCGGCATGATCCAGCTGTCGCCGGACACCGCGATGCCGGATTTCAAGCACGCCTACAAGTGGGCCGCCGGCTACCAGTACGGCGATCCCACCATCATGGGTTTCTCGCACACGCACTTCTCGGGTTCCGGCCATTCGGACCTGGGCGATGTGCTGGTGATGCCGATTGCCGGCGAGGTGCGACTCGATCCGGGCGATCCGTCGAAGCCGGACAGCGGCTACCGTTCGCGCTTTTCGCACGCGAGCGAAGTGGTGCAGGCGGGCTACTACGCGGTGACGCTGAGTGACTATGGCGTGCGCGCCGAGCTCACCGCAGGCCGGCGGGTGGGCTGGCACCGTTATACCTTCCCGGCGGACAAGCCGGCGCACGTATTGCTCGACCTGCGGCCGAGCATCTATGACTACCCGGGCAAGGTCTTGTGGGCGAGCCTGCGCGTGCACCCCGATGGCAGCGTCACCGGCTGCCGCACCACGCGCGGCTGGGCGCCGGGACGCGAGCTGTGCTTCGCGATGCGCTTCTCGCAGCCGATGACCTCGCGCGAGCTGGTCAACCGCGAGACGGATCTGGTCTACAAGGGTTTCGCCGGGCCCGGCAACCGGCCGCAAGACCATGACGCGCAGAACGGTCGTGCGCTGGAGGGCGTATTCGATTTCGGCAAGCTGGGCAAGCCGCTGGAAGTGAAGGTGGCGATCTCGTCGGTGAGCGCAGCCAACGCGCTGGCCAATCTCGACCAGGACGGCAAGGGCTGGGATTTCGATGCGCGCCGTGCCGCGGCAGCCGCGGCGTGGAACAAGGCGCTGGCGGTGATCGACGTCGATGCGCCAACGTCGGACCGGACCATGTTCTACACCGCGCTGTACCACGCGATGCTGGCGCCGACACTGAGCATGGATGTCAACGGCGAATACCGCGGCCCGGATCACGCCGTGCACCGGGCGCAGGGCTTCGATTTCTATTCGAGCTGGTCGCTGTGGGACGTGTACCGCGCGCAGCAGCCGCTGATGGTGCTGCTGGATCCCGCCCGCAGCACGGATTTCATCCGTTCGCTGATCGCGGCCGGCCAGGCCAGCCCGTTCGGCATCCTGCCGGTGTGGGCGTACCAGGGCCTGGAAACGTGGTGCATGATCGGCTACCACGCGGTGCCGGTGATCGCCGATGCCTATGTCAAGGGTGTACGCGGGTTCGACGCCGACGCCGCGCTGAAACTGATGGTCGCCAGCGCCACCTACGGGCCTTACGGCGATCTCGCCGATTACATGAAGCTTGGTTACGTGCCGATCGACCATGAGGCGGAGGCGGCATCCAAGACGCTGGAATATGCCTACGACGACTGGTCGCTGGCGCAGATGGCCGGCGCGATGGGCAAGCACGGCATCGCGGCCACCTTCATGCAGCGGGCAGGCAACTGGCGCAACGCCTGGGACCCGAAAACCGGCTTCATGCGGGCCAGGCTCAGCAACGGTGAGTTCCGCGAGCCGTTCGATCCCACGTTCGCCGGCTACGGCAGCGACTACACCGAGGGCAATGCCTGGCAATACTCGTGGTACGTGCCGCAGGACGTGCCCGGACTGATCCGCGCGATGGGCGGCGACGCGAAGTTCACGGCCAAGCTCGACCAGGTGTTCGACGCGAAGGTCGACCCGGCGCATTTCAAGAACGTCGAGGACATCACCGGCCTGATCGGCTGGTACGCGCACGGCAACGAACCGAGCCATCACATTGCGTATCTGTACGACTACGCCGGCGCGCCGTGGAAGACGCAGCAGCGGCTGAAGCAGATCATGGACAGCCAGTACGCGCCGCGGCCCGACGGCCTCAGCGGCAACGACGACCTGGGCCAGATGTCGGCGTGGTACATCTTCACCGCGCTGGGTTTCTATCCGGTGACGCCGGCCAGCGACGTGTACGCGATCGGGCGGCCGTTCGTGCGTCGGGCCACGATCCACCTTTCCAACGGGCACGCGTTCACGGTCAGCGCCGCGCCGCTGGATGGTGCGCACCCGTGGGTCGGTGCGGTCACTCTCAATGGCAAGCCGCTGGATCGCACGTACCTGCGGCACGCGGAGCTCCTGGCCGGCGGCGAACTGCATTTCACGATGCAGGCCGAGCCGGACAGAACCTGGGGCAAGGGCGCCGCCGCGCGGCCCGTGGCGGCGAGCCGATCGGGTCGGTGAGCGGCAGCTTCACGGACGGCGCGGGGAAACATGCCAGAATGTCCGCAGTCTTTTCCGGGTCGGGTTGGCCGATGCTGCACGCCACATGAAAGTGCGGGAAATCATGCGCTGGCGCATCGCCGGCCTGCTGCTGGCGATGCTGATCATCGTCGGCTTGCCGTACATCGTCACGCTGGGGAATTCGCGGGATACCGAACTGGCCACCGAATGGGTGACCCATTCGTCCGAGGTGAAGTCGCGGGCCTATCAGGTCGCCTATGTCGTGCATGACAGCGAGGCGGCCATCTATCGGTTGCTGGCGGGCGACGAGAATGACCCGACGCGCGTGCGCGCCGCCCGCGTCGCCCGGGATGTGCCGGGCATGCTGCTGCAACTGCGGGCGATGACGCGCGACAATCCCGACCAGCAGACCTTGATCGGCTCGCTGGAAAACAGCGTGAACGGCCGCGTCACCCTGATGAATCAGGCGCTGGCGCGTTTGCAGCGCGGCGATCGGGCCGGTGCCCGGCAGTCGCTACGCGATGCCGATGACCTGTTCGGGATGAATGCGCAGATTGGCGGCATCGTGAAGAACGAGGACGCGTTGCTGAAGCTGCGGCAGTCGGAAGCGCAGCGTCAGGCCTTCAACGGGCGCATGGTGCTCTCGATCACCGCGCTGGCGCAGCTGCTGCTGCTGGCGATCATCGTGATCGCCTCCGAGCGGCAGATCGGACAGCGCCAGCAGGCGGAGACTCGCGAGAGCCGCGCGGTGCAGCGCTCGCAGCTGATTTTCCAGGCCGTGCGCGAGCCGATTGCCCTGTTCGACCAGGATCTGAACAGCCTGCTGGTGAACAACGCCTTCGGCGAACTGTATGGCCTGGATCCGCAGGCCCGTTCCCAGCCATTGAGCCAGATGGGCGACGGTGCCTGGGACGACAGTGTCCTGCTGCAACGGCTGAGCGACGTGCTGCTGCGGGATCGTGAACTGTGGGATCACGACGTGATCCAGCGCACCGTCGACGGGGTCGATCGTCATGTGGTGGTCAATGCGCGGCGTCTGCGCCAACAGGACACCGACGCGCCGGCGCTGCTGCTGACGGTGAACGACGTCACTACCCGCGCGCTGGCCGAGCAGAAGGTCAGCGAGTTGAATCGCCAACTGGAAGGCAAGGTGGCGCAGGTTTCCGACGTCAATCGCGAGCTGGAGGCATTCAGCTATTCGGTGTCGCACGATCTGCGCGCACCCCTGCGCCACATCGCCGGCTTCGTGCGCAAGCTGGAACAGCATCTGGGCGAGCGTGTCGACGACAAGGCGGGCCATTACCTCGAGGTGATCGGCAGTTCGGCCCAACGCATGGCGCAATTGATCGACGATCTGCTGGTCTTTTCGCGGCTGGGCCGCGGGCCGCTGCGGCTGCAGGCGGTGGACATGCAGTCGCTGGTCGAGGAGGCCGGTGCGCTGGCCGAATCCGGCCATGAGGGCCGGCGTATCGTCTGGACGATCGGGGCGCTTCCGATGGTGATCGGCGACGCCAACATGCTGCGTACGGTATGGCAGAATCTGCTCGGCAACGCGGTCAAGTACACCGGCAAGTGCGAGGTGGCGCGGATCGAGGTGAGCGCACGGCAGGGGAGCCGCGGCGATTATGAATTCACGGTGGCCGACAATGGCGCCGGTTTCGACATGCAGTACGCGGACAAGCTGTTCGGGGTATTCCAGCGCCTGCATCGCGCCACGGAATT
The DNA here is from genome assembly GCA_035605895.1 of Rhodanobacter sp. GTDB lineage: Bacteria > Pseudomonadota > Gammaproteobacteria > Xanthomonadales > Rhodanobacteraceae > Rhodanobacter. Next base: position 5,396 of record DATNGL010000230.1, read on the forward strand.
TCCCGGCAACGGCATCGGCCTGGCCAACGTGCGGCGCATCGTCGCGCGCCACGGCGGCCGGGTCTGGGCCGAGGCCGAGCCGGACCAGGGCGCAAGGTTTCATTTCTCGCTGCCGGCCACCGACGTGGCCGGGGCACGCAACGGAGAGTCCGGGCCATGAACAAGAAAGAGTTGCGCACCGTGCTGCTGGTGGAAGACAGCCTGGCCGATGCGGAAATGGCGATGGACGCCCTGGCCGAGGCCCACCTGGCCAATCCGGTGGTGCATGTGGAAGACGGGGTGGAATGCCTGGATTATCTGTATGGGCGCGGTGCATGGGCCTCGCGCGAACCGGGCGATCCGGCGGTGGTGTTGCTGGATATCAAGATGCCGCGCATGAGTGGCATCGACGTGCTGACACAGCTGCGCGCCGACGAGCGGATGCGGCGGATCCCGGTGGTGATCCTGTCCTCCTCGCACGAAGAGAGCGATCTGGCGCGCAGCTGGGATCTCGGCGCCAACGCCTATGTGATCAAGCCGGTCGACGTGGATCAGTTCTTCGAGGCCGTGCGCACGCTGGGGCGGTTCTGGGCGGTGCTGAACGAGGCGCCCGACGCGGAGTGATCGGAACGGATTTGATGCACAATGGCCGCCATCAGGGGACGCGCCCGACGGACAAGGTGCCAGCTGCAGCATCCGACGTCGCGATGGCGTAACGAGGAATACCATGCCGAACCGGTCGCAGGCGATGCCGACCATCCGCGTCCTCCAGGTGGAGGACAGCGAGCTGGATGCCGAGCTGGTACTGGCCGAGCTCGAGGCCGACGGCATTCCGCATGAAGCGCGTCTGGTCGACGACGAGGCAGGCTACCTCGCTGCGCTGAAAGAGTTCGACCCGCACATCGTCTTGTCCGATCTGAGCGTGCCCGGCTTCTCCGGCCAACGCGCGCTGGAGCTGTTGCGCGAACGCGACGAGGATCTTCCGTTCATCTACGTCTCCGCGACCCTGGGCGAAGAGGCGGCGATCGAAGCCTTGCGCAAGGGCGCCACCGATTACATCCTCAAGCAGAATCCCGCCCGGCTGGCCAGTGCGGTGCGTCGTGCGCTTGCCGAAGTGGGGGCGCGCAAGGCCAGTCGCCGGGCCGAGGCGGAGCTGCTTCGCGCGCAGCGCTTCGAGAGCCTGGCGATGCTGGCCGGTGGCCTCAGCCACGACCTGCGCAACCTGCTGCAGCCGCTGCTGCTGGCCGGCGACAGCCTGCAGGATTACCAGGACGATCCGCGCCTGGCGCGGCTGGGCAAGCTGGTGCGCGACTGCGGCAAGCGCGGCCTGGACATGGTGCATTCGATGCTGTCGTTTGCGCGCGGCGCGCGGCGCGCCGAGCAGGTGCGGCTGGGCGCCCTGTTCAACGCGTTCGAGTTGCTGATGCAAGGCAGCGTGCCACGCACCGTGGGGATGGAATTGGCCATCGACGACCCGGAGCTTTCGTTCGAAGGGAACCACACCGAATTGCAGCAGTGCCTGCTCAACCTGTGCCTGAACGCCATCCAGGCGATGCCTGACGGCGGCAAGCTGCGCATCGAGACCTCGCAGGCCCGGCTGGACGCGGATTTCTTCCTGCCCAAAGAGCAGACACGGGATGGTCGCTACCTGCGCATCAGCGTGATCGACAATGGGCCCGGCATGGATCAGGACGTGCTGCAGCACCTGTTCGAGCCGTTCTTCACGACCAAGGAGAGCGGCACCGGCCTGGGGCTGCTCTCGTGCAAGCGCATCATCGCCAGCCATGGCGGCGTGATGCGGGTGGACAGCAAGCCGGGCAGCGGCACCCGCTTCGACCTGTATTTCCCGCTGGACGAACTGGTCGCCGCCGCCGCCTCGCTGGACGACCTGGAAGGTCTGGAAGGGTCGGCCGAGCGCGTGCTGGTGGTGATCGAGGAGGCCGGTCAGTTGTCGATACTGGCCGATACCCTGGACACCTGGGGTTACCAGGCGCATGCCAGCCAGAGCGGCGCCGCGGCGCTGCAGTGGATCGAGGCCGGCGGCCTGCCGGATCTGGTGGTGCTGGATGCGGACATGAGCCTGTTGACGGGCGTGCGCACCCTGGCGGCCCTGGTCGAGCAGGGTTACCAGGGCGGCGTGATCCTGCTGGCGCACCCGGATGCGCCGCCGGACCTGCAGGAA
>DATNGL010000231.1:0-2189 GCA_035605895.1 Rhodanobacter sp.
GACAATCTGCTGCTGGCGATCGCCGCCGGTGCAGGTGGCGCCTATGGGCTGGCCTGGGTGGATCTGTCCAGCGGCCGCTTCCTGCTCAGCGAAGTACCGAATGCCGAGGCGCTGGCCGCCGAACTGGCGCGGCTGCAGCCGGCCGAAACCCTGGTCGGCGAGGATGTGGCGTGGCCGAAACTGGTCAGCGCCCTGCCCGGCCTGCGCAAGCGGGCGCCGTGGCATTTCGATGCGGATGCCGCGCGGCGCGAACTGAATCGCTTCTTCGGCACCCGCGACCTCAGCGGTTTCGGCGTGGACAAGTTGCCGCTGGCGATTGCCGCCGCCGGCTGCCTGCTCGGCTACGTCGAAGAGACCCAGAAAAGCGCGCTGCCGCACCTCACCGGCATGGCGGTGGAAAGCGCCAGCGAAACGATCGCGCTGGACGCCGCCACCCGCCGCAACCTGGAACTGGATACCCACCCCAGCGGCCGCACCGAACATACCCTGCTCGGCGTGCTCGACGAAACCGTGACGCCGATGGGGGCGCGTGCGCTGCGTCGCTGGTTGACCCGGCCGCTGCGCTCGCGCGACTTGCTGCGGCAGCGGCACCAGGCGATCGGCACATTGATCGACAGCCGCCGCTACGACAGCCTGCGTGAGCAACTGCGCAGTATCGGCGACCTCGAACGCATCCTCGCCCGCGTGGCGTTGCGCTCGGCGCGCCCGCGCGACCTTTCCACCCTGCGCGACGGCCTCGCCGCCGCGCCGATGTTGCGCGAGCAGATCGCCACGCTGGACAGCCCGCTGCTGCACACCCTGGTCGAACGCATCGGCGACCACGCGGAAACCGCCGCCCTGCTCGCCCGTGCCCTGGTCGAGCAGCCGCCGGTACTGCAGCGCGACGGCGGCGTGATCGCCGACGGCTACGATGCGGAACTCGACGAGCTGCGTCGCCTGTCCACCCACGCCGACCAGTACCTGGTCGAGCTGGAGGAACGCGAGAAGGCCAGTAGCGGCATCACGACGCTGAAGGTCGGCTACAACCGCGTGCACGGCTACTACATCGAGATCACCAAGGCGCAGTCGGACAAGGCGCCCACGCACTACACGCGGCGGCAGACCACGAAGAACGCCGAGCGCTACATCACCGAGGAACTGAAGGCGTTCGAGGACAAGGTGCTGTCCGCGAAGGAACGTTCGCTGATGCGCGAACGCGCGCTTTACGAAGCGTTGCTCGACACGCTCACCGAAAAGCTCGAACCGCTGAAAACCGCCGCCGCCGCGATGGCCGAGCTGGACGTGCTGGGCAACCTTGCCGAGCGCGCCGAGACGCTGGACTGGAGCTCACCCGAACTCACCGACGAACCCGGCATCGCGATCGAGCGCGGCCGCCATCCGGTGGTCGAGAAAGTCCGCGACGAGCCGTTCGAGCCGAACGACCTGAAGCTCGACGACACCCGCCGCATGCTGGTGATCACCGGCCCGAACATGGGCGGCAAGTCCACCTACATGCGCCAGAACGCGCTGATCGTGCTGCTGGCGCACATCGGCAGCTACGTGCCGGCGGCGAGCGCGGTGATCGGTCCGATCGACCGCATCTTCACCCGCATCGGCGCCGGCGACGACCTGTCGCGCGGCCAGTCCACCTTCATGGTGGAAATGAGCGAAACGGCCAACATCCTGCACAACGCCACCGCCGACAGCCTGGTATTGATGGACGAGGTGGGCCGCGGCACCAGCACCTACGACGGCCTGTCGCTGGCCCGCGCCGCCGCCGTGCACCTGGCGCGCAACAGCCGTGCCTACACCTTGTTCGCCACCCACTATTTCGAGCTGACCGAACTGGCCGGTGAATTCCCGGCGATCGCCAACGTGCATCTGGACGCGGTCGAATACGGTGAGCAACTGGTGTTCATGCACGCGGTGAAGGATGGTCCGGCCAACCGCAGCTTCGGCCTGCAGGTGGCTGCGCTGGCCGGCCTGCCGAAATCCGTGATCGCAGACGCCAGGCGCACGCTGGCCGAACTGGAAAACCACCCTGCGGGCCACGCGGCGGGTGCTCGATCCAAGGCGGGGGAATCCCCGCAACTGGGCCTGTTCGAACGGCCTCGCACCAGCGCCGTCGAACAGGCCCTCGCCGCGATGGATCTGGATGAACTCAGCGCGCGTCAGGCGATCGATCGCCTGTACCAATTGAAATCACTGCT
>DATNGL010000232.1:0-6278 GCA_035605895.1 Rhodanobacter sp.
GCTCGCGAATGGCAACGTCGAGGTGCGCGAGATCACCCGCAGTGTGCCGATCTTGGACAGCCGCGTGAGGATCTCGTCCTGCATGCCGGCGGCGAAGTAGGCGTTGTCCTTGTCGGAGGAGAGGTTCTCGAACGGCAGCACCGCGATAGATCTGCGGTCGGCGCTGACGGCGCTCGCCGCCGCATCCGGATTTGCGGCCGCGTGGAAGTTCAAGGAAGTGGAAGGTGCATTGCGCTCGAAGCGCCACAACAGCCCGCCGCCGATCGCCAGCAACAGCGCAAGTATCACGATCTCGGTGCCGCTGACCCTCTGTGCGCCGCGCTCGCCGTGGTACCACGCCAGCACCAGCACGACGAGAAAGCCGACCGCGAGCGCAAGGATCAGCAGTTTCTCAAGCTGGTCCGGCCATGCAAACCTTTGCGCGACGATATCCACGCCCTGTAACAGCGCGAACGCAAACGCGACATAAGCCAGCGCCCATTGCACCAACTTGCGTTGCTTCAGGCGTAGCAGGAATTCAGTCATTGCGGAAACTCAGTCATTGCCGGGCTCTCTTCACCCTCGTCATTCCGGGGCGCTTCGCAGGAGCGAACCGGGAACCCAGTGACTTTTCCCACACAAACACACCCAGCAAAGACGCTGGATTCCGGGTTCCGGCTTCGCCGGCCCCGGAATGACGGCAAGGGAGGTCGCGCGCACCCCATCATTGACTCGCTCCAGCGGAAGCCGCTGATGGCGGGGGTTCGTCTTTCGCGTACTTTTTCAGTAGCGCCTGGAAGCGCGGATCATGGCGGATCGGATCCCACGCAGGGTCAATCCACAGCATCACGGGCGAGTAAAAGGAGCCGATGCCGGGCATGGCCAGTGCCTTTTCGAGCAGCGGCACGGCGAGGTCGGGGCGGGCGGCCTCGGCGTACAGGCTGGCAAAAGCTGGCATCGCGCCCGCACTGTTTATGTGATCGTTGGTACGAGCCACCAGCGCCTGCGCTCGGACGATGGCGGCCAGACCAGCGGCAGTGTGGCCAAGGCCCAGTTCGGCGTCGGCGATATTCATCCAGACATTGGCGTCAGTCATGTCGTTGCCAGCCTGCGCCGTGAGCTGAGCGCGGAGGAGCGGCAGCGCCTGCTCGAACAGCGGCTTGGCGTGCGCCGCATCGCCCGCCAGCCGGTGGAGGTCGGCCTGAGCCATCGCTTTGCCACCAGCTCCAAAGTTGGCCGGCGTATCGGGAATGCCTGCGAGCAGCGCAAGCGCATCTTGGTACCTGCGCTGGTACGTCAACAATTGGATACGCCATGACTGCAATCGCGGGTCACCCTCCGGAACCGCAGCCAGAGCGGCGGTCACGTCGCCGCTGGCGAGCAGGATGGATTGGGAGTATCGGAGCCTTGCATTGAAGTTGTTCGGATCGAGCGCCAAGGCACGCTGGTACGCTGCCTTCGCCTCGCTGTAGCGGCTTGCGCCCAAGTACTCGAGGCCCAATGCAGAGGCCGTCGTTGAACTGCGCGGATCGCGTGCGAACGCCTGCTGCAGCATGGCGATGGCGGCTTCGACGCGACCCAGGCGGGTCAGCAAATAGCCCGTCACGGTGAGCGCCTCGACGTTGTTGGGGTGTGTCTTCAGCACCGCGTCGAAGATCGTGAGCGCAGCGGCGTAGTCGCCACGGATGTAATAGTCGCAGTAACCCGTGGCGAGTTGCGCATCCGCCAGATCCGGTGCCAGCGCAAGCGCCTGCTCGGCCTGGGCGCGAGCATCGGTCTTGAGTTGCTGGACATCCTCGCCAGCACCAGCGACGAAGACAAGAAGACTCTCGTCAAAGACCAGGCGTGCCCGCGCCAGGGCGAAGTCCGGCGCCTTCGCAATGGCCTGGCGATACAGGGGGACCGCCTGCTTCATCAACGCGCCATCGAAATTCATTATGCCCTGGTTGAAAAGGTACTCGGCACGCAGGAACAGATCGTTGGCGGCTGGGTCATTGCTGAGTCCCGTGGCCAGACGTTGGGTTTCCGCGGGCGACAGCTTCGCCTTGAGTGCCGTGGCGATCTGTCCGGCGACCTCGCCCTCGACACCGAACACGTTGTCCAGCGTGCGCGTGTAGCTCTGAGCCCAGAGGTGCCCGTCGGTCTTCGCATCGATCAACTGCACGTTGATCAGCACCTGATTGCCGGCCTTCTGCACGCTGCCTTCGAGGATGGTGGCTACGCCGAGTTGCTGCGCGATGGTCTTGAGGTCATCCGGATGGCTGGCGTACTTCATGGTGGAAGTGCGCGAGATCACTTTGAGCTGGCCGATGTCGGCCAGCTTGGTCAGGATCAGGTCCTGCATGCCGTCGGCGAAGTAGGCGTTGCCCTTGTCCTCGCTCAGATTCTCGAAGGGCAGCACGGCTATGGACTTCGCGGGGATGGCTGCAATCGGGATCGTTGACGGAGTTGCGCCCGGATTCCGCTGCGCCGCATACGGGCTACTTGCCGTACCCGGGTCCCTCGTTGATGGAGCGCCGCTCTCGAATCGCCACAACAACCCGCCCCCAATAGCCAGCAGCAGCGCGAGGATCACGATCTCGGTACTGCTGACCTTCTGCGCACCGCGCTCGCCGTGGTACCACGCCAGCACGATCGCAACGAAAAATCCGACGACGAGCACCAGCGTGCTACCGCGCTGCAGGTCATCGGGCCACCCGAATTGATGTGCCACCACATCCAGCACCTGAATCAGCGCGAACGCCGCGGCCACGTAGGCGAGCGACCACTGCACCAGCTTGCGCTGCTTCAGGCGGGCGAGAAATTCAGCCATGCGCCGTCCCGCCCCTCGCCATCGCCGGCTGGCCATCACGCGTGATGGCGGAATACTTCCTTGCGAGTTTCTGGAATGCAGGGTCATCGTGCAGTGGCAGATAGAGCGGATTTAGGGCAATGTCAAAACAACCGAATGGATTGGACAGGCAGTAGCGTTGCAGCAGTTTCAGTGCGTCAGCGCGTTCGCCCAGTGCGGCGTAGAGGTACAGCAGGTTGCCGGCCACGTCCTGATTGGACGAATGAACCTCGAGTTCCCGAACCACAACCATCGCCTGCGGGCGCAACCGGAGGTTTTGCAGCGACTGGTACACGAGTTTGCCGGCCTTGACCTGTTCCCTGTCGATCGTGCTCGCGGGGCTCGCAGTGTCGAAAGCCTTGACCGCCGCGTCATCTTGCCGTAACTGCCGGCGGGCATAAGCAAGATAGAACGCGCCATCCACGTCGGCGGGATCGATCCCGATCAGGGTTTCACTTGCCTTGGCCTCACCGACCCAGTCGCCGGCATCCTGGGAATACTCCGCCAAATTGGCCCATGCAGTGGCGTAATCTGGATCGAGCCGCGCCGCCTCCCGCTCCTCGGCAAGACTCTGCTCGAGGGGCAGGACGTTGCCGTAATCGAGATGGGCGTATGCGTTGCTGGGATCGAGCGTCAGCGCCTTCCTGAATTCTTCGCGCGCCTTGGCGAAGTCTGGCGGGTCCGCGCTCGCATCCGCGTCGCCAAGCGCCTCCCAGGCATCCGAATTGCGCGGGTCGAGCGCAAGCGCCCGCTTCGCCTCGATGCGGGTTTCGGACATCACTTGCGCGAGCGGCAGGCTGGAACGTTCGATCAACGTAAGCAGCAGGCGCGACAACAACGCATGGGCGTCGGCATAGTTCGGATCGAGCTTGATCGCCCGCTCGAAATCCTGGCGTGCGCCCTCAAGGCTCGCCGCATTCTCCTTGTCCGCCAACGCGCGGCCCTTGAGCACAAGATCATGGGCCTCGGGATTGATGGCGCCGCCCGGCGGCAAATCGGCCTGGGCGAACTTGACCTGCAATGCCCCGGCGATGGCCCTGGTCACCGCATCCTGCACTGCGAAGATGTCCTTGAAGGGTTCGTCGTAGTGCGCAGACCAGAGCTGATAGCCCGTACTTGCGTTGACCAATTCCGCCGTGACGCGTACCTCGTCGCCCTCGCGCGCGATGCTGCCATGAAGGATGTCGGCCACGTGCAAACGCTGGCCGATCTCATTCACGCTCAGCTTCGGATCGCGATAATTGGAAGCCGTCTCCCAAGCGATCACACGCAGTGCGGGATTTTGGCCCAGTGCATCGGTCAGTTCCTCGGTGATGCCGTCGCTGAAATACTGCTGCTTCGCGTCGCCGCTCAGATTGGTGAACGGCAGCACCGCCAGCGAATCCTTCGGTGGATTGAAGACTGCCCGACGTCCGGATGGAGCCCATTGCCCGGATGCAGCCGCGCCGGCGGCGAAATCCGGGACGGTCGTTCCCGGACTGCGCCGCGCTCCATTCGGGCTGCTTATTGCTGCACGCGGACTACCCGCTGATGGAGTTATGCGCTCATATCGCCACAGCAACCCGCCGCCGATCGCGAGCAAGAGCGCGAGGATCACGATCTCGGTACTGCTGACCTTCTGCGCGCCGCGCTCGCCGTGATACCAGGCCAGCACCAATACGACCAGAAAACCGACCGCAAGCGCGAGAATCAAAATGCGTTCGAGTTGATCCGGCCACGCGAAGCGCTGCGCAACGACATCGAGCACCTGGATCATCGCGAACGCAAAGGCAATATAGGCCAGCGCCCACTGCACCAGCTTGCGCTGCTTGAGGCGTGCGATGAATTCAGTCATGGATGGACTCTTTCAGCATCGTCATTCCGGGGCCGTTCCGGCTTTTGGGAACGGAACCCGGAATCCAGTGACTTTGTCCTGCGGCAGCAAAGACACTGGATTCCCGCCTGCGCGGGAATGACGAGCAAAAAAATTTGCGCGCGCACTCAGTCATCGCTCGCTCCGCCGGAGACCACCGCAAGTGCCGGTTTGTATTTGGCATATTGATTCAGCAACGCCTGGAACCGCGGATCATGGCGGATCGGATCCCAGGCGGGGTCAATCCACAGCATCACGGGCGAGTAAAAGGAGCCGATGACGGGCATGGCCAGTGCCTTTTCGAGCAACGGCACGGCGAGGTCGGGGCGGCCGGCCTCGGCGTACAGGCTGGCAAAAGCTGGCACCGCGCTCGCACTGTTTATATGATCGTTGGTGCGAGCCACCAGCGCCTGTGCTCGGACGATGGCGGCCAGACCAGCGGCAGTGTGGCCAAGGCCCAGTTCGGCGTCGGCGATATTTATCCAGACATTGGCGTCATTCATGTCGTTGCCAGCCTGCGCCGTGAGCTGAGCGCGGAGGAGCGGCAGCGCCTGCTCGAACAGCGCCTTGGCGTGCGCCGCATCGCCCGCCAGACGGTGGAGGTCGGCCTGAGCCACCGCTTTGCCACCAGATCCAAAGTTGGCCTGCGTATCGGGAATGCCTGCGAGCAGCGCAAGCGCATCCTGGTACTTGCGCTGGTACGTCAACAATTGGATACGCCATGACTGCAATCGCGGGTCGTCACCCTCCGGAACCGCAGTCAGGGCGGCGGCCACGTCGCCGTTGGCGAGCAGGATGGATTGGGAGTATCGGAACCTTGCATTGAAGTTGTTCGGATCGAGCGCCAAGGCATGCTGGTACGCTGCCTTGGCCTCGCCGTAGCGGCTTGCGCTCAAGTACTCGAGGCCCAATGCAGAGGCCGTGGTTGAACTGCGCGGATCGTGTGCGAACGCCTGTTGCAGCATGGCGATGGCGGCTTCGACGCGGCCCAGGCGGGTCAGCAAATAGCCAGTCACGGTGAGCGCCTCGACGTTGTTGGGGTGTGTCTTGAGCACCGCGTCGAAGATCGTGAGCGCAGCGGCGTATTCGCCACGGATGTAATAGTCGCAGTAACCCATGGCGAGTTGCGCATCGACCAGATCCGGTGCCAGCGCGAGCGCCTGCTCGGCCTGGGCGCGAGCATCGGTCTTGAGTTGCTGGACATCCTCGCCAGCACCAGCGCCGAAGACAAGAAGGCTCTCCGCAAAGGCCAGGCGTGCCCGCGCCAAGGCGAAGTCCGGCGCCTTCGCAATGGCTTGGCGGTACAGGGGGACCGCCTGCTTCATCAACGCGCCGTCGAAATTCATTTTGCCCTGGTTGAAAAGGTACTCGGCATGCAGGAACAGATCGTTGGCGACTGGGTCATTGCTGAGTCCCGTGGCCAGGCGTTGGGTTTCCGCGGGCGACAGCTTCGCCTTGAGTGCCGAGGCGATCTGCCCGGCGACCTCGCCCTCGACACCGAACACGTTGTCCAGCGTGCGCGTGTAGCTCTGCGCCCAGAGGTGCGCGTCGGTCTTCGCATCAATCAACTGCACGTTGATCAATACCTGGTTGCCGGCCTTCTGCACGCTGCCTTCG
>DATNGL010000233.1:0-14124 GCA_035605895.1 Rhodanobacter sp.
TCGCGGGTCTGTCCCTGCAATTCGTCGATCTGGGTCGCGAGGTCGGCCAGCTCGCCATGGACTTTCTCGGCGCGGGCCCGGGCCGTTTCCAGCTTGCCGCGGTGACTCTGCAGCTGGCCAGCCAGTTCGGACTGGCGCCGATGCGCGTTGTACAGCTCGCGCTGGGCATCATCGCGGGCGCGCTCGGTTTCGAATTTGCTGGCGCGCAGTGCTTCCAGCTGTTCCGCCGACTCTTCCAGTTGCGCTTCCAGCGTGGCGATCTGTTCGGCCAGGGTGCGCAACTCGCGCTCGCGCGCCAGCACGCCGACCTGGCTGCCTTGCGCCCGGCGCACGCGTGCCCAGCCCGGGCCCAGCCATTCGCCGCTGCGTGTCATCACCGACTGATACGGTGCCAGCGCAGACAGCGAGGCCACCCGCTGATGGGCGTCGGCCAGCGATTCGGCAGTCAGCACGTGGCCGAGGATGGCCATTGCAGCGGCTGGCCCGCGCACGTGGGCGGCCAGCGTGCCGGCGGTGTTGACGCCGCCATTGGCGCTGTCGAGCAAGGCGATGTCGGCGTTGTCGAGCGCGTCGAATTCCGTCGCCAGTGCATGCGAACCATCCACCAGCACGCTGTCGAGGAAGCCGCTCAAGGCGGTTTCGACGGCGGTTTCCCAACCGTTTTCGACCTGCAGCGATTCGCCGAGGCGGCGTGATTTGTTCAGGCCAAGGCGAGTCAGCCAGCCGCTGGCGGCGTTTTCTTCCTGACCGAGCGCGGCATGCTGCAACGCCTCAAGCGAGGCGTGCCGGCCGCGGGCGGTCTGCAGTTGCTGGCGCGCCTCGTTCAGTGCCGACTGCACCTGGCGTTCGTCTTCCTGCACTTTTTCGTGGCTGGACTTGTGCTGGTCGAGCAGGCTGCCGAGGGTTTCGACGCGCTCGCGCTGGGCGTCGTGTTCGCCGCGCAGCTGCTCGCCCGCGGCATCCAGCGCGGCGACGTCGGTGGCTTTCTGTTCGATTTCCAGCGCTTCGCGGCGACGTGCCAGGTCGATGCCCTGGCGATCCAGATAGTTGAGCTTGGTGCGTTCCACCTCGGCGGCACGGTTGGATTCGCCGGCGTTGCGGGTGTGGCTGTCCCAGCGCTGCTGCCAGTCGGCCAGCTTTGCCTCGGTGTCGCGTTGGGCTTCGGCGGTGTCGTCCTGCATCTGCTGCAGGGCTTCGAGTTTCGGTTCGCCCTCGGCGAGGGCCAGGCGCAAAGCCTCGACCTGCTCGCGGTCGGTGCCTATGTGTGCGGCAAGTTCGGCATGCTCGCGTTCGCTTTCCGCGTGGGCGCGCTGCAGGCGCTCGGCGCTTTCCCGGTTGTGCCGCACCTGCTGCTCGACCCGGGCGATCTCCGCACCGACCTTGTAGACGTCCGCCTGCACCGCGTTCAGGTGCTCGTTCGCCTCGGCATGCCGTTCGCGCACGCTTTCCAGTTGCGCCTCGACCTGGCGCTGGCCGGCCAGTTGTTTCTCAATCTCGACCTCGGCCGCGGACAAGCCGGCACCTTCGCCGTCGTGCTGGCTTTTCAGGCCGCGGTATTCGAGCGCACGCAGTTCGGCTTCCTTGCGCGTCTGTTCTTCCTTCAGCGCCTTCCAGCGTTCGGCAGCGCGGGCTTGGCGATTGAGGTGGTCGAGCTGCTTGTCCACCTCGTCACGCACGTCGCGCACGCGATCCAGATTTTCGCGAGTGGCCTTGATCCGGCTTTCGGTTTCCTTGCGGCGCTCCTTGTACTTGGAGATGCCGGCGGCCTCTTCCAGATGCGTGCGCAGCTCTTCCGGGTGCGCCTCGATGATCTGGCTGATCATGCCCTGCTCGATGATCGAGTAGCTGCGCGGGCCCAGGCCGGTGCCGAGGAACAGGTCGGTGATGTCGCGCCGGCGGCAGCGCGCGCCATTGAGGAAGTACGCGGACTGGCCGTCGCGGGTGACCTGGCGCTTCACCGAGATTTCGGCGTACTGGCCGTACTCGCCCTGGATCGAACCGTCGGCGTTGTCGAAGATCAGCTCGACCGTGGCCTGCCCCACCGGCTTGCGCGTATTGGAACCGGAGAAGATCACGTCGGTCAGCGAATCGCCGCGCAGGCGGCTGGCCGCGCTCTCGCCCATCACCCAGCGGATCGCGTCGATGATGTTGGATTTGCCGCAGCCGTTGGGACCGACCACGCCGATCATGTTGCTCGGCAGATGCAGGGTGGTCGGGTCCACGAAGGACTTGAAACCAGCGAGTTTGATGGTGCTCAGGCGCATGCGGTCTTCAACGGGTCAGCGGTAAGGCCCGTGCAGCCGGGCGACAAGGCACTGTGCCAAACGCGGGGCGGCGCTGCAATGCATTTTTGGATGAAGTATTGGTTGAACAAATCAACGTAAGCAATTTATTAATATAATTATTTATCTTTGGCATCGATGGACAAGGCGTGGATGCCGTTATCCATCAATTCTTCCACTGCGGCGTAAACCATGCGGTGGCGCCGGATTGGCAACTGCCCCGCGAATGCGGCGCTGACGATGCGCACGTGGAAATGGCCCTTGCCCTCCCCCGCATGGCCGGCGTGCAGATGGCCTTCATCGACGACTTCCAGCTCGGTGGGCGCCAGCGCCTGGATCAGGCGCTGGCGGATCTGCTCGAGCATCGGCTCGCTCACGCCGGGAGCGCCTTGCGGAACAGCTTGATCTGCACGTCGGCATAGACACCGGCGGCTACATAAGGATCGGCATCGGCCCACGCCCATGCCTCGGCCTGCGAGGGGAACTCGGCCAGGATCATGCTGCCGCTGAAGCCAGCAGGGCCGGGATCTTCCGACTCGATGGCCGGAAAGGCACCGGCCACGAACAGCCGTCCGGCATCCAGCAGCTCCTGCAATCGCGCGATATGCGCCGGACGGGCGCCTTTGCGCTTTTCCAGCGAATCGACAACGTCCGTCCCTATGATGGCAAACCACATGGCGCAGGCTCCGGGCATCAGGTAAACCGCAAGTTTAACCCACGCTGCCACTCACGCGTTCCGCGCGGCTTCGGCCAGCTGGGCCGTATCGACGCGCACGAAGACCGAATCGCCCAGCGCGGTGAGCACGTCGCCGGCGTAGACCTCGCACAGCACGCGGGTCTTGCGGCCCACCTCGCCATCGACGCGCGCCTTCAGCGTCAGCGGCACGCCCACCGGCGTGGGCTTGAGGAATTTGACACCGAGGTTGCCGGTGACGCAGTCGATGCGCGGCCTGCTGTCCGGCGCACGACCCTCGGCCCGATAGTGGTATGCCATCGCGGTCCAGTTGGAATGGCAATCGACCAGCATCGCGATCAGGCCGCCATAAACCAGCCCCGGCCAGCCGTGGAAATCGGCATCGGGCTGATGCGTCGAAACCACATGCACGCCGTCCTCGTGCCAATGGCTCTTGATGTGCAGGCCGTGCGGATGGGCGCTGCCGCAGCCGTAGCAGACGCCGTCGGGAGCAGCCAGGTCCTGCAGCGCGGGCGCGGCCATGCTCAGGCCTCGGGCCGCATGTACGGGAACAGCAGCACGTCGCGGATCGACGACGAGCCGGTCAGCAGCATCACCAGCCGGTCGATGCCGATGCCGAGGCCGCCGGTGGGCGGCAGGCCCACTTCCAGCGCACGAATGTAGTCGGCGTCGAAATGCATCGCCTCGTCATCGCCGGCGTCCTTGGCGTCGACCTGGGCCTGGAAGCGCGCCGCCTGGTCTTCCGGGTCGTTCAGCTCGGAGAAACCGTTGGCCAGTTCCTTGCCGTTGACGAACAGCTCGAAGCGGTCGGTGATGCCCTTGTCGGTATCGCTCTCGCGCGCCAGCGGCGACACCTCGACCGGGTGGTCGGTGATGAAGGTGGGCTGGATCAGGGTGTGCTCGACGGTGTGCTCGAAGATTTCCAGCAGCAGCTTGCCCCAGCCGTAGCCGGGCTTGACCTGCGCGCCGAGGCGCTTCGCGTGCGCGGCCATCGCCTCGCGGTTACGCAGTTCCTCGCGCTTGATCTCGGGATTGTGCTCCAGCACCGCGTCCTCCATGCGCCAGCGGCGGAACGCCGGGCCCACGTCGATGTCGGCGCCATCCCAGGCCAGTGCGGTGGTACCCAGCACGGCCTGCGCGGTGTCGCGGATCACCGCCTCGGTGAGATCCATGATCTCGTGATACGTCGCGTAGGCCTGATACAGCTCCAGCATGGTGAACTCGGGATTGTGCCGGGTCGACACGCCCTCGTTGCGGAAGTTGCGGTTGATCTCGTAGACGCGGTCGAAGCCACCGACCACCAGGCGCTTCAGGTACAGCTCCGGCGCCACGCGCAGGTACAGCTCCAGGTCCAGCGCGTTGTGGTGGGTAGTGAACGGCTTGGCCGTGGCGCCGCCGGGGATCATGTGCATCATCGGCGTTTCCACTTCCATGAAGCGGCGCGACGGAGCTTCCAGCCACTGGCGCATGTAGCCGATGATCTTCGAGCGCAGCATGAAGGTGCGGCGCGCTTCCTCGGTGACGATCAGGTCGACGTAGCGCTGGCGATAACGCTGCTCCACGTCGGCCATGCCGTGGTGCTTGTCCGGCAACGGACGCAGGCTCTTGGTCAGCAGGCGCAGGTTGTCGACGCGCACCGACAGCTCGCCGGTCCTGGTGCGCATCAGCAGGCCTTCGGCACCCACGATGTCGCCCATGTCCCAGCCCTTGAACGCCTCATAGGTCCCGCCGACGGTGCCCTGGTGGATGAACAGCTGGATGCGACCGCTGAAATCCTGCAGCTGGACGAAGCTGACCTTGCCCTGCAAGCGCTTGAGCACGATGCGCCCGGCCATCTTCACCCGGCGCGCGGCGGCTTCGATCACTTCTGCCGTATGGACGTCCTTGTCGGCGAACTCGGCCTGCAGGTCGCCGGCGAAGCTGTCGACCTTGAAGTCGTTCGGGAACGCGATGCCCTGTCCGCGCAGTGCCGTCAGTTTCTCGCGACGCTCGGCGATGAGCCGGTTTTCGTCCTGCAGCGGCGCTTCGGCGGATTCGTGGGCAGGCGTGGATTGATCGCTGGTCATGCGTGTCCCGGAAACTGGCTTGCGTTGGTGGGTGCCGTCATTCTCCTTGGAGCGCGAATGACGCTATCGAAATGAAAGTTGGGCGCCGCCCGTCAATGGTCCTTGCCGAACACGTGCTTGACGGCATGCCTGGTCGCGTCCCAGCCCTCGCGCGCGCCGTGGCCGATGCCGACACCGGCTTTCTTCGCGCCGTGGCCGATGCCGATGCCCGCTTCCCTGGCGCCGTGCCCGACTTTTTTTGCGACATGGCTCGTCGCATGGCCGACGTCGCGGGCGCCTTCGGCCACGCCGTGCCCGACGGTCTTCGCGTCCTGCTTGATGCCCTGGCCAGCACTGCCCTGCTTCGACTGCGCTGCCGCGTTGAACGAGACCAACACGGCAAAGGCGATCAGGATGGGGTAGACAGGCTTGCTGCTCATGCTCGGACTCCCGCTTGATGATCGGACAGGTTAACGGATCGGCACTTACGCATCGACGCGTTTCGCGCCTGCCTCAAGGCCGGATTTCAGACTGGCCTCGATGAATTCATCCAGGTCGCCGTCCAGCACCTTCTGCGTGTCGCTGCGCTCAATGCCCGTGCGCAGATCCTTGATGCGGCTCTGGTCCAGCACGTAATTGCGGATCTGGCTGCCCCAGCCGATGTCGGACTTGGTCGCTTCCAGCGCGTCCTTCTCGGCATTGCGCTTCTGGATTTCCAGCTCGTACAGCTTGGCGGCCAGCATCTTCATCGCGGTGTCGCGGTTCTGGTGCTGGCTGCGGCCGGTCTGGCAGGCCACCACCGTATTGGTCGGGATGTGCGTGATGCGCACCGCCGACTCGGTCTTGTTGACGTGCTGGCCGCCGGCGCCCGATGAACGATAGACGTCGGTGCGCAGGTCGGCCGGGTTGATGTCGATCTCGATGTCGTCGTCGACTTCCGGCGACACGAACACCGAGGTGAAGCTGGTATGCCGGCGGTTGTCCGAATCGAACGGCGACTTGCGCACCAGCCGGTGCACGCCGATCTCGGTCTTCAGCCAGCCGTAGGCGTAATCGCCCTCCACCCGGAACGTGGCGGACTTGATCCCGGCCACGTCGCCACCGGAGACCTCCATCAGTTCGGTCTTCCAGCCACGGTTCTCGCACCAGCGCAGGTACATGCGCAGCAGCATCTCGGCCCAATCCTGCGCCTCGGTGCCGCCGGCTCCGGCCTGGATGTCGACGAACGCGTTCATCGCGTCCATCTTGCCGGAGAACATGCGCTGGAATTCCAGCTTGTCGACCTGCGACTCCAGCTTGGCCAGGTCGTCGATCACCGATTGCGCGGTCTCGTCATCGCTGTCGGCCATGGCCATCTCGAGCAGGTCGCCTGCATCCGTGAGGCCGGCGGTCAGCGTGTCGATGCCGTGGACAATGGTGTGCAGGCGCGCGCGTTCGCGGCCCAGTTCCTGCGCACGGGCCGGCTCGTCCCACACGGTGGGGCTTTCCAGTTCGCGGGTTACTTCTTCCAGACGTTCGCTTTTTGCAGCGTAGTCAAAGATACCCCCTAAGCGACTCGACGCGCCCACGGAGGTCGGCGATCTGCGCAAGGATGGGATTGGTCTCGATCATGTGGGTGTCGGCGGTGGATGCAAGCTGTCTAGAATAACAGACGCCTCGGGGCCGGCGCAGCGTACGGCCACACGGGAGAACGGCATTCAACTCGCCGAGTGCCGTTCAGGCCAGCGCCTGCCGATGCACCCCCTTGACCGCACGCCCCGAGGGGTCGGCCGCGTTGGCGAACGCCGGATCCCACGCCAGCGCCGCCGGCGACGAACAGGCGATCGACTTGCCGCCGGGCACCGTTGCCGCGCAGGCCTCGCCGGGGAAATGCTGCTCGAAGATGCGCCGGTAGAAGTACGCCTCCTTGGTCGACGGCGTGTTGAACGGATAGCGCGCCGCCGCCGCGGCGAACTCGCGGTCGCTGACCGCCTGCTCGGCGTGCGCCTTCAGCCCGTCGATCCAGCCGTAGCCGACGCCATCGCTGAACTGCTCCTTCTGTCGCCACAGGATCGCGTCCGGCAATGCGCCGTCGAACGCCTCGCGCAGTACGGCCTTTTCGATCCGGCCCTGCCCGGCCATCTTGCGCGCGGCGTCCAGACCCATGGCCACGTCGATGAACTCCAGGTCGAGGAACGGCACACGTGCCTCCACACCCCAGGCCATCATCGCCTTGTTCGCGCGCAGGCAGTCGTAGCTGTGCAGCGCGTCGAGCTTGCGCACGGTCTCCTCGTGGAACGCCTCGGCCGAGGGCGCCTTGTGGAAGTACAGGTAGCCACCGAACAGCTCGTCCGAGCCTTCGCCGGACAGCACCATCTTCACGCCCATCGCCTTGATCCGCCGCGCCAGCAGGTACATCGGCGTGGCCGCGCGGATGGTGGTGACGTCGTAGGTTTCGATATGGCGGATCACTTCGGGCAAGGCATCCAGGCCTTCCCAGAACGTGTAGACGAAGCCGTGATGGACGGTACCCAGCGCCTCGGCGGCGACCTGGGCGGCGGCCAGGTCGGGCGAGCCGTCCAGCCCGATCGCGAACGAATGCAGCCGCGGCCACCAGGCTTCGGTGCGATCGCCCTCCTCGATGCGGTGACGCGCGAACTGTGCGGCACACGCGGCGACCAGCGAGGAATCAAGTCCACCGGAGAGCAGCACGCCGTAAGGGACATCCGTCATCAACTGGCGATGCACGGCCTGCTCGAAGGCTTTACGCAAGGCCGGCGGCGCAACGTCGTGGCCCTGCGTATGCGCGTAGTCGCGCCACGGCTTGTGATAGTACCGGCGCAATTCGCCATCTGCGCTGTCGTAGACATGACCGGGTGGAAACGGTGCCACGTCGGCGCATACGCCGACCAGCGCCTTCATCTCGGAAGCCGCACACAACCTGCCATGCACATCGTGGCCCCAGTACAGCGGACACACGCCGATCGGATCGCGGGCGATCAGATAACGTTGCGCCGCGCCGTCCCACAACGCGAACGCGAAGATGCCATTGAGCCTGGACAGGAAGTCAGCTGCCTGCTCGCGATACAGCGCATTGATCACCTCGCAGTCCGAGCCGGTGGTGAAGTCATACGCGCTGGCTGCGCGCAACTCCTGATGGTTGTAGATCTCGCCGTTCACCGCCAGCGCGAGGGTACCGTCACGCGAACGCAACGGCTGCGCGCCGCTGGCCGGGTCGACGATGGCCAGCCGCTCGTGCACCAGGATCACCCCGGCGTCGACGAACACCCCGCTCCAGTCCGGCCCGCGATGACGCTGGCGCTGCGACAGCTCCAGTGCCTGCCGGCGCAGCGCGGCCAGGTCGTCGCCCGGCTGCAGGTCGAACATTCCGAAAATCGAACACATGACCGTTTCCCTCGTCGTTGATCAAAACACAGACACAGAAACGACGAAGGCCCGCATCAAGCGGGCCTTCGTCGCGTATTCGATGAAACTTGCTGCTACGCGCGGGCCCGCCAACGGTTGGCGTTATTGTTCGCGCGGTTATTGTTGTTGCCGGCCAGCACAAGGCACCACGCGGGAAGCGCGGTGAGGCTCGGGGATTTGGCGGCGACGGGATGCATGGCTCAACTTGAGCAGATCGCCGACGCGATGGCAAGTGATTTCGAGCTATATGCGCAGCTTCGACGGTACCGCGCAGATCCTCATGGTGCCTTGATCCAGGCGGTGGCTTCGTCCAGTTCGGCAGCCCGGAACAAGCGGAACTGTGCCGGGATGGCGAAGCTGAAGGCCGTGACCGTCATGCGCAACCACGGCACGTCGGTCACCAGCGCCACGCGATCCCAGCCGCTGAAATGGCGTGCGCCCATCTTGGCGTCATCCCACATCGCCCCGGGATCGAAGCCGGTGAAATCCTCGGCGGTGACGTACAGCAGGCGCAGCTTGCGATTGAGCGCAAACGCTGCCTCCACGTCGGGCACGATGACGTTCTCGTAGTCGGCCGAAGTGACCTGGCCGTGGGCGCGAAAGCCCACGGTGCCGGCGGGCAGTCCCTCGATCTGTGCGATCACGTGCGTTCTCCTTGAATGGCGTGTGCGCCAGTCTGGGCCAGGCCGCGTGAAATATGCGCAAGCGGAAAGCTTTTCAGGCTGGCTCGATGTGGCGCAGCAGCAGGCGTGGCGTCTCGCGCCCCTGCCAGTCGTTGATGGTCAGCTCGTAAGCCGCGCGCAGCCGTGGCGGCGGTGGCTGGCCATGGTAGGCATTGAACATCACCGCATCGTGCAGCGTACCATCGCGCGGATCACGCAGTTGCAGGCGCAGGTGAGTCGCGCCCATCACCTTCCAGCCCGCACATTCGAACAGGTTGTCGAACAGCGGCTCGGGAAAGGCCTGGCCCCACGGCCCGGCCTGGCGTAGCTGGCACGCCAGCTCGAGCGAGGCGGCGCCGGGCGGCAGCTCGCCGTCGGTATACAGCAGCGCCTGCAGGCGTTCCGGCGCAATCAGTTCAGTCGCGATCGCATCGAACGCGGCGGCAAAGCGCGGGTAATCGGTCGTCTTCAGGCTCAACCCTGCCGCCATCGCGTGGCCACCGAAGCGCTCGATCAACCCCGGCTGGCGGGCATCGATGGCGGCGAGGGCGTCGCGGATATGGAAACCGGCGATCGATCGCGCGGAACCGCGCAGATGGTCCGGGTCGTCCTCGCTTGCCGGCGCGAAGGCGATCACCGGGCGATGCAGCCGTTCCTTGAGCTTCGAGGCAACCAGGCCGACCACGCCGGCATGCCACGATGGATCGTACAAGGCGACGCCCACCGCCTCGATGTGGTCCAGGCGTGCGGCCATCACCTCGGCTTCGGCCACCATCCCGGCCTGCAACTCGCGCCGTTCGCGGTTGATGCCGTCGAGCCGTTCGGCAAGGCACCGCGCCTGTTCGACATCATCGGTGAGCAGGCATTCCACGCCCAGACGCATGTCCTCCAGACGACCCGCCGCATTCAGGCGGGGAGCGACGCTGAAACCGAGATCGCCGGAGCACAGGGTCGCCGGGCTGCGCTTGCCTGCCTCGATGAGGGCAACGATGCCGGCGCAGGCGTGGCCGTTGCGGATACGCTGCAGGCCCGCCTCCACCAGCACCCGGTTGTTGAAATCCAGTGGCACCAGGTCGGCCACGGTACCCAACGCGACCAGATCAAGCAGGCAGGAAAGATCGGGGACTGTATTTTTGCGATCGTCCTGATCGCCGGCATCGACAAGTACACGTCCCGGCGTGCCCTCCCTGCGTCGCGCAAACCAGCCGTTCTCTCGCATACGCGCACGCAAGGCCAGCAGCAGGTAGAACATCACGCCCACGCCGGCCAGCATCTTGCTGGGAAACAGGTCGCCAGGCAGGTTCGGGTTGACCATCGCGTCGCAGTCCGGCAGTTGTTCCCCGGGCAGGTGGTGGTCGGTGACGATGACCCGGATGCCGCGCGCCTTCGCGGCGGCCACGCCAGCCACGCTGGCCACGCCGTTGTCCACGGTGATGATCAGCTGCGGTGTCGGTTGCAGCGACTCCACCAGCGCCGGACTCAGGCCGTAACCATGCACGAAGCGATTCGGTATGGCGTAGCTCACCCGGCGCGCGCCGAGCAGGCGCAGTCCGCGCACGGCCACGGCGGTGCCGGTGGCGCCATCGCAGTCGTAGTCGCCGGCGACCACGATGTTCCAGTCCGCGCGAATCGCTTCCAGCAACAGCGTCACGGCAGCATCGATGCCGCCCAGTGTCTGTGGCGACAGCATGCGCGCCAGCCGGTGTTCCACGTCGGCCGGCACCAGCACGCCACGTGCCGCGTAGATATGGCGCAATACCGGATGCACCGAGTCCGGCCAGTTGCCGGGCGTTCCCCTGGCTTCGCGGCGGCGCAGTTGCAACATGCTCAACGTCTTCCCCCGCGCCAGAAGCGCCAGCGATGCCACGGCCGATGCAGCCGGCGTTCACCGCTGGCGAAATGCAATTGCAGCGGATGACGTTCGAACGACGGCTGCAACGACGGCCACCAGGCGGAAGCGATCTCCCCGGCCGGCAGGTCCTGCAGGTCGATCAACCAACCCGGGCCAGCGGCAGCCACTGTTTGCGGCGTGCGTGCAAGTTGAACGGCATTGGCGCGTGCCGCCAGCGCGCGCAGGAGCAAGTCGTCACTGATGATGCCATCCAGCGCGCTCCGCATCGAATCCGGCAGGCGACCGCCGCCCCACAGCCACAAGCTGTTCACCGGTGCCAATCCGCGTGCCCGGCGCCGGGCATTCAACGGATGCTGGTGCAGCAGGACCTGGACCTCGTTGAGCAGGATGCGCCACGGGCGCCCTTCTGCGCCGGCCGGCAGGTGCTGCGACAAGTCTTCGCCCATCGCCTGTTCCGGGGCGTCGAACCGCGGCAGTGCGAGACCTGGGGGCAGTTGCACATGCCAGTGGTCCGGCGTGGAAACCAGCAGTTGCATGCCTGCGTCCGCAAAGACCGGTCGGAGCGGCTCGGCCAGGGCCCGCGCCTCGTCCATGTCCAGTTGCAGCTGGCCGCAGGCCAGCAGGCGGGCGCCGGTCATGTCCGGCTGCACCCAGGCCGGGTCGGCCGACAACCAGCAGGCGTCGGCGGCGTCGCCCACCAGGTATTCGCGCGTGATCGCCGCCGCCGGCAGGTTCCCATCGACGCCGGCGAAGCATTCGCCGAGCCCCTCCAGGTAGCCGGTCGCGCCGTCATCCAGGCGGTCGGCCCGCCGCAGACGTTCAAGCAGCGGGTGACGCGGGTCGAATGACCGCAGTGCCGGCAGCCACAGGTGCAGCAGCAGTCTGGAATGCGGGCTCACGACGCGGCCGGCGTTTCCAGTTGCTCGACCAGTTCCAGCCATTCGGTTTCCAGCGCCTCCTTTTCGCCACGCAGCTCCGCCTGAAGCTGCCCCAGCCGCATCATCTCGCTGGTCGGGCCGTTGTAGGTGGTGGGATCGGCCAGCTTCGCCTCGAGTGCGACCAGTTCGGCGTCGATCGCCGCGGTACGTGTCTCGATCCGCTTGACCCGCTGGCGCGAGCTTTTTTCCTGTTCGCGCCGAGCCGATGCCTGGCGCCGGCGCTCCTCGGGCGAAGCTTCCGGGATGACCTTGACCGGCACCGGAGTGTCCCCCTTCGCCGCTCGCTTGTTCGCACTGCCACGGCTCTTCAGCCAGCGGGCGTAGTCGTCCAGGTCGCCATCGAAGCTTTCCACCACACCATCGGCGATTCGCCAGAAGCTGTCGCAGACCATGCCAAGGAGATGCCGATCGTGCGAGACCAGCACCAGCGCGCCGTCGAAGTCGGCCAAGGCATCAGCCAGCGCCTCGCGCATGTCCAGGTCGAGGTGGTTGGTCGGTTCGTCCAGCAGCAGCAGGTTGGGCTTGTCCCAGGCGATCAGTGCCAGCGCAAGGCGGGCGCGTTCGCCTCCGGAGAAACCGTCCACCGACTCGAACGCGCGATCGCCGGCGAAGTTCCATGTGCCGAGGAAATCGCGCATCGCCTGGGTCGTCGCGCCAGGCGCCCTGTCCATCAGATGATCGAGCGGGCTGGCGCCTTCGCGCAGGCTTTCCACGGTGTGCTGGGCGAAGTAGCCGATCTTCAGGTCCTTGTGCGTCTTGCGTTCTCCGCCGAACGGTTCCAGCTCGCCGACCAAGGTCTTGACCAGGGTGGATTTGCCGGCGCCGTTGGGACCGAGCAGGCCGATCCGTTCGCCCGCTTCAATAGAGAATCGCACGCCCGCAAGGACGACGTTTGCCTCCTCTCCCCTTCGGGGAGAGGATCGAGGTGAGGGGCTGGTATTTGTGCTCGGCTGCATCGAAGCGCGCTCCGACTCATCTTCACCTCGACCGTGTCCCCTCACCCCGGCCCTCTCCCCGAAGGGGAGAGGGGGCAATTCGTAACCGGCCGTGATGTCTTCCAGTTGCACCATCGAATCGGGCAATCGCTCCGGCTTGGCGAAGTGGAAGCTGAAGGGACGCTCCGCACGCACCGCCTCGGTGCCGGCCAATTTCTCCAGCCGCTTCATCCGCGACTGTGCCTGCTTGGCCTTGGTTGCCTTGGCCTTGAACCGGTCGATGAACGACTGCAGGTGAGCGCGCTCGGCCTGCTCGCGCTCGTGCGAGATCTGCTGCTGGCGCAGTTGCTCGGCGCGCAGGCGTTCGAACGCGCTGTAGTTGCCGCTGTAGAGCTTGGCCTTGCCGTCGTTGAGGTGCAGGGTGTGGGTGATCACCCCGTCGAGGAATTCGCGGTCATGCGAGATGATCAGCAAGGTGCCCTGGTAGCGACGCAGCCATTCTTCCAGCCACAGCACGGCGTCCAGGTCCAGGTGATTGGTCGGCTCGTCCAGCAGCAGCAGGTCGGACGGGCACATCAGCGCACGCGCCAGGTTCAGCCGCCCGCGCCAGCCGCCGGAGAACTCCTGCACCGCGCGTTCATGCGTTTCCGGGGCGAACCCCAGGCCGTGCATCAGGCGACCCGCGCGCGCGCGACCGTCGTAGCCGTTCAGTTCCTCGATGCGGTGGTGCGCCTTCGCCATTGCCTCCATGTCGCCGCGCTCGCCGGCCTCGGTTTCGGCGGTTATCGCCGCCGCCAGTTCCTCGTCGCCGCCCAGCACGTAGTCGATCGCCGCGTCGGGCAAGGCCGGGGTCTCCTGCGCCACCGAGGCCAGCCGCAACTTGCCGGACATCTCCAGCTCGCCGGCGTCGCTGTCCAGGTTGCCCTGCAGCGCGGCGAACAGGCTGGATTTGCCGCAGCCGTTGCGCCCGATCACGCCCAGCCGCCAACCGCTCTGGATCACCAGATCGATGTCGGAAAGCAGCAACCGGCTGCCGCGGCGCAGGGCGAAATGTCGAAAGGAAATCATGCAGGGAACACATCCGGACCGGGCAAACGCGCACCCGCAGCCGCCCATGATAGCGGTGATGGCGCTATTCTCGATCCATCGGCAGTTGCGGCCACATTGCGGCGAATGCCCAACCCATCGCAATCGACGCAGCCCGGCATGGCGTAACATGGCCGGGTCTGCTAAAACGACGCCGCATACAGCCTTGTCTGGAGAGGGGAGCCATGGTCAAGTTCAGGAACAGTTTGCCGATCGTCGCCATGA
>DATNGL010000234.1:0-10945 GCA_035605895.1 Rhodanobacter sp.
TGCGTTCGCTGGCGCGGGCATGCGCCGTGGCTGATCGCTGTCCGGCGGCATTCGGGGCGCACGTGGCCCGCGGCATGGATGTTTCACCCCTGCACGATACGCTGGCGCGACAGCACGGAAGAAGTTGACCAAAACAGGCAAAGGCACGTACAGGCAACGGGCACGACCGAACACACAAAACACTGGGGCGTCGCCAAGCTGGTTAAGGCACGGGATTTTGATTCCCGCATTCGCAGGTTCGAATCCTGCCGCCCCAGCCATTCAACAGCAGGACGTTGAAAACGTCCTGCTGTTGCGGGCCAAGGATGGCCCGCTGCGAATCAGGCACGGCAAGTGCCTGATGCAAGCGTAGCCGAGTACGGACAGGTGCCGGACTGGGCGCGTTGCAGAGGGCAGGAAGACCCTCTGCGACATCCTGTCGAGATGGCTGAGTTTCGAGGTAATACCTGTGGACACGTCCACCCCGATGATGCTGTTTACCGGTAACGCGCATCGCGCGCTGGCCGAGGATGTCGCCCATCGCCTGGGCGTGCCGCTGGGCAAGGCGCAGGTCGGCACGTTCAGCGACGGCGAGGTGCAGATCGAGATCGAGGAGAACGTCCGCCGGCAGGAAGTGTTCGTGATCCAGCCGACCGGCGCGCCCAGTGCGGAGAACCTGTTCGAGCTGCTGGCGCTGACCGACGCGCTGAAGCGCGCCTCGGCCGCCAGCGTCACCGCGGTGATGCCGTATTTCGGTTACGCCCGGCAGGATCGCCGGCCGCGCTCGGCGCGGGTGCCGATCACCGCCAAGCTGGCCGCCAGCATGATCGGCGCCGCGGGCGTCGACCGGGTGCTTACGGTGGACCTGCATGCCGACCAGATCCAGGGTTTCTTCGACATCCCGGTCGACAACGTGTATGCCTCGCCAGTGTTGCTGGCCGACATCTGGCGCAGCCACAGCATGGAAGACCTGATCGTGGTCAGTCCCGACGTGGGTGGCGTGGTGCGCGCGCGGGCGATCGCCAAACGGCTGGACGACGCCGACCTGGCGATCATCGACAAGCGTCGGCCGCGTGCCAACGTGTCCACCGTGATGAACATCATCGGTGACGTCGAAGGCAAGACCTGCGTGATGGTCGACGACATCGTCGACACCGCCGGCACCTTGTGCGCGGCTGCCGCGGCACTGAAGGAGCGCGGCGCGCGCAAGGTGGTGGCGTACTGTGTGCACCCGGTGCTGTCGGGTGCGGCGATCAGCAATATCGAAGGCTCCCAGCTCGACCAACTGGTGGTCACCAACACCCTGCCGCTGCGGCCCGAGGTACAGGCCTGCGCCAGGATCCGCCAGCTCTCGGTCGCCGAGCTGCTGGCCGAAACCATTCGCCGCATCGCCTTTGGCGAGTCGGTGAGTTCGCTGTACGTGGATTGAAATCAGGGAACGGGGAACGGGGAACGGGGAACAAAAGCCGGTTTGTGTCAGGCTTCATGTTCCCCGTTCCCCGTTCCCCGTTCCCAATCCCGGCTCTCCTGGTCGCGAGAGAGTCATCCCTCCGCCGCAAGGCGGAACAATTCCAAGGTAGTAAATGAAATGACCAAGACTCATGAAATCAAGGCGCAAAGCCGCAAGGACGAGGGGAAAGGTGCGAGCCGCCGCCTGCGTCATGCGAGCTTCGTGCCTGCCGTTGTCTACGGTGCCGGCCAACCGCCGGAAAGCATCCAGATCGAGCACAACACCATTCTGCTCGCCGCGAAGAACGAGTGGTTCTTCTCCTCGGTGCTCGACCTCAACGTCGACGGCAAGGTGCAGAAGGTACTGGTGCGTGACTGGCAGAAGCACCCGTTCAAGCAGCTGATGATGCACATGGACTTCCTGCGCATCGACGAGAACGCCAAGCTGCGCGCCAACGTTCCGCTGCACTTCCTCAACAAGGAAAAGTCGCCCGCCGGCAAGACCTCCGGTGTGGTGATTTCGCACAACCTGACCGAGGTGGAAGTCACCTGTCTGCCGAGGGATCTGCCCGCGTTCATCGAGCTGGACCTGGGTGCGCTCGAAGCCGGCGACATCATTCACCTGTCGCAGCTGAAGCTGCCGCCGAACGTGGAGTTGCCGGCGCTGCAACTGGGCGAGGCCCACGACATCGCGGTGGTCACCGTGAACGTGGTCAGGGAAAGCGCGGCGGACGCTGCCGAGGACGCTGCCGCCGAGGCCGAGGCCGAGGCCAGCAAGGCCGCAGCGGCGAAGCCTGCCGCCAAGCCGGCTGGCGACAAGAAGTAAGTCGTGTGATCCCGCGTCCGCGAGGGCGCGGGATCGCGTGGCTGGCCGCTCATGGCTGGTTTGCGACTCATTGTCGGGCTGGGCAATCCCGGTGCCGAATATCTCAGAACCCGGCACAACGCCGGGTTCTGGCTAGTTGACGCCCTCGCCAGCGGGCAGGGCGAGCGCTTCGCCTTCGACGGCAAGCTGCACGGCGAAACCTGCAAGGTGCGCATCGGCGGTCAGCAGGTATGGCTGTTGAAGCCGGCCACCTTCATGAACAAAAGCGGCATCGCGGTGGTTTCGGCGTTGCGCTATTACAAGATCGAACCGGAACAGTGCCTGATTGCGCACGATGATCTGGACCTGCCTGCCGGCACCGTGCGCCTGAAGTTCGACGGCGGTCACGGCGGCCAGAACGGCCTGCGCGACACCATGGCCCACCTCGGCCACGGCAAGTTCCATCGCCTGCGCGTGGGCATCGGTCATCCCGGTCATCGCGACCAGGTCACGCCATGGGTGCTGGGCCGGCCGTCGGCGCAGGACGAGGACGCGATCCTTGGCGGTATCGGCCGCGCACTGGACGTGCTGCCGCTGGCGGTGGACGGCCAGTTTGAGAAGGCGATGCAACAGCTACATACAGCGGGAACGGGGAACGGGGAACGGGGAACGTAAGCGCCTGGCCAAGGCTGCAACGTTCACCTCTCCTCAAGCCTCACGTTCCCCGTTCCCCGTTCCCCGTTCCCCGGAGCTCCATCATGGGCATCAAATGCGGCATCGTCGGTTTGCCCAATGTCGGCAAGTCCACCCTGTTCAACGCGCTGACCAAGGCCGGCATCGCGGCGGCGAACTTCCCGTTCTGCACGATCGAGCCGAACGTCGGCATCGTGCCGGTGCCCGATTCGCGGCTGAACCAGCTGTCGGAGATCGTGAAGCCGCAGAAGGTCATCCCGACCACGATGGAATTCGTCGACATCGCCGGCCTCGTCGCCGGTGCGTCCAAAGGCGAGGGTCTAGGCAACAAGTTCCTCGCGCACATCCGCGAGGTCGACGCGATCGCCCACGTGGTGCGCTGCTTCGAGGGTGACGTGATCCACGTCGCCGGCAAGGTCGATCCGATCTCCGACATCGAGACGATCGACACCGAGCTGGCGCTGGCCGATCTCGAATCGGTGGAGAAGGCGCTGAACAAGGCCGAGCGTGCGGCCAAGGCCAACGACAAGGAAGCGCTGGCGAAAAAGCCGGTGCTGCAGAAGTTGTCGGCTGCGCTCAACGACGGGCGCTCGGCGCGTTCCATAGGCCTTGATGCCGAAGAGAAGGCCCTGGTGCGCGACATGTTCCTGCTCACCCTGAAGCCGCTGATGTACATCGCCAACGTCGCCGACGACGGCTTCGAGAACAACCCGCTGCTCGATGCCGTGCGTGCACGTGCGCTCACCGAAGGCGCCGAGGTGGTGCCGGTGTGTGCCGCGATCGAGGAGGAGATGGCGCAGTTGGAAGACGCCGACCGCGATGAATTCCTGCAGGACATGGGCCTGGACGAGCCGGGCCTGAACCGGGTGATCCGCGCCGGCTACAAGCTGCTTGACCTGCAGACCTACTTCACCGCCGGCGTGAAGGAAGTGCGTGCGTGGCAGGTGAAGCGTGGCGCCACCGCGCCGCAGGCCGCCGGCGTGATCCACACCGATTTCGAGCGCGGCTTCATCCGTGCCGAGACGGTGGGCTACGAGGACTTCATCCAGTACCAGGGCGAAGCCGGCGCGGCGGCGGCGGGCCGGTTGCGCAAGGAAGGCAAGGACTACGTCGTCAAGGATGGCGACGTGCTGCACTTCCTGTTCAACGTGTAAAGCCTACGCGGTGCCTGCGCCGTCGAATGTGGGCGCTGCGTGGTGCCGCAGCAGCGCGCTCATGGTTTGAGGTGCTCGACCATCCAGTCCACCCACCGCCGATACAAGTCGGTGACTTGCACGATATCGTGCGGTACGTGAGAGCTTATCGGATAGGCGTAAAACTCCACTGGCACTCCGTTGTCGCGTAACGCGTGGTACCACTCGAACGCGTTCACCAGCGGCACGTTTGCATCCCGCACTGAACCCAGAATCAGCGTCGGCGCCTTGACCTTGCGCACATGGTTGATCGGCGACTGTTCGCGCCACATATCCCAACCTTCGTTCGTCCACGGTGACGAGTCGAAGAAATAAGCATCTCCCTGCTGGTAAAACGAGACGCTGTAGTCCATCAACCAGTCGGTGACGGGCGCGCCCAGGAGTGCGGCTTTCCAGACGTCATAGTGGCTGCTGAGCCACGCACTCATGTATCCGCCGTAGGACCAGCCGCTGACGCCGAGTCGCGTCATGTCGACGATGCCCAGCTTCTCAACGGCTGCGAGCCCCGCCATCACGTCCTTGCCCGGCCCCTCGCCGGTGTCGCGGTACATGGCGTGTTGGTATGCGTCACCCAGGTTGGTGCTACCGCGGTAGTTGGGCTGCAAGACCAGGAAGCCAGCGGTGGCCAGCAACTGTGCCAGGCGCTGGAACCCGACGTTGGATGCGATCATTGGTCCACCGTGGATCATCAGCACCAGCGGGTACTTGCGGCCCGTTTCGTAGCCAACCGGGTAGGTCAGTACGCCGTCTGCATGGAAACCGTCAGGACTCGTCCACTCGATGGACTCGGTGCGCCCGAGGCTGAGGTTGTCGAGAAACGCATTTACGTTAGTGAGTCGACGCGGCTTGGCGGCGATGGAATCGAGGACATACAGCTCGCTGGGATGGGTGCTGGTACTCCCGATGAAGGCGATCGAGCCTTTCCTGGAAACGCTGACGTCGGTGGGGCCGGCAGAGGTGGTAGTGCCAAGGCCGTCGTTGGCTTGTACCTCGCCAAGACGCAGCAAGCTTGGTTTGCCGGCGAGCGGCTGTTTCCAGAGCACCGAGTGTGTGCCCAGCGAGCCAGAGGTAATCATCGTCCGGCCGTCAGGCATCCACGCATAACTGTTGAAGTGGCGCGCCAACTCCGCAGTGACGTCGCGGTTCTCGCCGTCGCTGCGCACATACACCGCGTCACCATTGTTCTGGTCTCCGTCGCGTGGTCGCTGGAACGCGGATCGGTCGCCCGCGGGCGCGAACGTGAAATAGCTTGAACCTTGTGCATCGACCACGGTTCGCATGGCGCCACCCGCGAGCTCCACTTCGGCGATCACCGAGCGGAAGGATGGCGCCCAATACGCACTCGGGAACCTGGTAAAGGCAATGCGGGTCCCGTCCGGGCTCCACGCCGGCGTGGTGGCGCTGCCCGACTCGGTGCCGAGGCTGAATTCGCCCTTGGTCAGTCGTGACGCCTGGCCGCCTGCGGCTGGTACCACCCAGAGGTGCCAGGGTGCCACCTCCTTGTCCAGCAGGAAATGCCCGTCGGTAACCCGAAACACCTTGTTGTGGGCCTTGATCGCCTCGGCGTTGAGGGGCGGATCCTGGGCCACGAATGCGATGCTCTTGCCATCCGGGCTCCACGCATAGCTGTCGACGCCTTGCGGATTGTCCGTGACACGTTGGGGGTCGCCACCGCGCATCGACGCAACGAATACCTGGTCCTTGTGTGTTTTCGGATCCTTGGCCAAAAACGCGAGGTATGCCCCATCTGGTGACCAGCGGGGCGAAGACGGGCTCTGGCGGGCGTGGGTGAAGGTGTGCCGTGCGCCGCTGGCCACATCCACCAGCTCGATTTCCCGTTCGTTCTCATCGGTCTCCCAGTTTGGCCTGGAGACGATCACGGCGACCTGCCTGCCGTCGGGCGAGATTTGCGCCGCGCTGAGCGACACGATCCTGCGCAGGTCGTCGAGCTGGAACGTCCCTCTCGTCGTTGCCGCGGCCGGCAGCAGCGACGACAGGAAAACGAGCCCGAGGGTCGCGACGAGATGGATCGCGCGGGTGTATTTCGGTGCGCTTCTGTCGCCCAGTCCCCTAGCCACCGTTGCTGCCGCCGAAGCGCACGTTCGCCTGCAGGAAAAACGCACGTCCGGTGGCGTTGAACCATGCCCGGTAGTAGTACGGCCAGCCGGTCCAGGTCGGGTCGCGCGGCGGTCGCCGGTCGAACAGGTTGTCGACCGCCAGGGATACATCGATGGCGGGTGTGATCTGGTAACCCATCGTCAGGTTGTAGCGAGCCGTGGGTCCCATGCGCTTGGTGCCGTTGTAGTCGGGGATGCCACTGAGGCGCGAGCCGTACAACGTGGTGGTGAAGTCGTGGAAGGTCCAGGTCACCGAGCCATTCGCCTTGCTGCGCGGAATCAGGTAGTTGTAGAGGTCGGTCAACTGGTTCTCGACGGGCGTGTCGGCTGACAACCGGGTCTTGTGCATGATCACGTAGGTTGCGCCCAGGTTGAAATCGAACCTGCCGGCGCGGGGCGTATCGAGCCGATAATGGGTATTGAAGTCGACGCCGGAGGTTTCGTCGGTCGCGGCGTTGATGGGCAGTACCAGGACTGCAGTGACCTGGCCAGGGTTGAACGACGCGTCGGGAGCATTGCGAAACACCTGGCTTTCGATCTGTTGACAGAATGCGGACGAGCCCACCGGGGTACCGTCCATGGTGGCACCAATGCGGCAGTCGGCTTCGCGCTGAAGGATGTCCTGGGTGCTCTGGTACAGGACCTCGTTTTTCAGTTTGATGCGGTAATAATCCACGCTGGCGTCGAAGTTTCGGGTCGGCGCGAATACCAGGCCCCAGGTGAAGGATCGGCTGGTTTCGTCCTTGAGGTCGGTGCTGCCGTGGCTCTGGCCGTTGTAGCTGGCGTCGCCATAGGTGCAGTCGTCGGAGAAATCCGCTGCCGTGTCGGGTTCCAACGTGCGGCACAGGTAATAGTCGATGCCGCTGGACGAGGATCCGCTCAGGCCTGCGTACAGATAGCTGAGGTCAGGGGCACGAAAGCCCGTGGACATCGAGCCCCGCAGCAGCAGGCTCTGGATAGGACGGTACTCGAGACCCAGTGCGTAGGTGAACTTGCCGGCATCCGTGGGACCGTAGCTGTAGCGGTCGTAACGGCCGGCCGTGGTGGCCGTCAGGGTAGAGAAAATCGGGATATCGAATTCGTACCCGGCTGCGGCGTGGCTGCGCGATCCGACGGCACTGGTGTTGTGCAGGTTGTAGTACGAACCATCGAGCGACATCGGGTCGGCCTTGAGGCCGAAGTACTGGTTGCCGTACTCGGCGATGCCGGCAAAGCGTACCGGGCCCGCTGGTAGTTTAAAGAGGTTGGTGTTGGTGAGCGTCAACGACCAGTTTTCCGCGCGGCTCTTGTCATGGTCGTTGGAATCCTGACTGATCGAGCGGAGCTCCGCGGGAGTCAGCGGGGTGTAAAGGCGGCTGAGCGGCGCGTCATACATCTTGTAGCCGCTGTCCGGGTCGATGCCGAGGGATGGGCCGAGGTAGAGCGCCTGGGCCTTGGCAGCCACCACCGCCGGCCATTTCTGCGTGAGCTGGTTTTGCGCGTGTTCGAAATTGGCCTCGTAGGTCCAGTCACTGTCCGCGCCCAGCGTGCCCTTGACGCCGGTATTGAGCGAATAGGTGTTGCCGATGCTGCGGATCTTTGCGCGCTTGAAGCCACCCCATTCGTTGATGGTGAAGTATTGCCGACCCCATTGCTCGACCTGGCCGGTGGCGGTGTTGTAGAACGGCGTATCGGCGCAGTCGGAGTTGTCGATCTCACAGTTCCACCAGCTCTTCGGCGAGCTGTAGCTGTCCTGGTGCGAGGTGCTGGCCAACAGGTCGAGGTACAACTCGGTGTAGTCGTTGAAGTGGAAGGTGGCCGAGCCGAAGAAGTTGGCCATCTTGCGCCCGTTTTCGAGCGTGGAGTAGCCGTAGTCCTGATAGGTTCCGCAGTAGTAGCCGGGCCCGCCGTCAGGCCCGTACCCGCGCCGCGAGGCGTAGAACACGCTGCCCTGGTCCAGATAGGAGAGGTTGTCGCAGGTGGCCTTTCCGGGATCGAGGTAGTTGCCGTCCACGTCGGTGCGCACGAAGGTCCGGTTTGCCGGGAGCCGGGATGGGTCAGCCGGGCTGTCCAGTTGCGAGTCGGTGTAACTGCGATCCATCGCCCAGAGCGGCTTGTCGTTGATCAGCTCGAGCCCAAACACGGTGTCCAGTTTGCCGAGACTGAAGCCACTGGTGAAGTCGATGCGCTGTGAATTTCCGCCACCGTGCTGGGTGGTGCCGACGCGGTAGCTGACGGTGGTGTGGTCGACCTTCTTCTTGAGGATGAAGTTGATGACCCCGGAGATGGCATCCGAACCGTATACCGCCGATGCGCTGCCGGAGAGGATTTCCACGCGCTCGATCAGCGAGGTCGGGATGTTGGAGATGTCGGTGAAGTTGCTGTTGCCGCCATACGATTGTGGGTAATCGGCGATGCGCCGGCCATTGACCAGCACCAGGGTATGGTTGGGTCCAAGGCCGCGCAGGTCCACGGCTTGTGCGCCCACCGAAAAGCCGTTGTTGTACTGGTTGTTGTCGAGCGCGCCCAGGTTCTGGGTGAGCGAAGCCATGAGTTGGGGGACGTCTGCAAAGCCGCGCTGCGCGATGTCTTCGGCGGTAATGGTAAGCACGGGCGCCGGCCCTTCGATCTCGGAGCGCGGAATGCGCGAGCCGGTTACCGTGACCGCGGCCAATTTGGTGGCGGTGGATGCATCGGCTTGGGTGCCGGCACGGGTATTTGCCGGGTCTGGTTGCGAACGCGCCGGCGGTGGTTCCGGCTTGCTGTTGCGGATAATCAAAAGCGCGCCGGAAGCGTCCTGATGGACGCTGAAACCGCTGCCGGACAGCAAGCGCGTGAGCGCAGCGTCGGTAGACAAGATGCCGTTGACACCTGCGGTACGCAGGCCCTTGAGCTGATCAGCCTGATAGATGAACTGCGCACCGGACTGGCGGGCCAGGGTGTCCAGCGCGGTGACCAGGTCGCCGGCCGGGATATCCACGCGCCTTGCGCTGTCGTCTTGTGCGCAAACCAGCATGGAGACCGAACAGCCCAGAACGAAAAAAACATTGCGCAGCGATTGGATCATGGTCGCTTCTCCCCCGGGTGGTCGCGCGCGACGCGCGTCCTTGGAATGGCGGGACGAACGAACCGGGCAAATCCCGCCCATGCTCCGACCGTGGCCAACTCTCAGCGGCGGTACAGCACGATCTCGCCATGCGCACGTTCGGCGCGAATCGGAAAGCCCTGTTTCAGAAGTCGCACGAAGGCATCGGTGTTGGCCCAGCGGAAATTTCCGCCCACGCGTATGCTGCCGATCGCGGTATCGCCGATCACGATCTTGCGGGTGTTGTAGCGGTTGAACTCGGCGACGGCGCTGGCGAGCGGGGTATCGTGGAAGCTGAGGAATCCGTTGCGCCAGCTCAGGTACTCCCTGGCCTGCAGTACGGATTCGCTATGCACTACCACCCCACTATCGCCGGCCAGCGCTACGCTGCCCGCAGGCAGCAGGGTGGTGGGTTGGCGCGATCCGCCGGGATGGCTTTCCGGCTCCAGCCGCACCACACCCTCGGTAACCACCACGCGCACGGCGCCATCCTCGCGACGCACGGCAAAACGGGTGCCGACGGCAGTGGCGCGGCGGCCGTTGGCGCTGACCACGAAGGGGCGGCTGGGATCCTTGGCGACCACGAAGAATGCTTCGCCGCGTTGCAGGTCGACATGGCGCTCACCGCGCGACAGGGTCACCAGGATCTGGCTGTCACTGCTCAAGGTGGCGGAGGAGCCATCAACCAACGGCACCTCCTGCACCTCGCCGATGGCGGTGCGGTAGGACGCCTGCTCCACCGCGGTGTAGTGGCGCCAGCCCAGTGCCAGCGTCACCAGTATCATCGATGCGGCGATCGCCAGCCCACCGAAGAGCGTACGCGACGGGGTGCGACGCCGACCGGCGGCATGCCGGTGCGAGTGCCTGGCGATGCTGGTCGGCAGCGCAGGGGCTGGGGCTGGCGCTGGCGCTGGTGCGTCGACGTTGCCGGATTGCGGCGAGGTCCAGCTGTCGCGGGCGGGTACTCCGTCGGCACGCAGCCCGGCGCCAAGCGCCTTCAGCCGACCGCTGTGCTGCCAGGACGCATCGAGCCGGATGAAGGCGACGCGATGCGCGGTGGCCACATCGAGCCAGGCATCCAACTGTGCCTGGTCGCGTTCGGACCAATGCCCCGCGTCGCGCCTGGCCAGCCACGCAGCGGCGGTGCATTCAATCTCCCGGCTGCTGGCCATGTCCGTCCTCGTCCGCGTCCTCGTTTTGGGCACCCTTCAGATCGTCTGTTCGAACTCGCCGCACCATGCTTCCGCCATGGACATGGTCGGCGATCAAGCGTGCACCCTTGGCAACCTGTTTTTCCACCGTCTTCTCGCTGATACCCATGCGCGCTGCCACTTCTTTCTGGGAGAGATCCTCGACTTTGCGCAACCAGACCACCTCGCGACAACGGTCGGGCAGGCGGTCTAGAGCCGCGGACAGGCGTCTCAGTTCCTGTCGCGAGCTGAGCCGGCGCTCCGGCGTGAGCTCGTCTACCAAGACGTTCAGCGCGTCGATATCACCCACGGCCTCGATCGACACGACGCGTGCGCGGCGCAGCCGATCGGTCATCAAGTGGCGCGCGGTGGTGAACATGAACGACTTGGGCATCGCCGGCCGCGCCTTCGCAGCGGCCTCGTAGACCCGCACGTAGATTTCCTGGCGCAGGTCG
>DATNGL010000235.1:0-7890 GCA_035605895.1 Rhodanobacter sp.
GAGGCGGATGAAACGGCCAGAACAGCGGGATCAGCCACATCGACAGCGCGCAGAACATCAGGATCAGCGGAATGCCGACCTTCATGAAGTCGGTGAAGCGGTAGCCGCCGGCGTAATAGACCATGGTGTTGGTGGGATAACCGACCGGGGTGGCGAACGAGGTCGCCGCGGCAAACGCCACCGCGATCACAAACGGGCGCGGATCGGCATGCACCGCGTGGCCCACCGACACCGCGATGCCGACCATCAGCACCACCGACGGGTTGTGTCCCATCAGCTCGGTGAGCAGGGCCGTCAGCAGGTAGACCATCAGCAGCGCCGCCAGCGGGCCATGGTCGCCGACCAGGCCCATGCCAAGCCGCACCACCTCGGTCGACAGGCCGGTCTTCTCGATCGCGATGCCCAGCGGCAGGATCGCGCCGAGCAGGATGATGATCTTCCAGTCGATGCCTTCGTAGACATCCTTGCGGCCGAAGCAGCCGGCCAGCGCCATCGCGGTGGCGCCGCAGATCGCCGCGATCGGGATCGGCAACCAGTGCAGGCCCGAAAGCAGCACCACGGCGGCCATGATCGCCACCGCGACGAACGCCTTGCGCGGCATGCGCCGCGCGTCCGCGCGCTCGGACAGTACGATGAAGGACTCCTCGCCGCGCAGCTGCGGCATGCGGTCCTCGTCGACCAGCATCATCAGCACGTCGCCGACCGCCAGGCTGACGTCGCTGAGCTTGTCGCGCAGCACCACGCCGCGGCGGTGGATCGCCAGCAAGGTGGCGTTGTAGCGCCAGCCGATGCCGGATTCGGTGAAACGCCGGCCCTCGATCGGGCTCGCCGGCGCCACGATCAGCTCGGCCAGCACGCGCGGCTTGTCGTCACCCTGCGCATAGTGCCGCTCGGGCGCGTTGCGCAGCCGGGTGTCACGGCGAAACTCCTCGAGTTTGTCCCAGTCGCCACGCACCAGCAGCACGTCGCCGACGGCAAGCTGCTGCGAGCGCGGCGACCACATGCGCCGTTCGCCGCGCAGCAGTTCCAGCGGGTACACGCCGAATTTCTCGCCCAGCTTCGCGTCGGCGATCATCTTGCCGACCAGCGGCGACTCCGCCGTGAGCTCCAGCTCGGTCACGTATTTGCCGATGTCGAGTTCTTCGGGCTGCTGCGCATCGATATGCTTCGGCAGCAGCCAGCGCCCCACCAGCATCAGGTAGACGATGCCGGCCACACCGAGCAGCGCGCCGAACCTGGTCATCTCGAACACGCCGATCGGCAGCAGCCCATGCTTCTGGGCCAGACTGTCGGCGAGCAGGTTGGAGGACGTGCCGATCAGGGTGCACACGCCGCCCATCTGCGCCGCGTAGGCCATCGGCATCAGCACCCGTGCCGGCGAGGTGTGGCTGCGCTGGCATACGCGCAACGCCAGCGGCAGGAAGGTCGCCACCAGCGCGATGTTCTTGATGAAGGCGCCCAGCGGCGCGATCACCAGCATCACCGCCAGCGTCAGCAGCCACGGCTGGCGGATCTTCATCAGCAGCCGGCTCAGTGGCTCCAGCGCGCCGGAGCGCTCGATGCCCAGGCTCAGCGCGAACATCGCCGCCACCGTGACGGTGGCCTCGTTGCTGAACCCGGACAAGGCGTCGGCGGGACTGACGATGCCCAGGATCACCAGCACCGCCAGCGTGATCAGCGCGACCAGGTCGATCCGCACCTTTTCGCTGGCAAACAGCACCATCGCGGTGGCAATCACCGCCACGGTGGCCCACGCCTGCCAGGTCATGCGCGCGCCGTCCGTGCGACCGCGTGGCCGTGCAGAATCATCGGGTCATCGGGATGGCGCATGCATGCTCCGGGGTCTTGCCGTGGCTCCCGTCGAGGCCCATCCTAACCGGCGGCGCGCGAGCTGTATTGAATCGGTGTCTGTCCGGGTCGCGTTTCCCCGGTTTCCAAGGGCCAGCCGGCCGGTTGCACGCGCCGGTGACCGGAGTCGTTGCATGACACAGGAAGAAAACGCCGGCGCAGGAACTTCGCCTGCCTCGGACGATGCCGACAAACCCAGCGTGGCGCTGGCGCTGGGCGCCGGGGGAGCCAAGGGCCTGGCGCATATCGGCGCGATCGAGGAGATCGAGGCGCAGGGCTTCCGCATCGTGGCGATCGCCGGCAGTTCGATGGGCGCGCTGATCGGCGGCATCCATGCGATGGGCAAGCTCGATGTCTATCGCGACTGGGTCTGTGCACTGGCGCGCCTGGATGTGTTGCGGATGGTCGACTGGACCTTTTCCGGCGGCGGGCTGATCAAGGGCGAACGCATCATCGGCACCCTGCGTGGCCTGATCGGCGACATCCTGATCGAGGAACTGCCGATGGCCTTCACCGCGGTGGCCACCGACCTCGATCGCGAGCGCGAGGTCTGGCTCAGGCGCGGCAGCCTGTTCGATGCCATCCGCGCCTCGATCGCGGTGCCCACCGTGTTCCGGCCGCATCACATCAAGGGCCATCGGATGGTCGATGGCGCCCTGCTGAACCCGGTGCCGGTCACGCCGCTGATCGGCATCGAGGCCGATTATCTGCTGGCCATCAGCGTGGACGGTCCGGCCGAAACCGCCGCGGCGCCGGCGACGGTCGAACCGGAGCCGGTGGACGAAACCAGCTACCGGCACCGGATCGGCGAATTCATCAGCCGGCTGATTCCGCACGGCGAGGATCAGCCGCGCGAACCGGGCACGCTGGATACGCTCAACCAGGCGATGGACCTGATGCAGGCGAACCTGGCGCGGCTGCGCCTGGCCGCCTACGAGCCGGATCTGCTGATCGAGTTGCCGCGCAACATCGCCACGGTCTACGAGTTCTACCGCGCCCGCGAACTGGTCGAACGCGGACGCGCGCAGGCGCGCAAGGCGCTGGCCGAATGGCCGCGGTCGGGCACGCCGCTGCGCTCGTGAGTACGCTCAGCGCGGACCATGCGTGCGCAGCCAGTTGCGCAGGTAATCGCGCAGCACGAGGGCGCTGTTGTGTTCTTCGTCATGGGCGCTGTAGATCAGGGTGACCTTGTGCCGCGCCGACCGCTCGGCCAGCGGTCGCCAGTGTTCGACCAGGCCATCCAGTTCGCTGGCGTAGCGGTGGCGAAAGCCATCCCAGCGTGCCGGATCGTGGCCGAACCACTTGCGCAAGGCGGTGGACGGCGCCAGCTCCTTCGCCCACTGATCCAGCGGCACGGCTTCCTTCTTCATGCCGCGCGGCCACAACCGTTCCACCAGGACGCGATAGCCGTCATCTTTCGCCGGCTCTTCGTAGGCGCGCTTGATCGCGATGCTCATGGCCTTCTCCTGCAGGAAACCGCCCCAGCATACGACCGCCGGATCGGTGCCGCCCACGCTTCCAGATCAGGACGGCCGGATCAAAGCTCCTCGACCCGGGTCACCTTGCCGCGGCGCATCAGCCAGGCCACGCCGCGCAGGTCGGCCAGCCCCACCCACAGCCGGTCCAGCATGCCGTATTTGGAAACCCCGGCGGTGCGCGGGCGATGGCCCACCGGCACGCTGGTGCTCTGGAACCCGGCGCGCTTGACCAGCGCCGGCAGGTAGCGGTGCATGTGATCGAAATAGGGCAGGCGCAGGAATACCTCGCGCTCGAACAGCTTCAGGCCGCAGCCGGTATCGGGCGTGGCGTCCTTCAACATGCGTGAACGCACGGCGTTGGCGATCTTCGAGGAGATCCGCTTGTTGAAGCTGTCGCGGCGGGTGGTGCGCCAGCCGGCGAACAGGCGGACCTCGGCCGCCGCCGCATCGCGCGCGGCGAGCAGCTTCGGGATGTCGGCCGGATCGTTCTGGCCATCACCGTCAAGCGTGGCGATCCACGGCGAACCCGCCGCGCGCACGCCATTCCATACCGCCGTGCTCTGCCCGCTGCGGGTCAGGTGGTGCAGCACGCGCAATTCCGGGTGACTCGGCTTCTCGGCGGCGAGCACGGCACGGCTGTCGTCGCTGGAATCGTCGTCGACATAGATCACTTCATAGTCGACCCGGCCACGCAGGGCGGCGGCGATCTCGGCCAGCAGGGGCGGGATATTGTCGCGCTCGTTGAACACGGGAACGACGACGGCAAGCTGGGGCATGGATCCATTCCCGGAACGGTCAGGGTGCGA
Source organism: Rhodanobacter sp. (assembly GCA_035605895.1). Classification (GTDB taxonomy): domain Bacteria; phylum Pseudomonadota; class Gammaproteobacteria; order Xanthomonadales; family Rhodanobacteraceae; genus Rhodanobacter. The sequence continues at coordinate 4,133 of DATNGL010000235.1, forward strand.
TTATCGCCCATGCGCCGCCCGCGCGCGAAATCGCGTGGGAGGCCTGTAATGAATTTCGCGATGGGCGGGTCTCCTTGTGCAGCCGGAATCGTCCGGCATCCACGGGAGAGACCCATGCAAGCCAAGACCATCATCAGTTCCACCCTGCTCAGCCTGCTCGCCGCCGGCGCGATCGGCGCCGCCAGCAACGCCCACGCCGCCGACAAGATGGCCGCCAGCAGCACGCAGAAATGCTACGGCGTCAACGCCGCACACAAGAACGACTGCAAGGCCGGCTCGCATTCCTGTGCCGGGCAGTCGTCCAAGGCACGCGATCCGGCCTCGTTCGTCGAGGTGCCGGCCGGGTTGTGCGGGAAGCTGGCCGGAGGCTCGCTCACCGCCGGCGCGATGATGCATCACGATGCGATGGACAAGAGCTGATCCGATGCCGTCGACACGCCGTCGGCGTGCGCAGCCGATCCCGACCGCCGTCGGGATCGGGCTGCGGCCAGCGCATGTCGAGCAGGTGCTGGAGCAGCGCCCGGCGGTGCCGTTCTTCGAACTGCACAGCGAAAACCTGTTCTGCGCCGGTGGCCCGATGTGGGATGTGTTCGAACGCGTGCGCCGCGACTATCCGGTCAGCCTGCACGGCGTCGGGTTGTCGCTGGGCAGTGCCGACGCGCTGGATCCGGCGCACCTGCGGCGGCTGCGCGAAGTGATCGCGCGCGCGGCACCGGCGCTGGTCTCCGAGCACGTGTGCTGGGGTGCGATCGGCGGACGCCATTTCAACGACCTGCTGCCGCTGCCGTATACCGAGGAGGCGCTGGCGCTGATGGTCGAGCATGTCGACCAGCTGCAGCACACCCTGCAACGGCAGGTGCTGCTGGAAAACGTCTCCAGCTACATCCATTACATCCATTCGACCATGCCCGAGTGGGAATTCCTCGGCGAGCTGGCGCGGCGCAGCGGTTGCGGCCTGCTGCTCGACGTCAACAACGTCTACGTCAACAGCGTCAACCATGGCATCGACGCCGTGCGCTACCTCGACAGCATCGACCCCGCCGCGGTCGGCGAGATCCATCTGGCCGGCTTCAGCCGCCAGGACGGCCTGGGCGGACCACTCCTGATCGACAGCCATGATCACCGCGTCGATCCCGCGGTGTGGCGGTTGTACGCACACGCGATCGAACGGGTGGGCGCGAAGCCGACCCTGATCGAATGGGATCAGCAACTGCCTGCCTTCGGGATCCTCGAAGACGAGGCGCGCATCGCCACGGAGCACCTGCATGCCTGCGCCGCCGAACCTGTCTGAGCTGCAGGCGGGCTTCGCCCGCGCCATGATCGACGGCGCCGCGCCCGCGCTGCTGCCGTGGATCGGCACCCGCGGGATCGAGCCGGCCGCGCGATTGCAGATCTACCGCAACGCGATCCTGGCCACCCAGGTGGCCTCGCTGGTCGCCAGCTTTCCGGCGGTCGAGCGCATGCTCGGCGTCGACTGCTTCGACGGCTGGGCCACCCGCTACGCCGCCTGGCATGGCAGCCGCAGCGGCAACCTGCAAAACCTCGGCGACGACTTCGCCGACTATCTCGAGGCCCGGCCGGAGCTGTCCGGCCTGGGATGGCTCGGCGACCTGGCGCGACTCGACTGGCTGCGCCAGTGCACGATGCTCGCCGCCGATGCCGAGGCCCCGGATGCGGCTTCACTGCAAGCGGCGCTGTCAGCGGCAGGCGACGATCCGTTCCTGCACCTGCTGCCTTGCGTGCACGCGATCGCCGCCCCCTTCCCGGTGCTCGACCTGTGGCGCTACTGCGAGTCGCCGGAGACGCTAGCCGTGGATCTCGCCGGCGGTGCGCAGGGCGTGTTGTTGTGGCGCGAGGATGACCAGGTGGCGATGCAGGCGTGCACGCCCACCGCCGTCGCCCTGGTCACCGCGCTGAAACAGGGCAACCGCGTATCCGCTGCCGTGGAAGCGGCCCACGCACTCGACGCCGACGCGCCGCTCGACGCACTGCTCGGTCCACTGCTGACGCGTGCGCTGATCCAACACGTTTCCGACCACTGACTGCAGGGCAAGACACATGAATACTTCCATCTCGACGAGGCCGGGTTACTGGCAGGATCTGACCGCCGCATTGCGCCACCTGCAGCCGCTGGTGCTGCTGCTGTTCCGCCTGCTGGTGGCGGTGGCGTTCTGGCGCGCCGGCGTGGTCAAGCTGGCCGATCCCTCCGGCACGCTGGCGCTGTTCACCAGCGAATACCACGTTCCGCTGCTGGCGCCGCAGGTGGCGGCGACGCTCGGCACCTGGGTCGAACTGGTCACGCCCTGGTTCCTGATCTTCGGCCTGGGCACGCGCGTCGTCGCCGCGATGCTGTTCGTCTACAACATCATTGCGGTGGTGTCGTACCCGGATCTGTGGCCGAACGGTTTCTGGACCGGTCTGATCGGCAGCGACTTCGACGATCACAAGGCGTGGGGACTGATGTTCCTCGCCCTGGTGGCGTTCGGACCCGGCCCGCTCTCGCTGGATGGCTTGGTCGGGTGGTGGCGGCGCCGTCGCGCCCAGACCGCCTGACACGTCCCTGGCTGAAGTGCGTCGATCCGCCTACAACTGGCCGACGCGGACGTCACCGAGGCCGTCGATGGCTACCCGCCAATCCTGCGCCACGGTGTCCGCCACGCGGTCGAACGAGTGCTGGCCGACGCGATCGGTCAGCATCACCAGGGTGCCGGACTGCAACGGCACGACCCGTCCATGCCAGTCGCCCCGACGGAAATCCTGCGTGGCGGCCGCGCGCTTGCCGGGCATGTACAGCACCGCCACCGAGGTGCCGTCGACACGACTGACCAGGTGCACCGTGCGATACGGCCCGACCGGGCAATCGTGCACATAGGTGACATTGTCCGGCAACGGTCCACGCAGATGCAGTCCACGCACTGCGAAGCCGGCGGCGATGGCCTGTGCGCCGATCGGCCGGGTCAGCTCAAGGCTGTGGATCTCGCCGGGCATGTGCGCCACCGCCAGTGCCGGCAACGTATGTGCGTCGTGCTGGCGCCACAGCAGGCTGCCACCGGCGAGGGCGACCAGCAACGAGGCGGCCAGCGCCAGTGCGAAGCGGCGCCGGCTCATGTGCTGCCGACGTTCGCCGGTGGCCTGGGCCAGCAGGATGCGCTCGGTCAGCCCGGCCGGTACCGGTACCGCCAGCGCATCGAGCAGCTCGCGCTCGGCCTGTTGCGCGCGCTCCCATGCGGCCGCGCAGGCGGTGCATTCGCCGCGATGGACGTGCAACGCGAGGTCGCGCGACAGCGGTTCGGCGGCCAGCCGGCGACGGAACTCAAGACAGTCCATGCTGCACCTCCGGGCGTCCGCCCTGCAGGATGGACTTCAGTTGCTGCCGCGCCCGGAAAAGCTGGGTCATCACCGCACCGGGTTGCTGGCCGAGTTCATCGGCGATCTCGTCGCAGCTCATCCCGCCCAGCACCTGCAGCAACAGCGGCTCGCGATATTTGTGGGGCAGTTTCGACATGGCTTCCCGCAATTCGGCGGCATCGCCGTGTCGCTCGGGGCTGGCCCAGGCGGCATCGTCGGTGATGCCCTCGTTCAGTTCGACCGTGTCCAGCTGCTTGCGCTCGTGATGACGCGCGTGTTCACGCCGCAGGATGGTCAGCAGCCACGGTTTGGCGGCCTCGGCTTCGCGCAATGCATCGAGACTTTTCCAGGCGCGCAGCATGGTCTCCTGCACCAGATCCTGCGCCAGCGCCTCCTGCCCGCACAGCCAG
>DATNGL010000236.1:0-4276 GCA_035605895.1 Rhodanobacter sp.
ATCCCATCCCGAACTCAGAAGTGAAACGCGCATGCGCCGATGGTAGTGTGGCTTTGCCATGCAAGAGTAGGTCACCGCCAGGGGCTTTATCCTGAAACACCCTCACCGGCAACGGTGGGGGTTTTTCTTTGGCGCTGTTGCTGTGGCGACCGCCGGTCGCGACCCGCAAGCTGCTTGATCCTTGGTCGCAAATAGACCACCCATCGCATGGCCCAGGCGATCGACGGCGTGTTAGCGTGCGCAGTGAAACGATCGCAAGACACATGCGAGAAATGGTTTGCACGACGACACGGACATCCTGGTGGTCGGTGGTGGCGTCAACGGCGCGGGCATCGCGCGGGATGCGGCCGGTCGGGGCCTATCCGTGACGCTTTGCGAGCAGGACGACCTGGCCGCGCATACTTCCAGCGCCAGCACCAAACTGATCCACGGCGGCTTGCGCTATCTGGAGCAGTACGAGTTCCGGCTGGTAGCCAAGGCGCTGGCGGAGCGCGAAGTGATCCTTCGCCTAGCGCCGCATATCAGCTGGCCGATGATGTTCGTGTTGCCGCACGAATCACATCTTCGCCCGATATGGATGATCCGGCTTGGCTTGCTCTTGTACGACAGTCTCGGTGCCGGACATCGCACGCTTGCCGATTCGCACGCCGTGGACCTGAGGCAGCATGTCAGCGGGCTGCCCCTCAAGGACACCTACTCACGCGGTTTCGTGTATTCCGATGGCTGGGTGCAGGACGCCCGCCTCGTCGTGCTCAATGCCATGGACGCCGCCCATCGCGGCGCGGACATCCGTGTGCATACGCGATGTGTCGCCGCTGAAGTCAACGAAGGCGCATGGCATGCGCAATTGCAAGGCCCCGACGGGGAGTTGCGGTGCGTGCGTGCGAAGGTCCTGGTCAATGCCTGCGGTCCCTGGGCCGGAACCTTTCTGAGTGGTGTACTCGGTCGCCGGGAACATGCGCAGGTGCGCCTGGTGAAGGGCAGCCACATCGTGCTTCCGCGCTTGTTCGACCATGACTACGCGTACCTGTTCCAGCAGCCCGATCGACGCGTCGTCTTTGCGATTCCCTACGAGACCGACTACACCCTTGTGGGTACGACGGATGTGGACTATCGGGCCGATCCGGCCAGCGTGCACATCGAGGCGGACGAAGCGCGTTACCTCTGCGACGCCGTCAGCCGGTATTTCAAGCGTTCGGTGTGCGCCGAAGACGTCATCTGGAGCTACAGCGGGGTGCGTCCGCTGCTGGACGAAGGTGGTGACGCCACCTCGGTCAGTCGCGACTACCGGCTCGAACTTGATGACAGGCAGGGCGCACCTCTGCTGAATGTCTTCGGTGGCAAGATCACCACTTACCGGCGTCTTGGCGAGGAGGCGGTCGACAGCCTGAGCAGGGCGCTGGGCCTGGAGCGAGCAGCCTGGACGGCCAGCGGCGACCCGCTGCCGGGCGGCGACTTCGCCGATGCCGAACGGCTGGTGGCGACGTGGGCGCAGCGTTGGCCATGGCTGCCTGTGGCATTGGCGCATCGCTGGCTGCGCCATTACGGTACCCGCACGGCGACGTTGTTGGGAACGGCCGCCGGGCTTGAGGATCTCGGGCAGCATTTCGGAGCCGGGCTCCATCAATGCGAGGTCGATTACCTTGTACGCCACGAGTGGGTACGTACAAGCGAAGACATCCTGTGGCGCCGGACCAAGCTGGGATTGCGCCTGAACGATGATCAGCGCATGCACCTGCAGGCTTACCTGGATACGGCCTATCCCGCGCTGGCTCGCGGGTCGCCGTTGCCTGCGGCGGCGTCGGCATGAACCGGGACTCGCGTTTCATCGTTGCCATTGACCAGGGCACGACCAGTTCGCGCGCACTGGTGTTCGACGCAAGAGGGCGCGTCGTCTCGTCGGCGCAGCGGGAATTCGAGCAGATCTTCCCGCGTTCGGGCTGGGTGGAGCACCGTCCGCGGGAGATCCTGACCAGTGTCCAGGTCACGCTGACCGAAGCGATCCACAATGCCGGCATCGAGGCATCGAGCGTGGCCGGCATAGGCATCACCAACCAGCGCGAGACCACCGTGGTGTGGGATCGTCGCACCGGGGAGCCGGTGTACAACGCCCTGGTGTGGCAGTCGCGGCATTCCGCGGAAATATGTCGGGACATGCGCAGCGAGTCAGTCGACGCACTCATACGCGAGCGCACCGGCTTGTTGCTGGATGCGTACTTTTCCGCGACCAAGCTCAAGTGGCTGTTCGAGCACGTCGGGGGCGTGCGCGAACGCGCGCAACGCGGCGAGCTGCTGTTCGGGACCATCGACAGCTGGCTGGTGTGGAATCTCACCGGCGGCAAGGTCCACGTCACCGACGTCAGCAATGCCTCGCGCACCCTGCTCTACAACATCCACCAGCAATGCTGGGACCCGGATCTGCTGGAACTGTTCGGCGTACCCGCATCCATGCTGCCCGAGGTGCGCGGTTGCAGCGAAGTCTACGGGCGCATCGAGTCGAAGTACTTTTTCGGCTGCGACGTGCCCATCTGCGGTATCGCCGGCGACCAGCAGGCGGCATTGTTCGGCCAGGCCTGCTTCGAGCCGGGCATGGCGAAAAACACCTATGGCACGGGCTGTTTCATGCTGATGAACACCGGTAGTGTCGCGGTGCCGTCGCAGCATGGCCTGCTGAGCACAGTGGCCTGGAAGGTGGATGGACGGGTGGAATACGCGCTCGAAGGCAGCATCTTCGTTGCCGGCTCGGTGGTGCAGTGGCTGCGCGACGGCCTGCACATGCTCGACAGCGCCGATCAATCGCAGGCTTGCGCCGAGAGCGTGTCCTCGACCGACGGCGTGTATCTGGTGCCGGCCTTTGTCGGGCTGGGTGCGCCGTATTGGCGCAGCGATGTGCGCGGCGCCATGTTCGGTCTGTCACGTGGTACGCGCAGGGAACACCTGGTGCGCGCAGCCCTGGAATCGATGGCTTACCAGACGCGCGACGTGCTGACCGCGATGGAGGCCGATGCCGGTATCGCGCTGAAGGAACTGCGCGCCGATGGCGGTGCGATCGCCAATGATTTCCTGGCACAGTTCCAGAGCGACATGCTCGGCGTACCGGTGTTGCGTTCGGGCATTGGCGAAACGACTGCACTGGGTGCGGCCTATCTGGCCGGCCTGGCCGCAGGGGTGTGGGACAACCGCGAACAGATCGCCCGGCTGTGGCAGCTGGACCGCCGCTTCGAGCCGGCGATGGACGAACCCGATCGCGAGCACCTGTATCGTGGCTGGCAGGCGGCGGTGAACGCCACCATCGGGTTTCGTGTCGACTGAAGGCGGCGAGGCCGCCCGCAGGGAAGGTCAGTTCAACGCGTAACCGAACTGCTCGCTGAAAGCGGCGGCGAATTCGGCGTAGTTGAAACGCTGGTTCTGCGTACCCGGGTGCTCGACCTTCAGCGCTCCCATCAGCGAGGCGATGCGACCGACGGTCGGCCAGTCCTTGCCCTGCATGATGCCGAAGATCAGGCCGGCCCGATATGCGTCGCCGCAGCCGGTCGGGTCCACGACCCGGCGTTCGCGTGCCGGCGGGATGTGATGAGTGTCGCTGCCGACGTGGATGATCGAACCACGCGGCCCCTGGGTCACGATGTAGGCGGTGACGCGGCTGGCGATCTCGTCGGCGCTCCAGCCGGTGCGGGCCTGCAGCAACTGGGACTCGTAATCGTTGACGATCACGTAGGTGGACTTGCCGATCATCGAGCGGAACTCGTCGCCGTTGAACAGCGGCATCGCCTGGCCCGGGTCGAAGATGAACGGCACGCCGCGCGCGGCGAACTCGTCCACATGCTGCAGCATCGCCTCGCGGCCATCCGGGGCCACGATCGCGAAATCGATCTGCGGAATGTCGCGCACGTGGTTTTCCTGCGCGCTGGACATCGCGCCGGGATGAAACGCGGTGATCTGGTTGTTGTCCAGATCCGTCGTGATGAAGCATTGCGGCGTGAACTGGTCGTCGAACACGCGCACCCTTTCCAGGCAGATGCCGCACTGCTCCATGTGCGCGCGGTAAGGGCCGAAATCCTGGCCCACGGCCGCCACCGGCAGGGGATCGCCGCCGAGCAGCTTGAGGTTGTAGGCGATGTTGCCCGCGCAGCCGCCGAACTCGCGGCGCATCGCCGGCACCAGGAACGACACATTCAGGATGTGCATCTGATCCGGCAGGATGTGGTTCTTGAACTGGTCCTGGAACACCATGATGGTGTCATAGGCCAACGATCCGCAGATGACGGCAGGCATG
>DATNGL010000237.1:0-3194 GCA_035605895.1 Rhodanobacter sp.
TCGCGCTGGCGGAACGGGAAACCGGTGGCGATCATCGCGCCGCCGAGGTTCTCGCGCTTGCCCACGCGCATGCGGCGATCGTTGAGATAGGCGCCGTCGCCCTTGCTGGCGGTGTACAGCTCGTCGCGCAGCGGGTCGAACACCACCGCGTGGATCGGCACGCCCTTGTCCAGCAGCGCGATCGACACGCTGAAGTGCGGGATGCCGCGCAGGTAGTTGTGGGTGCCGTCGAGCGGGTCGATCACCCAGGTCAGCGGCCCCTTGCCGGTCTGGCCGCTTTCCTCGGCGAGGATGGCGTGGTCGGGGTAGGCGCGGCGCAGTTCCTTGATGATCTCCGCCTCGGCCAGCTTGTCGACCTCGGAGACGAAGTCCAGCTGCTGCTTCTCGACGACGTGCAGGCCGTCGATGCGGTTCATGTAGCGCAGGATCACATTGCCTGCGGAACGCGCGGCGCGCGCCGCGATCGTGACGTGTGGTCTGGCCATGGTTTCGACTTTGGAAGAGAGCGGGGTTGCGGCCGGCGATTCTAGCAGAGGCGGGCCCGGACCGCCCCGCGTCCGTTATTCTTGTGCGCTCCGACCGCCATGCCACAGCACGAATGACCGACTTTCAGGACCTCGCCGCGCGCTTCCGTTTCGTGCTGGTGCGCACCTCGCATCCGGGCAATATCGGCAGTGCCGCGCGGGCGATCCGCACGATGGGTTTCGAACGGCTGGAACTGGTGCTGCCGGCGCGCTTTCCGGACCGCGAGGCGAATGCGCTGGCCGCCGGTGCCGACGACGTGCTGGCCAACGCTGGCGTGCATGCCGAACTGGTCGATGGCCTGGCGGGCTGCAACTTCGCCCTGGGCCTGTCGGCGCGTCGGCGCGGCGTGACCCTGCCGGAGCTGAGTCCGCGCGAAGCGGCACGGCAGGCGCTGGCCGCGGCAGCCCGCGGCGAGCAGGTGGCGCTGCTGTTCGGCAACGAGCGCAGCGGCCTGGAGAACGAGGAGCTGGCGCGCTGCCACGCGATGGTGCGGATACCCAGCGTGGACGATTTCAGTTCGCTCAACCTGGCGCAGGCGGTGCAGGTGATGGCCTACGAGTTGCGCGTGGCCATGCTCGGCGACGAGCCACCGGCGCCGCCGCCCGGACACGACGAGCCGCCTGCCGATGCGACGCAGATGGAGCAGTTCTACCGCCACCTGGCGCAGGCGCTGGACGACATCGAGTTCCACAAGGGGCGCGAGCCGACCACGATCATGCTGCGCCTGCGCAAGCTGTTCCAGCGCGCCCAGCCGGACGAACGCGAGCTGCGCGTGCTGCACGGCATCCTGGCCGATGCGCAGCGCATGGCGGGGTTGGCCAGGAGCAGGGGCGACTAGGCGAACCGTCAGGCCAAGCGGGGCCCGAGGCTCACTGCTCGTCGTCGGCCGGTTCCAGCGACGGCGCGGGAGTGACCAGCAGCTTGTCGATGCGCGCGCCGTCGAGGTCGACCACCTCGAAACGGATGCCGCGCCAGGCGAATACTTCGCCGGTCTGCGGCACGTGGCCAAGTGCGGTCATCACCATGCCGGCGACGGTGCGGAAGTCGTGTTCGTCCTCACCGGGCAGCTCGCCGGTGCGCAGCAGTTCGCGCAGGTCGTCGGTGGGCAGGCTGCCGTCGATCAGCCAGCTGCCGTCGGCGCGTTGCAGGATCGGGCCCTCCTCGTTGCCGCCATGGCCGATCTGGCTGGCGCCGACCACCGCCGCCAGCAGGTCGTTGACGGTGACCACGCCCTCGATGTCGCCATATTCGTCGACCACCAGCGCCAGCGGCGTCTCGGCATCGCGGAACTCCTCCAGCAGGTCCAGCGCGCGCGCCGCTGCCGGCACGAACAGCGGCTTGGAGAGGTGGCCGAACAGCTCGGGGCTGCCGGCGGCAAAGCTGTGCAGCATCAGCTTGACCTCGGCCACGCCGACCACGTCGCTCTCGTCGCCGCGATAGACCGGATAGCGCGAATACGGGGTCTGCCGCATCACCTCGATGTTTTCCTCGCGCGGCGCAGCCATGTCCAGCCACGCGATGCGCATGCGCGGGGTCATCACGCTGTCGACCGTGCGGTCGCCCAGCCGCAGCACGCGGTTGACCATGTTGTGCTCGTCCTGGTCGAGCACGCCCTGTTCGGCGCTTTCGGCCACCAGCAGGCGGATCTCGTCCTCGGTGACCACGCCACGACCCTGCGGGTTGATCCGCAACAGCCGCAGCAGCAGGTTGCTGGACGCGTTCAGCAGCCACACGAACGGCGCGGCGATCCGCGACAGCACCAGCATCGGGATCGCCACGTAGGACGACAACTTCTCCGGTGCCGACAGCGCCAGCCGCTTGGGCACCAGCTCGCCGATCACCACCTGCAGGAACGAGATCAGGATGAAGCCGAACACGATGCCGATGATCCGCGCGTAGGGCAGCAGCCAGGCCAGCTGTTCGCCCTGCAGGGCCTCGGCGATGTGGCCGCCAAGCGCGTCGCCGGCGACCGCGCCGGTGATCAGCATCACCATGGTGATGCCGACCTGCACGGTCGACAGGAAGTATTCCGGTGCCTCGGCATGGCGCAGCGCCAGCGCGGCCTTGCGGCTGGTCCTGGCCATCTGCTTGAGCCGGCTCTTGCGCGAAACCACCAGCGCCATCTCCGACAACGCAAAGAAGCCGTTGCACAACGAAAGCACGAAGACGAGCGCGATTTCGGTCAGCATCGCGGCGATGATGGCGGAGGGTGCATGGCTACAGTGTAAGGGCAGTCGGGTCCGCACTTCACCCCGGGCCGGGTGCGGCCGGGTACGGCCGTCCTGTAACATTCCTGTCATCCCGTTCACTCAGGCATGCCGACCATGTTTTCCCTGCAGACGATTTTCGGCAAAGGCGACAAGTTCTACGGTCTGCTGGAACAGAGCGCCGCCACCGCCTGCGAGAGCGCCCAGGCGCTGCACGATCTGCTGACCAAGCCGGACCAGGGGGCGGTGATGGCCTCCTTCGCGGCCACCCGGGCGCGCGAGAAGGAACTGGCCGCGCAGATCAGCGAGGGGCTGGTGAACACCTTCGTCACCGCGCTCGACCGCGAGGACATCGAGGCGCTCAATTCCTCGCTGTACAAGATCCCAAAGACCATCGAGAAGTTCGCCGAGCGCTACGAGATCGTCGCCTCGCGCCTGCTCGGCGTGGACTTCGCCCAGCGC
>DATNGL010000238.1:0-2653 GCA_035605895.1 Rhodanobacter sp.
CGGCGTTGCCGACATCATGAAAGACGCCGGTCTGACCCATGGCGGCTTCTATGCGCATTTTCCGTCGCGGGAAGCGATGCTCGCCGAGGCTGCCGACCGTGCCGGCAGTGAAAGCGTGGCGATGATGGAGCGTATTGCCGCCAAGTTGCCGCAGCAGCAGGCACTTCCGGCCATGCTGCAGGCTTATCTCTCCAAGGAACACCTGGAAGGGATCGAGACCGGTTGTGCGACTGCCGCGCTCGGCTCGGAGATGCCGCGCCAGACGCCGGAGGTCAGGCGCGCCGCCACGCGTCGGATCAAGGAGATGATCGATCTTGTCGCCCGCCACTCACCCGACTGGGGGCAGCCAGGTGCGCACGAACGTGCCCTCGTCACTGTCGCGACGATGGTTGGCGCATTGATGCTGGCGCGCGCCGTCGATGAACCAAAGCTCTCCGACGGGCTGCGCGAGTCTGCGCTGAGGTATCTCGCACTTACCTGAAATCGATTCGAACCAAGTTCATTCGTTCGCCAATTAATATGATGTTCGTCATATTGCGTTCTTTGCCGACCAATCTACGAAAGAGAAACATCATGAAAGCATTCGTCACTGATCGGTACAGCAAGCAGGATCCGATGCGGCTGGGCGAGATGCCGGAGCCCGAGCTTGGCGACGACGATGTGCTGATCGAGGTCCACGCCGCAGGTTTGAACCAGCTGGATTCCAAGATCAAAAGCGGTGAATTCAAACTGATCCTGCCATACCGCATGCCGTTGGTACTGGGCCATGACGTGGCTGGCGTTGTGTCCCGCGTTGGATCGCGAGTGCGGCAATTCAAGGCAGGCGACGAAGTGTATTCGCGTGCGCCTGATCACCGCATCGGCACGCTTGCGCAGTTCATTGCCGTGAACGAAAGCGCCGTCGCGCGCAAACCCGCCAGCCTCAGCATGGAAGAAGCGGCATCGATTCCGCTGGTCGGTTTGACGGTGTGGCAGGCCCTGGTCGAAAAGGCGAACCTGAAAAAAGGTCAGAAAGTCTTCATCCAGGCCGGCTCGGGCGGCGTGGGCACCTTTGCGATCCAGCTGGCGAAGCATCTGGGTGCCATCGTCGCCGCCACCACGAGCACGGCCAATGTCGATTGGGTGCGGCGCCTCGGTGCCGATATCGTCATCGACTACAGGAAGCAGGACTTCGAAAGCATCCTGCATGGCTACGACGTGGTCCTGAACAGCCAGGACGGCAAGACGCTGGAGAAATCCCTGCGCATCCTGAAACCCGGTGGCCAGCTCATCTCCATTTCCGGCCCACCCGACCCTGCATTCGCGGCGGACATCGGCGCGCCTGGCTTCGTGAAACTGATCCTGCGCTTGTTGAGCTCCGGCGTGCGTCGAAGGGCAAAACGTCTCGGTGTCGACTACTCCTTCCTTTTCATGAAAGCCAGCGGCGGCCAACTGCGTGAGATCACTCCGCTCATCGACGCCGGCGCGATTCGTCCGGTGGTGGACAAGGTGTTTCCGTTCGAATCGACCAACGAGGCCATGGCCTACGTCGAAGCAGGCCGCGCGAAGGGCAAGGTCGTCATCAAGGTCAAGTGAGTTTGTCCGTTCCAGTGTTGCCTGAAAGCCAGGCAACTGAATTTTTTTCCCGTTATCTGGAAATTCCAATGAAGATTGAAAACGCCACCGTCCTCGTCACCGGTGCCAATCGCGGCATCGGCCTGGCATTCGCACATGAGCTGCTCGCCCGCGGTGCGCGCAAAGTGTACGCCGGCGTGCGCGACACCTCCGTCGCCCTCCCTCCCGGTGTTCAGGCGCTTCGACTCGACGTCAATCAACCGGTCGACGTGGCGGCCGCTGCCGCATTGGCGTCCGACGTGACGTTGCTGATCAACAACGCCGGTATCGCCCAATCCGGTGGCTTTCTGGCCCCGGACAGCGAAGAGGTCACGCGACGCATCTTCGAAACCAACTTTTTCGCGATGCTTCGCTTGAGCAAGGCGTTTGCACCGATCCTCAAGACGAATGGCGGCGGCGCCCTGCTCAATGTGCTGTCGGTTGGCTCATGGGTGAACGGTGGCGAGCTGGCCGCCTATTCGGCCAGCAAGTCGGCCGCATGGTCGCTCACCAATGCCTTGCACAACGAACTGGCTGCACAGCACACGCAAGTGCTTGCCCTGCACATGGCTTATGTCGACACCGACCTCACCCGCGGGCTGGATGCACCGAAGTCCACTCCAGGGGAGATCGTCAGGCGTGCGCTCGATGGCCTCGAGGCCGGCCTCGATGAAGTCCTGGCCGATGACTTGACCGTGCGGGTCAAGCATGGAATGACGGCAGCCAGGCCCAGCTACCCGCCGCAGACCTCCTGAGGTCGAACGCTGTCAGCCAACCATCCAGCCCGAGCAATCCTCACTTAGCCAAGGACCGTCATGCTTTTCGAACCTCTCGTCACCGCTTCCCTGCAACTTGCCAATCGTGCCGTGATGGCGCCGATGACGCGCAGTCGCGCCGTCGATGCCAACACCCCCAACGCCTTGATGGCCGAGTACTACGGCCAGCGTGCCTCGGCGGGTCTGATCATCACCGAGGGTACCTCGCCGTCGCCAAATGGCCTCGGTTACGCGCGCATTCCCGGACTCTTCAACGAAGCACAGGTGCGTGGATGGAAGACCGT
>DATNGL010000239.1:0-7341 GCA_035605895.1 Rhodanobacter sp.
CCTGTTCGCGGTCGAAGAAGTTGTGATCGTAGAAAAGGATGGAGTCGGCACCGAGTCCGTACTTGAGGTAGCTCAGCTCGCGCTCCAGGCGTTCGGTCGGCGGCAGCGACGTCGCGCCGCCGAACATGGCCGCCACGCCGCAGAACGTGCAGCGGAAGCGGCAGCCGATCGAGGCCTGGTGCACAGCCGTACGGCGCCCGAGAAAAGTGCTCGCCAGATATTTGTCCGGATCGCCCAGCTTTTCATAGGGCAACACCAGCGAAGCATCGCCGCGCTGGAAGCTGCGATTGGGGTTGTGCACGATCTCGCCATCGCGGCGCCAGGACAAACCGCCGATCCTGGCCAGCGCATCGTCACCGCCACCGCGGTTCAGCACCGAGACCAGTTCGACCAGGCTTTCCTCGCCCTGCCCGCGCACCGCGTAGTCCACGTAAGGCGCCGCCAGCGTGGTATCGGTATACAGCGTGGGAAAGTAACCGCCCCAGATGATCGGCAGCGACGGATGACGTTCGCGAATGGCCTTGGACACGGCAATCGCCGGCGCCAGCTGCGGGCCGCCCATGATGCCGATACCGACGGCGTCGTAGTGCCGTTTCCCGGCGGCGGCCAGGGTCGCGTCCACCAGATCGCGATCGATGTTGCCGTCCACGATGTGGCTGTCGCCGAAGCGATCCAGCGCCGCGGCCAGGTTCAGCAGCGACAGCGGAAAGCGCGGACGGGTGGTGACGGTCGGGTTGATCAGCAGCGTGTTGGGGCGACAAGTCATGGGACGTCTTCAGGTATGCGTTGATCAGGCCGGGCGCCGCAGCTGGAACACCAGCGCCACCGGCACCTCCAGCGCCGTGCGGTCGAAATGCGCGCCGGCGGCGATGTCGGCCGGATCGAGCATCGGTTCGCGGACCTGCTCGATGCGCAGTCCCAGCGCGGCGCAGGCCGCGTGCCAATGGCTGTACAGGTGCTGCGTATGCCGCACGGCGTAGTGCCGGTCGCCGGATTTGAAATCGCGCAACCAGCCCAGCGCATGTCCGATCGGATGCACGTCGCTGCACAGCAGCGTGCCGCCGGGTCGGGTCACTCGATGCAGTTCGGCCAGCGACCGTTGCAGGTTGTCGAGATGCCCGACGACCAGGGCGCAGATCGTCAGGTTCGCCCGCGCATCCGGCACCGGCAGCGCGGCCAGGCTGCCCTGTACCAGATCCACTTCGGCATCCGGTTGAAATGCGGCCAGCTCGGTACCGGCACGCGCGAGCATCTGCGGCGAAAGGTCCACGCCGATCACGCGTGCCGCGCCACGCTGCAGCGCATGCAACATGTAGCGCCCACTGCCGCAGCCGACGTCGAGCACGGCCTGCCCGTGCAGCTCATCGGGCATCAAGGCGAGCATCGCGCGCTGCTCGGCCTGCATCACCGGATTGTGCGCATGCGCCGAATAACTGGACGCCCACAGCGCATAGGCCTCGGCGGGTTCGAGCATCGGCGGGCGCGTCATCAGTAGCATCGCGCTTCGAGGGCGAGATCGCGCTCGCCCTCGTTCCGTTCGACGCTCAGTTCGAGCCCGGGTTCGAGCGCGATCAAGGCGGGATCGGCCAGCGGCCTGGCCAGCAGTTTCGGTTTGCCGTCCAGCGTCACCGGCACGGTGTCCATGCCGGTGGCCGCGAACCATTCGGCAAAATCGGGATCGGCGATCCGGGGAACGCCGTCGCGCACCACCGCGCGGATCTGGTTGCGCTCGATGCCCACCAGGCTGTGAACCTTATCGCCGCCGCGGTCCTCGACTACCAGCAGATCCGCCGACGCGCCGGGTGCGAGGCTGCCGCGCAATGGCAGACGCAGGATGCGGGCAGCGTCGATCGTGGCCAGCCCAAGCAGCTGCGCGGCGCCGAGTTCGCCGCGCGCGGCGATGCCGTGCATTTCTTCAAGCAGATCGCGCGCGCCGCTAAGCCGCGAGTCGCTGCCCAGCGCCAGCCGGCCGGCCGCATGCAGACGCCGAGGGTCGAGCGAACGTCCGAGCAGGGCACGGTTGCTGGTCGGGCACCAGACCACGGCGGCACCACGCTCGATCACCCGATCGATGTCCCGCTCGCGCAGCCCCACGCCGTGGATCAGCACGCTGTTCGCCGCCAGGCAGCCCAGCCGGTCGAGCTCGGCCAGCTCCGCCTGCGCGGTGGCATCGGTACCTTCGGCCAGATGGATCAGCCAGGGACGGTCGGGCGGCGTGGCGGCAAAGCTCTGCTGGACGGGCGGCCCATAACCGGGCCAGCCCAGCGCGTAACTCCAGCCGTAATTGCGCAGCAAGGTGACGGGAAAATTCGTCGCGTCCAGCGCCGGATGCCAGGGATCGTGATGCGCCACGCAGGTGGTGCCGGCGAGCAGGTTCTTCAGCGCGCCATGCCACAGCCGCAACGCCTTCGGCACCTGCAGCGCGGCGATGACGGCAGGCTCCTCGAAATGCGCCTGGAAGGCCGCGATCCAGGCGTAGCTGTTGGGAAACGGCGCGCCGGCTTGCAGCGGCGGTACGGTGTTGACGTGCAGATGGTCGTGCGCATTGATCAGGCCGGGGAAGATCAGATGGTCGCGCAGATCGACCCGATACGCCCGCGCGGCCAGCGACGAGCCGATCCGCCCTGCCCGTATCGGCAGCGGCGCACGCGAGCTGCCTGCCGCCGTGATCGATACCGCGCGGCACAAGCTGACATCCATCGCCGCCTGGAGAATGTCCACGGATTCAGCGCCTCCGCATCACGATCAGGAAATGGTCGCCCATGCTGCGCAGCAGCGGCAGCGCGCCCAGGCGGTCGTCGAGCCGGCCCAACCGCTCGCACCAGTGGCGCCGGCGCCGGTAGTAGTCCACCAGGTAGGGCGGCGGCATGAACAGGCTCAGCGCACGATAGCTTTGCAGCGAAAAGTGTTCGGCGAAGGCGCGGTAGAACTCGCGCGGCAGGTAGTAATAAGTCCAGATCGTCTGCTGGTTCATCCCCACCGCCGTCGCGCCGCGCGCCGCGCGCACGCCGGCCCGCTTGAAGCGGCCGCGCAATGCGTAATGACCCAGCTCCCACGGGCAGATCCGGCCCATCACCGAGAACACCAGGCTGCCGCCGGGATGCAGCAGGCGCGCGCATTCGGCCGCGACGACGCCCAGGTCGGGCGCGCAATTCAACGGACCGAAATTCGAATAGATGCCATCGAAGCCGCCCTCGAGTCGATCGAGCTGCTGCACGCCAAGATGCGCCGCCGTGACGCGGGATTGCAGGCCTGCGGCTTCGGCGCGCGCCTGCGTGCGCTCGACCATCCGCGGTGACCAGTCGGTGGCCACCACGTGGAAGCCGCGCCGCGCGAATTCGAGCGCGTCGATGCCGGTGCCGCATCCCAGATCGAGCAGGCGGGCACCGGCCTGAAGCTCGCTGTGCACGGTGTCCCACAAAGTCAGCCGCATGCGCTGGATCAGCTCGTTGTTGCCGCGCGGGCCGTCGTAATCGGCGGCGACACTGTCGAACGCGCGCTGCGTTTCGAGCAGCTGCGCCTCGTTCAACGGCTCGCTGCGCTGGCGGCGCGGCGGCGCGTTCGGGGCGGCCACGCCCATGTGCACGGCTTCAAGCTTGTGTCGCCCGTTCATGTCGATCTCCATGCCACCGCAAGGCAACCCGTGATCGTCTGGGCCGGCTTCCGGTCGATCCGTGGCATCCGCCTCGGCACTTTCATTCATCTGCTTCGTGAGTGCCGCCATCGGCCGCTTTGGTTGAATGCGTCCGGTCGGCCGCGGCACTACGCGCGCATCCGACGCCGCAAGGCGTCTCGCGCCAGCGCGGTCAACCCGGCCAGGAAGGCGCCGAACAGGATGCCGGCGCCCCATATCAATGCCAGGTTCGGGGACGCCCTCTTGTCGGGAACGTAGACCGATCCCAGCAGCGACGTCTCATACGTGTACGTGGCACTGAGGCGATCGACGAGATCGCTCCTGGACAGCTCCAGGCCACGGATCTCCGCGTTCTTGCTGGTCAGCAACACGCTGGCGAGCAGCGGATCCCGGATGCCCTTGCCGTCCGCGCCATCCTTGCCCGCGGGCGCGACGGCCTGCTGCAGGCGATCCCGCTCGAGCTGCGCATCACGCAGATCGGCCTGGATCTGATCAAGGCGCGCGCGCGCCAGCTTCAGCGGCGTTGCCTCGAGCCGCTGATGAATGGCATGCAGCTGATTGACCGTCGCCAGCGCGAACTGGCGGGCCTGCTGCGCCGAATACGCGCGCAGGCTCATCCGGATCAACGGGCCGGCGTAAGGCAACGGATCCAGCTTGATGCTCTTGCGATAGAGGCCGGCTTCGGGTGAGTCGGGCGAAAAGCCGAGGCTGTTCATCACCTCGTTTTCGAACGGCACCATTTGCAGGCGCTCGAGAACCCGGGCCAGCGACTCGATCTTCAGGTCCTGACCCGAAGGCGCCTGGCCGACCTGCCCGATCTGGATCCAGGCGGTCGCCTCCCACTGGCTCTTTGCCCGATGCGCGAAGGCGTAGGTGCAGATCAGGACCACGACCAGCACGGCCGCAAACCATTTCCACTCGCGCGAGAAGATCCGCCAGAGGTCGATCAGATAGATTTCGTCTTGTTCCATGATTCGGTGCTCACTGGAAGGAGGAGGGAGACAGGGTTGGCACGGCCACTGCGGGGATACTTTCCGGCCCGTCGCCGGTCGCTTCCCGCCGCCGGTTCGGCAGCCATGCCACGAGGACCTGCATGACCAGACACAGGCCGATGAAACCGACGTTCGTCCACGTGAATGCCTGCGACGCGAACGGCGACATCGCGCAGACATAGGAAACGCGCAGGAAAATCAGCAGGGAAAACAGCGGCACGGTGCGGCGCAGTCGTCGCACGCTCCACCGCAACAGGCCGTACAGCACGAAGATCGCGGCCACCGCGCCAACCGGGCCCAGCGCCATCAGGAACGGAAAGAACTCCGTGCCCACGTTGATGGTTGGCGCGTCCAGCGGGATATCCGTGCCGGCGGTCACGACGGATCCATGCAGCGGCACCACCTGGTTGATGAGGAAGCTGGTGTTGGAGTAATGCTTGGCCAGGATCGCGCTGAAGTTGTAGGGGCCGGCGCTGCCGTACAGCAGCAGCCACTTGAAGCCCAGCGGCAACGCCCGGTAGATGGCGCCGAAAGGCAGCGTGATGTGATCCAGCGGCCCGGATCGCAGGATGCCGAGCAGGGAGAAAATGCCGCTGCCGGCGAGCCCCAGCAAGCCGACGCTTTTCCACGGCAGCGCTCTTGCCTCGTCCCGTCGCAACACGATGACCAGCGCAAACGAGAACACGCTGGCGAACAGCCGGTTGCGGTCGATCACCAGCACCGGAAACAGGAAGCCGACGACGATGAGCGCGTTGCGCAGCCATTTGCTCCTGGCGCAGAGCAGCCCGATCGGGGGCAGCACCCAGCACATGTCGGAGACGTGGCGGATGTGCTCGCGGCCACCTGTCATCACCGCATACGACGACGGCTTGTCCAGCAGCGGAATCGGGAACAGGGTGAGATCGAGCAGGCAGAACAGGACGATCAGGCCGGCGAAGGCCAGCGCGACGAACGCATCGCGGGTCCCGGCGTATTGACGCGCGCGGAACAACGCAGGCCCGGGAACCCTGACTCCCGTCTGCACGTCGAACCACACGATGGCCGCCGCGCTCGCCGCCAGCAGGCCCAGGCCCGGCAGGTAATTCACGGGGAGATCGTAGGTGAGCCAAGTCAGCCCGCAGGCCAGCAGGATCGGCAGCCCGAGATAGGTCGAGGGAAGACACAGCAGCCGTTTCATGTCGCCCCCGCCGCCGGATGCGCGGAGGGAAGCCGCAGCTTTGCCAGCACCAGCAGCGCCAGATACGCCAGCATGTGCAGCGCCAGCGGCCACAACCTCCGCTGCAGGAACGAAATCTTGGCCCCGATGCGGTGCGACTGCGCCAGCAGCAGCGTCCTGTAAGGTTCGTCGAACAGGCAGGCGCGACGCAGCGCGACCTGGCGCGACTCGGCAAGATTGACGACCCGCGTCGCCGTGTGCCGGGTCTTGCTCAGGTTGCCGCCGTGAATGCGGTAAGCGCATACGCCGGCGTCGATGAAGCCCAGCGCATCCTGGGCCGCCAGCCGCAGGAACAGGTCCCAGTCTTCGATGCGCAGGCCCTCGCTCCAGCGCTCGACGATGTCGAGCGCGCTCTTGCGGATCAGGGCGACTGGCCCGCCGATGGCCCACTGGCTGATCACCGCGCGACGGATGCCGTCATCGGAGCGATAGAGTTTCTTGTCGGCGCCGTGCAGATCGCACATGCCGCTGTCGTGGATCTTCCTGCCGTCCTGATCGACGACGATCGAATCGCCGAGCACCACGCCCTTGCCCGGATGCGCCAGCAGGTAACGGACCTGCGCATCGAGGCCGCCGGGCAGCAGGTAGTCGTCGCTGGCGCCGGGGCGGAGGAACTCCCCGCTGGCACGCGCCACCAGTTCGTTCAAGGTCGCCGCGATGCCCCGGTTCTCCCGCCGCACGTACTCGATCGGAAGATCCATGCAGTGCGTCGCCACCCAGTCGGCAATGCGTTCGGCGGTCCGATCGGTCGAGCCGTCATCGATGATGATGAGCTCCTTGGCCGGATACGGGTCTTCCAGCACGCTGTCCAGGCAGCGCTGCACGAAACGCTCGTGGTTGAACGCGGGGATCAGCACGGAGACCAGCGGCATCGCGGTCGCCTCCATCGGGATCTCGCCAGCCATCGTCACAGCCTCCCCAGGTAACGTCGGGCGACCACCACGTTGAAGGCGAGGTACAGCAGGTAGTTGACCGCGAACGCGTACATCGCGCCGACCAGGCCGAAGTGCGCGGTGAACACGTAGACCAGCAGCAGGTACGTGCCCGCGAACACGCACTCGGACAGCACGAACAGCCGCGTCATGGCCTTGGCCAGCATCAGGTACGACAGCACGAAGGAGGCGATCTTGATCACGTCGCCCAGCAGCTGCGGGCCGTACAGCGCATTGGCGGCCGCGAAGTCCGGGGTGAACAGCAGCCACGTCACCCAGCTACGCAGCAGATACACGGTGGCCGCCAGCACGACCACCGCCGGCAGGATGTAACGGTAGGCCGTGCGCAACTCGACCAGCAGCGCTTCGCGCGTGTGCGTCGACGCCAGCTTGGGCAGGTAGTAGATGTTGATGGCGGTGGTGAGGAACAGCAGGTAGGCGTCCGACACCTTGCTGACCGCCTGCCAGTAGCCGACCTGCTCCCAGCCGAACTGCAGCGCGAGGTGATCGCGCACCGCGATGTTCACCAGCGGCGGCAGCAGGGCCGAGCTGATCGTCATCACCGAG
>DATNGL010000240.1:0-6181 GCA_035605895.1 Rhodanobacter sp.
GCACCTCACCGGCATCAAGGACGCCGGCACCATCGTCGCGATCAACAAGGACGCCGACGCGCCCATCTTCGAAGTCGCCGACATCGGCCTCGTGGGCGACCTGTTCAAGCTGGTGCCGGAACTGGAAGCGGCGGTGTGACCGGACAGGATTTGGACATTGTCGCCATCACAAGGCAGGGAACAGTATTCCACTGCACCCATCAATCAGCATTTGTCGACCATCCGGTGTCATCACATGCCTGAATCGGGCGGACTGCAGCGTAGCCGCGAACCGCATGCTTCCATCGATCGGGCCGGCCGCGCACTGAAAGCAAGAAAAATAGTCGCCATCATTGGCTTGGACCGTTTCTCGCAGGCGAACCGAATCCTTGAAGTCGGCTGCGGTTCCGGAGTCATCTCGCACACGCTGTTCGATCTGGGCAACAGACGGCAAACCATCGAAGCTGTCGACGTGAAGGACGGCAGAATCGATACTGAAGGTTACCGATTCACGCTTGTTTCCGACACCTCCCTGCCATTTGCCGACGATCAATTCGACCTGGTAATCACCAACCACGTGATCGAACACGTGGGAGACGAATCAGCACAGATCAATCATCTTCGCGAGATCAAGCGAGTCACAAGTCCCGGCGGCATGGTCTATTTCGCGGCGCCCAACAAATGGCGGCTCATCGAACCTCATTTCCGGTTGCCATTGTTGAGTTGGCTGCCAAGACGGGCAAGCGATACTTACGTGCGCTTGACTGGGCGTGGCACGCACTACGACTGTTCCCCCATGAGTCTGCGCAGGCTGGAGCGATTGTTGCGAACCGCGGGATTTGCTTTTCAAAACCGGACAACATTGGCCATTCGGGAAACGCTCGCCATCGAGCATCAGGGGAACGCCCTGTCGCGGGTCGTGAACGCCTTGCCTGATTGGATACTCACCATGGGGATGCCGCTAATGCCAACATACGTGTTTCAATTGACGCCTGAAAGCACGCCTTAGACCACCGCCCGGCATGCGCATTTTGTTCGTCACGCGAAAATTCCCACCCTCGGTGGGTGGGATGGAACTGTATTCCGAAGAGCTGTTCAATGCACTTGTCCGGAAGGGGGCAGATGTGACGCTCTTCACGCCCAACCCTCCGATAATTGGCAGACCATCAGCAGCGTCGCTGCTGTTTTTTTTTGTCAAGGCAGCCATCTCCATCGTCCGCAATGCACACAAGGCGGAGGTCATCCTGTTTGGCGACGCACTGCTCACGCCGCTCGCGGGTGTTGCCAAACTGAGCTCACGCGGCGATGCCGCAACGATCGTCGCGGCTCACGGCAACGATGTATATTTCGCGAAGAAGAGCGGACTTCTGGCAGCGATTTACAGAGCCTTTCTGAAACAATTTGCACGTCGCGTGGACCTGTTGATCGCGAACAGCACGGATACCCAACGGGAAGCGGAAGCACTCGGTTTCCGACATACCACGCGAGTTCCGCTTGCCACGCAACCCGTTCCGGTTTCCGAAACGCCTTCGTCTCCAGAACGTACTATTCTCTTCGCCGGCCGACTGATCCACTACAAGGGTTTGGCGTGGTTCATCACGGAAGTACTTCCCAGGATTGATTCGCATATTCAGTTGCTGGTGGCCGGGCCGCCTTGGGATGCTGAAGAGATGACCGCCGTGAACGAGTGCCCGCGTGCACGCTACCTTGGAAGCCTGCCACGGGAAGCACTGATTCGGTTACGCATGCAAGTCATCGCGTGCATCATGCCCAACCTGCCTCCCCCCATCGCCAAACAGAATGAGGGATTCGGCTTGTCAGCCCTCGAGTCTGCGGCGGCTGGTACGCCAGTGGTAGCGTCAAGGCTCGGAGGGTTGGCGGAGGCCGTGATCGATGGCGTCACCGGGTTCCTCATCGATCCGATGAATGCTGCTGCGTTTGCAGCATGCATCAACAACATCGCCAATTGGGATCCGGTTCGTCGCCAACAGTTTTCGGCAGCGGCACGGAAAACAATTGCGGAACGCTTCACCTGGGATCGGGTGGCAAGCGATTACATTGCAGAATTCAAGCACCTCGTCCAGTCGTAACGAGCCGCCTGGTAACCCGCCCGGTGATGCCGATAGTCTTTATGGTGCGCATGTTCAGTCGCAGCTATCTGACAGTCACGTTCGGATTCGCACTCAGGGCGCTCTCGCTCGGCGTTCTGGTCGTCATGCTCGCGCGTACATTGGGGCCCAGCGATTTCGGCGGCTACGCGGCGGCGGCAAGCCTGGCTTCTTTTTTTTCGATGTTCAGCGGCTTGGGGGCCGGCCCCCTGCACGTCCGGGATGTTGCGCACGCAAAACTGCCGTATGAAGTCAGCCTCAACCATACCGTCCATCGCATAGGGTGGACATTCCTGCCGCTGACCATCGTGGCAATGGCGTGCGCGTGGTTCGTGATTCCCCACAACGTGGAGCCGCTTGCCATCGTTCTCATCGTGATGGGTGAAACCATGAACTACGCCGGGTCGGACCTGGCGGTACGCATCCTGCAGGCGCGCGAGCGTTACACCGCGATGTCTCTGGCCATCTGCGCGACGCCAACGTTGCGCATCATCGTCGTGGCGGCCCTTATGGCTACCGGCAGCCTCGGCCTGTTCTCCTGGGCAATCGTGTCAGTCGCCACGGGCGCCCTCATGTGCGCGGTGGTAATCGGGGCATGGGCATGGCGGATGCGCGGCAATCTCGGCTCCCGTGTCTCGCTCCTCCAGGACAGCGTCGCCGGCTTGGGATTTGCAGTCGCCACCGCTGCATCGCGCGTACATGGAGACGCCGACAAGGTCGTGCTGGCAAGGCTGGTCTCAACGGCAACAGCCGGCACTTATACGGTCGCCTATCGCCTGACCGACATTTTTTTGTTGCCCATCAGCGCCGGTGTGGAGCGAATGCTTCCCGTCCTGTTCAAGCACGGGCAGCACGGGCTGCGCCAGTCGATACGCACTTCGGCAACCAAGGTCGGCCTTGTTTTGGCCTTCGCCTTGGCGCTCAGCTGTTGTGTCTACATGGCGGCATCGTTGCTGCCGTGGATCCTCGGGAAGAATTACCTTGAAACGGTGCCGATCGCTCATGCACTGTCGGCGGTCCCCTTCACGGCCACCTGCTGGATCATCGTGCGCACACTGGCCGCCACCGCGGGATACGAACGGTCCACGGGCGTTTTCGAGCTTGCCGGCGCGCTGTTCAACGTCGGCGCAACCGTCGTACTGGTCATGGCCTGGGATTGGCGGGGGGCCGTGGTCGCCACCTACCTCACCCATGTCGCCATGGCGGCAACGTTCTGCATTTATGTGATCTGCAGGCCGGGCTTCGCCCGTGGCCGGCAAAGCAGGTCGAAGCGCGCCGCGGCTCCTGCGGTGCACGATCGGGTACCGCCCGACCATGGAAATTGCGGCCCATGAAAATCTGGCTGCCAAGCGTGCGTGCCCGGAGCGGCGCGGACGTCTATGTCCAACGACTCGCAGAAGGCCTCCGCGCGCACGGTGCAGAGCCCATTGTCCAATGGCTCCCGCACGCTTTCCAATACTTTCCATGGGCGATGCTTCGCTTGTCTCCGCCGGCAGGTACGGATGTCATCGGTACCACCAGTTGGACCGCGTTCGCGTTCCGCCATCATTCGATACCACTTGTGGCAACCGCGCTGCATTGCGTGGCCGGCCGGGGTTACCCGCAATGGAAGAGCCTTCCGCAGGCACTGTTTCACGACCAGATGGTACGCCGCTTCGAACGCGCATCCTTCCGGGCAGCCGATGCGGTCGTCGCAATCAGCGATTCCACCCGGCAAGAGGTATCGGAAGATTTCGGTACCCGCAACGTGCATACGATTCCGTTGTGGATCGATTCGGAGATTTTCTCCCCCGGCCCATCACGCACCGCGACGGGTTCCGAACCCACTCGCGTGCTCATCGTCGGCAACATGAGCCGCCGCAAGGGTGGCGATTTGATCTCACCATTCTGCGATGCGCTGGGCCGTGATTTTGATGTCACCGTGGTGGCGGGATTGCGGGGCGAAAGGCCGAAGGTTGCGGCACAAGGTGCCGGACTACGCTTCATGAGCGGCCTGACCCAGGATCAACTGGTGGCCGCCTATCGCGAGACGGACATCGTCGTTTCACTCAGTCGCCATGAAGGCTTCGGTTACACAGCACTGGAAGGCATGGCTTGCGGAAAGCCCGTGGGCGCCTTCAATGTCTCCGGGTTACGCGACGTGGTCGTGAACGGCACAAGTGGCTTTTTGGTCGAAGTCGAGGACGTCGCCGGCTTGGCGGAAGCGTGTCGAGCATTGCGCAGGGATCCCGCACTGGCGGCGCACATGGGCCTGAATGGACGTGAACGTGCGGTGTCGGTATTTGCCGAAGGCCGCTCAATCGAGGCGCACCTACGCCTCTATTCCGATCTGTTGTCCAGACGAGGGCGTCCGAGTGAACAGCACACAATCACTTGAATCCGGACCCGAGCCGGGCCGCGCATCACGCATCCTCAACCTCGGCTGCGGCGAGGACTACCTGCAAGGCGCGGTCAACGTGGACCAGTTTGCGCGCAAGGTGGACGTACGGCACGACCTCAACCAGATCCCATACCCATTCGCGGACGATGAATTCGACGAAATTCGTTGCATGAACATCATCGAGCACCTTGAGGATGTCATCGGAGTCATGCAGGAGTTGCATCGAATCGCGCGATCCCGCTGCATAGTGACCATTCGAGTACCGCACTTCCGCAGCGCCTGCCTCTACGAGGACATTACGCATCGCCACGGGTTCGCGTGGCGCAGCTTTGACGTTTTCACGGCGGGCGGCACGGTTTACGGCGAATACTCGCCGCGCACGTTCAAGATCAAGTCGCGGGCGTACACGCCATACAAATTGCCGATCCTGTACAAACTGTTGTCGAAAGCACCCGGCCTGACCGACAACCTGCTCAGCAAGTACATCCCCATGGCGTCGATCCTGTTCGAGATAGAGGTCGTCAAGTGATCGCCACCACAGGCGACCTCAGCACGCGATCAATTACCTGGTGCGGGCGGCGCGACGAACCACCCTGCCGGGTAAGACGAGAATGTAGTCCCCCCCCCGAAGCCATTGCCGTTGCCGAGCCACATCACCAGGCTGTAATTGTTGCTCCACACGATATCGACCTTGCCATCACCATTGAAGTCGGCAATCGTGACAGGCGCGTACCCGGGCGGTGGTGGGATCGTGCGCGACCTGTACGTGACTGACGAGCCGTTCATCAGCCAGAACGCAATGGCTCCGCTGGTGGAGTTGTACCAGACAAGATCGCACTTGCCGTCACCGTTCACGTCTCCGCAACCCAAGAGTTGCCAGCCAGCCGGATAGTCCCCAACGGACTGCTGCGTAAAGCGCGATCCGGTGCTCAGCCACAAGACGAGACTCGTTCCGTTCGTCCAGAGGATATCGGTCCGACCATCCCCGTTGAAATCGCCGATTGCGGCTTCATGATAGCTGGGTGACATTGAAAACAGGGGCGACCGGTATGTGACCGTCGAGCCGTTCATTCGCCAGTATGCGATGCCACCGTTCCCGCTGGTCTCACTGACATTCCTGAAAATCAAGTCGGCTTTGCCGTCACCGTCAACGTCACCGCTGCCGATGATCATCCAGCCAGGCGGCATACTGGCGATGCGCTGGAACACAAACGTCGAACCGCTGGGTACCCACATCCAGATGCTTCCGCTGTTGGCCCATACAAGATCATCGGGCTTTCCGGGGCCATAAAACTTGCCCGCAGCAACCAAGGTGAAACTCGAGTCTGCTGGAAAGCCCTTCGACATCGACAGGACCGAGCTCCCGTTCATTTGCCAATCGGCAAAGCTCCCCGGAACGAGTTGTCTCCACAGCAGGTCATCCTTGCCATCGCCATTGATATCAGCAACGGGAAACTGCCCGGAAAATGTGGAGGGCGGCGGTCCAACCACAGTAGGTTCGAACTGCGCGATCAACGCCGCGGTGTTGTTCATGCTGTGCGCATTGTCGGCCGAGTTCGACGCACTGTCCGCTACACCGCACGGCGTGTTCTGGCAGGTCGAAACGTTGGGATTGGAGAACAGGCTGAGCGGCGTGTCGGTGGCCGTACCGTACGCCATGATCGTCGAGAAGCCGTTCGTGCCGTTGCCCAGATAGCCATAGGAGTAGGAATAA
>DATNGL010000241.1:0-7496 GCA_035605895.1 Rhodanobacter sp.
GAGGTGTATTCCCTTCTCCCTCCGGGAGAAGGTGCCCGAAGGGCGGATGAGGGTACGGCCGAAGCGCGGCATCCCGCTCCGCCCGTACCCTCACCCACCCCTTCGGGGCACCCTCTCCCAAGGGGAGAGGGGAAAGTCCTCGCCACGCTGTGCAGCCTACGCCAGCAGGCCGACAAGCCACCCGAGCGCCCCAACCTCTGCCTCGCCGACTTCATCACGCCGAAGGAATTCGACAAGCCAGACTGGATCGGCGGTTTCGCCGTCACCGCCGGCCTCGGCATCGAGGAACACCTGGCGCGCTTCCAGGCCGACTACGACGACTATTCCTCGATCATCCTCAAGGCGCTGGCCGACCGCCTTGCCGAAGCGTTCGCCGAACACATGCACGAGCGCGTGCGCAAGGAATTCTGGGGCTTCGTGCCGGACGAGTCGCTCGACAACGACGCGCTGATCGCCGAGAAGTACCGCGGCATCCGCCCGGCCCCCGGCTATCCCGCCTGCCCCGAACACACCGAGAAAGCCACCCTGTTCAAACTGCTCGACGTTACCCGCAACACCGGCATCGAACTCACCGAAGGCTTCTCGATGTATCCCGCCGCCGCCGTTTCCGGCTGGTACTACTCGCACCCGGACAGCCAGTACTTCGTGGTCGGCCGACTCGGCAAGGACCAAGTCGAGGACTACGCCAAGCGCAAGGGCTGGGCGCTGGCCGAGGCCGAGCGCTGGCTCTCTTCCAACCTGGACTACGAACCGCAATGATCACGCACACCGCGCGCCATCACGCGGTGGCGTCGCCGGTGATGCTGTTCTTGTGGTGGCGCAGGTGCACGATCAGGTTGTAGACCGACACGAAGACCGGGAAGAAATTGGAGAGGATGCCGACCGAGTCGTTCTTGCCGAACACGAAGTAGGCCAGCAGCAGGAAGCTGCCGCCGACCGACAACCACCAGAAGGCCAGCGGCATCACCACCCGCTTGTACTTGCGCGTGTAGTACAACTGCACGAACCAGCGGCTGGTGAACATCAAGGTGCCGGCAAAGCCCACCATCTTCCACGGCGTCAGCTCGAACTGTTGCAGCGCGTGGAGGATATGGGCGATCTGGCTGCTGAGGAAATCCATGGCGGCACGTCTGGGCTGGGGTAAACGGCAAGTCTAGCAAGCGTGCCACACCCCGCGGATCGAGCCACCCCCGGTACCCGGGGTCAACAGGCATTGACCCGCTGCGCGTCTCCCCACTAAAATCGCCCGCTCACCACGGCGGGCGGTTAGCTCAGCGGTAGAGCACTGCCTTCACACGGCAGGTGTCACAAGTTCGATCCTTGTACCGCCCACCAATCGATACAACGACTTAGGCCACCTTTTCGGGTGGCCTTTTCGTCGTACGGACGCCAGTACGGAAACAGAAAAGGAAACGCCACCGTTGCGGGTGGCGCTCGATTCGTCATGCCGCTCCCACCTGTTGCTGCCATGGAATGCCACCCGGCTGCGTCGCGCGGATCACCACCTCCTTAGCCTTCTGTTCCATCATGCTCGGCAGTCGCTTCGATGCGTGCGCCGAATGCTTCGGCAATCGCTCGCTCACTCAGGACGATTTGACCGCCCGCTGCTGCCTGTTCTGCATAGCTTGCGGCAATCGCCTTATGTCTGGCATCGACCATCGCGGCGGTTTCGCCGAAGGCATTTACGGCATCCGCTGCCTTCGTAACGCTCGCCTCAAGCGCGGTGCCAGCCTCGGCAACGGTGCCCATGCTCGCGCCGACTTCAGCGACTGCAGGGGCGACAGCAGAAACGCCAGACGTTGCGGACGCCGCGCCACTACCCAGACCACCGATAGCCGCTTCGGCACGCGCACCAGCTGCGGTCAGAAGATCCAGCTAATCGGTCGCGGCCTTTGCACTTGTGCTGTCTACAACGATGACAAGACTCGCTGTTTCATTTGCCATGTGATTATCTCCGGTTGCAATGGTGTTCGATGGTTTCAATCAATACGGAAGGTGAAGCCCGATCTCGGTTACAGACTCGGCGCGGGTCGCCCCAAAGATCGCCATCGCTACCGCCAGCACCAGGTCATCATGTGCGCCTTCGCGTGCGCCGAATTGCGCATTGCCTGCTGAACCGAAGGTCACGCGGAAGTCTTGCAGCTCACGCATCAGCGGTGCCGTGTCGGCCAGATCCTTTGCGATGGACAGCTGGCCGGTATGCAATAACGCCTGTACCCGGCTAATCAGTTCCAGCTTGGCAACGTGCCAACCATCGGCGGTGCGAGTAATGGCGTTGCCGGCTGTGATCGTGACGGCGTGTAGGCGCGGCATGCGCGTCAGCTTGAACATGTCCATGCGGGGGCTTTCAACTAGCTCTTTCATATCATCCTTCGATTCCTGATGCGATCAGCCATGACACCTTATGACCCAATTTGGGACAGCCCTGCAAAGAAAAGCCCCGCACTTGGCGGGGCTTCTTGTTTGAGTGGCTAATTGTTAGAAGAATGAATTCGGACTGACCCCAAAACGCTCGGATAGATTGCGGATGTGGTCTACCGTTAAGCTTCGTTTGCCCGCCAGGATTTCAGACACTACGCTCTGGCGGCCAATCTCAGGGATCTGCGTCTGCTTCAGGTTGTGCTGTTCCATCAGAAAGCGCAGCACTTGAACGCCATGCACGTTAGGCATTGGATAGTGGCGCTGATCGTAGGCGTAGATGAGATCGCTGAGCATCATGAACAGCGAGTGCTGAGGATGGCCCTCTCCCATGGCTCCTTCCTCCAGCAACTCATCAGCTAGTTGAGTGGCTGCTTCATAGTCATGATCATCGGCGATGTGCCCGATGCGCGAGGCGGCGCGGAAATTATCCCAAGCGTCAGCAATGGGAGCGATGGCAAATTGAGCGTTCATTTCCATTTCCCTTTGTCGTATTCAGCATGGGTCAAAACTTGTTTGATGTAACAAATCTGCGCGGCGAAGCTGATACCAGTGATGATGCGGTAGTGATTTCCGCGGATGTCAAAGATGTACTTGTTCTCGTAGGTATCGACGGCGCCGAAGGTGTTCTTCAGATCGTTAAATCCCTGAAAGTCGGTCGATTCGATCAACTTCCTCCACGTTTGCAAAGCTTCGTCTGCATCAGGAAAGGCTTGGGCGAACTCTCGCAAACGCTTGTTCGAGATAACTCTCAATGGAGGACGTCCTTGTGCTTTGGGTGAAAGAGTATCGCAATTTGCGATACTGTCAATAGCAATTTGCGATCTCTGGGTGTCCCGTTCATCCGCGTGTGCACTCAAAAAGCCTAAAGCGCCAGCCCCGCCATCGCCTTGGCCGCGTGGTCATGCAGCAGGTGCCCGTAGTGCTTCTCGATCATCGCCAGGGACGTGCCGGCCAACGGGCACTTCACACGGCAGGTGTCACACGACGATCCTTGTACCGCCCACCAATCGATACGGAAACCGGCCCCCGTGGCCGGTTTCGTCGTTCGGACGCCGCGAAGAGCGCAGCGTGCGTGTAGCAACGGGCACTTCACACGGCAGGTGTCACGCGACGGTCCTTGCACCGCCCATCATCGGATTCAACGACAAACGACCATGCCGGGCCCTTTGCCGTCCGGACGGTTTCTCGTGAACGATCAAGCCCGCTCCTCGCCCAGCACGTGCTCGGTCAGCAGCGCCAGAAACGCATGGCGCTCCTGGCGATAGAGCGGATCGGACGGGCCGGCCATGGCTGCAGCGTGCATCGTCTCGTGCATGGCAGCGCATGCGGGGGCGCGTTCTTCGCGATGCAGGTATTCGCCCGGGCCGCAATGCGGCTGTGCATGCCTGGCCCAGAACGCCGGATCGGCCGGCAAGGCGACGAATTGCTCTTCCCAGCGCAACTCGCCGGCAAGGGCGCCCAGCGCGGTCTTCGGCACGGCGCGTGAGCCATGGTATCGGTGGTTCGCGAGCCAGTCGGGCAAGGCCTCCATCGGCATCGGGCGCGCCAGCGCATAGCCCTGGCCGAAATCGGCGCCCAGGATCGTGGCCGCCTCGATCAGGCCGGGCGACTCCAGCCCCTCGACCACCACCTCGAGCCGCAGGTCGTGCCCGATCCGGATCAGCTGGCGGATGAAGCGCAAGGTGCCCAGCGGATCCTGCCGCACCTGGGTGACGATCTCGTGGTCGATCTTTATGCGGTCGAACGGCCATTGACGCAGGCGGATCAGCGAGCTGTAACCGGCGCCCAGGTCGTCCTCGACCAGCCGTACGCCAAGCGCCTTGAGCGACTGCATGCCCGGCTCTTCCAGCAGGGCGGCGTGCTCGGTGCCGATCGGCGATTCCAGTATCTCGAACAACAAGGCCTGCGCCGGGCAACCACTGCTCGCGATCACCGCCGCGGCAACCTCCGCGTAGCGCGGATCCTCCAGCGCGGCCGCCGGCGCGTTCACCGACATGTCCAGCGTGTGTCCCGCCTGTCGCAGCGATTCGCGGCAGGCGGCGGCCTGGGCCAGGCCATGGCGGAACAACACGATCAGATCATCGGCGCCCAACGCCGGCAGGAAGCGGACCGGCGCCAGCAGTTCCCCGCTTTCGTCCCGCAGGCGCGCCAATGCCTCGAGCTCGGTGATCCGACCATCGGCCAGTCGGATCAGCGGCTGGTAGTGCATCTGCAACGCCGCGGTCGCGATCATCGCGCGCCAGCGTTCGCGCACGAAGAACGGCAGCAGTTCGGTGCCCTGGCGCGGCGGCGCCAACCGTGCCAGGGCCAGATCGAGCACGGTCTTGATCTGTTCCACGAACGCCTGCTGATCCTCGCTGTGAAATCCGCCGGCATACGAGCTGTAAAGCGTCAGTACCACGGCCGGTTTGGACAGCGACGGACACAACGGAATGGCAATGTTGGAGACCACGCCCAGGCGCAATGCGATATCGCGCCAATGGGCCATCGTGGAGTCGCTGCCATAGTGCACGCAGCGCTGGATCGTCGCCGTGCGCCAGGCGCGCCCGCTCGGCCCCTCGCCCTCCGGATAGCCTGCATCGACCCGGATCGGCGAGGCTTTGCCGGCGCCCAGCGCGCGCAGGTATTCGGCAAAGGCCACGCCGGCCACGGCCTCGTAGGCCAGCTCGCCGGATGCGTCGGGGCGTCCCACGGCGCAGGCACTGATCTCCTGATGCGAGACCAGGATATCGACCGCGCCTTGTATCAGTTCCAGATAGCCTTCGGCCGACCACGCCAACGCGTTGAGCCGGGCCAGCAGCGCCACCCGAAGACGCTGGAGTTGGCGCATGCTCTCCAGTTGCCATTGCCGTTCCGCGCTCAGCCGTTGCAGCACCACGGCCAGCGCGCGGCGATCACCGTGACCCAGCCCGACCAGCATCGCGGCAAGGTTGTCGCGCAACTGCTCGACCGCCTCCAGCAACCACACCTCCTCGAGCCCGCAGGCGGCGTGGAACAGGCCGTTCCGGATTGCCCTTTCGCGATGACTCGCCAGGTCGAGATCCGCCCTCAGCAGATGCTGCAGGTGCCGCAGCATATGGCCCTTCAACGCACCGAACTCCGCCGACGGCAACACGCCCAGCAGGCTGCCGATGCCCTCGTGCCCGAGCAGGGCGGCGCAATAGGCCTGCACGATCGCCGGCAGCTTCGGCACCCACGTCTGGCGACAGGCGTCCAGCAAGAGCGCAGCCGCCTCGCCATAGGGCGCCACGCTGGCGTCGAAGTCGGCCGTTGCCTCGACCGCGCCGTCGGACCGCGCCACCGCCCACCAGCGCGCACGGCGCAGCTTGCGCGACTTCACCTGGTACATGGCCTGGTCGGCCCGGCGCAACAACTGCTCGCCGCTGGCATGCGCGTCGCTGGAATACAGCGCAATGCCCAGGCTGGCGCCGACCGAGAGCGCGATGCCGTCGATCGTCATCGGTTGCATCAGCGAAGCGCCGATCCGCTCCAGCAAGGCGTCGAGATCCGCCTCGCGTTCGAGATCCCCCAGCACGAGCACGAATTCGTCGCCACCCAGCCGCGCCACGTAGTCGTCGCCACGCAGCATCTGCCGCAGGCGATCCGCCACCTCGACCAGGATGCGATCGCCCACCGCGTGGCCATGGCTGTCGTTGATCGGTTTCAGGTCGTCCAGATCGAGCAGGCCCACGGCAAGCCGTTGCCCATGATGCCGCGCATGCGCCAGCACCTTGTCCAGATGACGATCCAGCGCACGGCGATTGGGAAGGTCGGTGAGGTCGTCGTGCGAGGCCAGCCAGGTCTGCCGTTCCTGCTCCTGCAGCAAGGCATGGCGCTGCGCGTGCTGTCGCAAAGCGAGGCCGGCGGCATCGGCGATCTCGTCCAGCAATCGGCACATCTCGTCATCGAAGGCATCCGCCTCGGCGGTCACCACACCGAACACCCCGACCGGGATCCGCGGCACCTCGGGTACACCGGCCGGTGCGTCAAACAGCGGCCAGCAACCCACCGCACCGGCATGCTGCAGCGGCTCGCTGCGCCACATGCTGCCGGGCGCGGCCGTGTCGCCCGGGCGACACCGGATCACCGGCGCCCCCTGCATGAAGGCTTCCGTCGGCGCCGAAATCATCGGCCCTTCGTGGTATCGCGGAGGCAATGGCAAGCCGAGCATCACGTCGGCGATCGGGCCGATCAGGGCGACCCGGCGCAGCATGCCGTCCGCGCCATCCGCCGCGAACACATCGACGGCAGCGGCGCCGGCGATATCGACCAACGCCCGCGCCAGGGTCTGGAATACCGCCTCCGGATCGGGTTGCTCGAGCAGGGCCCGCTGGATCGTGCGCTGTGCCTTGCGGTATCGACTCATCCGCAGGCTGCGTCCGAGCAGGATCTGGTGATCCCAGAACCGGCTCAATTCGTCGACCAGGCGTTGTGCCCAGTCGAGCAATTCCTCGCCCAGCGCCGGGCCGCCGTCGCGCGAATAGGTCGCCAGCACCAGCTGGCCGTCGTCGCGCGTCCGCGATGCCGCCACGATGCAGGCGCCGAAACCATGCCGGCGAGCGGCTTCCCGCCAGGATGCGAATTCCGGGGCAGCCACCGGCATCGCCCGGGCGCGTCCCTCGCGCAACACGATGCCCACCGGTCCACGACCGCCCGGTTCGCGTTCGTCGTTGCTCAATCGCAGCGTCGATGCATAGGCTTCGGCGGAGCCCGCCGCGGCCAGCACTTCCACTGCGGCAACGCCAGGCGCACGCCACCCGACCCATACCAGCGGCAGATCCATCGTGCTGGCGAGAATGCGGCTTACCTCAAGCAGGGTCTGCCGACGATCGTCGCCAGGCGCCTTTCGCAGCAAGCTCAAGGTCTCCGCCACGCTTCGATAGAAACGTTCGCGCAGCTCGCCCGGCACCTGCTGTCGATTCGACATCGCCTTTCCCAGCCGCCCCTCGCAAACCGTGGAGTTTTCCGGCACCCCCGTGCCGTCTTGCCCGATCGCCCCGATCCAGTTGCCTGGCCGCGTCGATCGCCGCCGCCGGCCGGACAATCAGCCTCCCCCGAATCCGCTCCATGATCAA
>DATNGL010000242.1:0-3496 GCA_035605895.1 Rhodanobacter sp.
ATTGGGTCACCTTGAGGGCACCCGCAGCTTTCCGAAGCTTCAGGTGCATCGCTGGCTTGGCGACATGGCGCACCTCGGCGTGCTGGTCTTCTTCGTCATATCCGGCTTTCTCATCACGTCCTTGCTGATGGGCGAACGACAGAAGACCGGTGCGACCTCACTGCCAAAATTCTACCTGCGCAGGGTGCTCCGCATCTTCCCTGCGTTCTACGCCTTCATCCTGATGATGATCGTTGCCAGTCACCTCGGTTGGATTCGTCTGAGCGGATCGGACATCCTGCACGCGCTGACGTATACCGTGAACTACGATCCCCATCGGTCCTGGATCATCGGCCACCTGTGGTCGTTGTCCATCGAGGAGCAGTTCTATCTGCTCTGGCCACTGCTCTTCATGGTCTCGCGCAAATACGGCGCGCTGACAGTCGCACTGATCGCCTTCGCACTGGGTCCGCTGGTGCGATGCGCGATGCATCTGGTGTTTCCTCCTCATTCGCCGTGGCGCGATCTCGAGGTATTCCCCGCCATGGCCGATGCCGTGGCGATCGGTTGCATCTTCGCGCTGCTCAGGCCGTGGCTGCTGTCCCGGGCATGGTATTCACGCCTCACGGCGAACCGCTGGTCGTTGCTGGCCATTCCGCTGGTTTTGCTGATCAATCGACTGCTGGACTACACCGTGGTCGACCTGTTCTGTTCACCGGTCATGCTGGTCTGCCTCGCTGCACTGATCGAATCGAGCACGCGACATGAAACATCATGGCTCGGCCGATTCCTCAACTGGAGGCCGGTGGCCTACGTGGGCCTGCTCAGCTATTCACTGTATCTGTGGCAGCAACCGTTTCTCGATCGCCACTCCGACGCCGTGCTGACCGCGTTCCCGCAGAATATCCTGCTGACAGTCGTGGCGGCCACGCTCTCCTACCATCTGGTCGAAAAATCCTTCCTGAGCATGCGCAGGAAGATCGAGCGTGGCGGGCCGCCGCCAGCCCGCAAGGCGACGGCCGAAATGAAGTCGGCGGAGTGATCCGGTACACGCAGGCGGGAACCCGCACCTCCTGGATCTGCGAGTGCCGCCGCATCGTTTGCCACCGGTGCCAACCGCCGTGCCCGCATTTCCCGATGGCCCATGCGCAGCCATCAGGCTCAGCCGAATAGCCCGGGCAAACTCACGATGCATCGAAACCAGTCGGCATCCATTTCCGTCTCGATCGCCACCCGGCGCACGTCGTAATCGTCCCAGTCACCGAATCGGCGATAGCCACCGTAGTAGCTGAAGGCGTACGACACGCCGGCCTCGCGCAGGCACTCCCGCGTCGTCGCATCGAACGCGGTGGTGCCGCCCACCGGATAGCTGAAATAACGCATCGGTTCGCCCAGCTCGGCGTCCAGCCGGCGACCGCATTCCAGTATCTCGTGACGCTGCCCCTGTTCCGTCATCCGCGCCAATACCGGGTGGTTCACGGTATGTCCGCCAACGGTCATGCCCGCGGCCTTCATCTCACGCAGCATGTCCCAATTCATCCAC
Organism: Rhodanobacter sp.; assembly: GCA_035605895.1. Taxonomy (GTDB): domain Bacteria; phylum Pseudomonadota; class Gammaproteobacteria; order Xanthomonadales; family Rhodanobacteraceae; genus Rhodanobacter. The sequence goes on from DATNGL010000242.1 coordinate 1,523, forward strand.
AGCCGCTCGCCGATCCGCGCCGGGCAACGACCCGTTCCGGTCGCCATGGCCAGGGCATCGAGATAGGCTGGCGCATCCTCCGCCGACATCGCCTTGTACCGCCGTAGCAGCAACCGCAGGGCTCCCTCCCGATCCGGTTCGTCAAAACGCAATGCCTCGTCCAACCACGGCGACAGGTCGATGCCATCACGCTGGCTTGTTCTTACCATCCAGGCCATCTCGTCCCACCACGGCAGCCGCGGCGCATCGATGAATCCGCTGGCGACAAAGAACGTGGCGGCAACTCCCTCCTGTTTCAGGACGGGAAACGCGGCTTCGTAGTTGTCGCGGTAACCGTCATCGAACGTGACCATGGCATGGCGACCGCGGCCTTTTGCCAGTACCCCGGGCAGGTCGGCCGGACTGATGATGTCCAACTGCTGCTTGCAGAAGCGCAACTGCTGCGCGAAGTCATCGGCGCTTGCGCTCCACAGCCCCCGATCGAAATTCGATCCCCGTGGATCACCTATGCGGTGGTAGTTGAGCGCCAGCACGCCCGACCAGCGGACTGTCCGATCCAGCATGCCGCGCAGGCCGGTGCGGTTGAGCAGTCGGGAAAAGGCAACTTTCTTCATGGCAAGTTCCGATCGTTTCAGCGACGAAACAGCAGCTTGAGTATCTTTCGCGCGAAGCGCCGCAGCTGAAATTCGATCAGCTCAAGCTGCGCGCGCGGCGTCCGCCTCCTGCATTCCAGACTGACGAGATTGCATTGTTCATTGGTGAGCGACCTCTTGAACGTGGTGACCCCGCGAAGAAAATCGTATCTGGCCACGCCCATCGTGCTCAGCCGCGCCATCAACAGCAGATTTGCCACCATGCCGGGGCTGTGGATGACGCCACCCTCGACGGACTTGGTTCCGAGCTGATACAAATCGAACTTGTCGCCCGTGACAAAGCCGTAAAGCAGCACGCAAGCCTGCCCCCGGTAAGAAAGGCGCCCGAGGATCGCCCGTCCACTGCCGACCCATTCCCGAACCAGGCTGCGATGGAACGCGGTAAACCTCGGCGCTGCGAAGCATCCCGGCTGACCGTCTGCCGTCCATCGTTCCTGGTGGATCCGGATCAAATCGTCGAAGTAGGTATCGAGGTCCGCCTCGGTCGCCAATTCGAATACCGCACCGGCACGTTCAACCTTGCGCAGCTCCTGCCGCGCGCGCATGCGGGTCTTCGACGAGAGCTGTTCGAGGTAAGCTTCAAATCCGGATCCGATGCGGGCGATCGGACAGCTGCCACGCGAAACCAGGGCAGAACGCCGCCGTGCGGAACGCGCATCGCGCCAACGCAGCAGCGACGCCCGCTCCGGCATGTCCAGCAGGATCAGGGTATCCCAGTCCATGGCATCGATGGCGTCCCAGGCCGCGCGGGCACATACCTCCTCGTCGCCAGGCAGGTGCAGCAGGTCGAGATAGTCGGCACACGTCTCCTCGAACTCCGCTTCGCCGGTCGAGATGAAGCGCAGGCACCGCGCGGCAGCCACGCTTCCCGGTGTTCGACTGCGGTAAAGCGGAAGCGCGCCAGCCAGATCCGCACCACGCCACAGGGTGATGACGCACAAACCACCTGCCCCGTATACCGGCCCGTAGATCCGCCACCACTGGCGCAACCAGGTGAATTCGAGTGTCGTCGATGCCGTGGGACTGACCGCATGCAATGCATCCCAATCGCATCGGATTGCATCCCACGCAGCGGCGTCCTCGATGACGCGTACCGTGAGCAGCTCCGGTCGTGTCGATCCAACCGACAGGGAGTCTCGAACATCGACATTCATCATGTGAAGAACAACGTCAGATCAAGACCTGCGTCCACGGATCGCGAACCCAACCAGTACCAGTGATTGAAAACGACCAGAAACTGCGCGTGCGCCACGGTAACGAAGCCTGCTCTGGTAACACCGCGCAGCGAAGCCGTGTTGTGCGATTCCACATCCATGATGAA
>DATNGL010000243.1:0-8812 GCA_035605895.1 Rhodanobacter sp.
GGCATCGTAGTGGCGGTCGACGCGCAGACCCATGGCGCCAGCGGTGATCGGCATGATTTGCCACATGCCGGCAGGGCGTCGCTTGCGTGCTGGAATGGGCCGGTAGTGGCTTTCAACCCACGGCAACAGCACGAATTCACCGGCAACGTTGTACTGGGCAGCGACTTCCTGCACGTAGGCGAGGCGAGGCAGCGCCGATCGCAGCTGTTCTTCGAATTGCTCCGGGTCACGCGTATAGCGTTTGGCCCAGCCCAGCACCGCCGGGTCCGCGTTGCAATCGGACATGGCGAAGCTGCTGCGCAATTTGTCCCAGATGTCCTCGGCTGGCTCGGGTGCGGCAACCCTGGGGGTCGTGACGGACGCCGGGGGCATCGTCGTCGCCGCTGCGGGGGCCGGCACGGCCGGTGTTTGCGGTCTCTGCGGGGGCAAGCCGGCGCAGGCGGTCAGAAAAGCCGACAGGGCCAACGGGAAGGCGCGTCGCAGTGCCCTGTTCATCCGTTGAAGGCATCCTTGGCAGCACGCACTGCGGCAAACCGCGCGACGCGGTCGCCACCGATGCCGCGTCGGCGACACCAGGCGGTGACCGCCTCGGTGTCGACCCGCAGGAACGGGTTGGTCGCCAACTCGCTGGCCAGAGTCACCGGCAGCGTGGGCTGCCGAATGGCGCGCATCCGGGCGACCTGCTGGCGGCGCACTTGCAGCAATGCATTGTCCGGTTCCACCTCGTTGGCGAACCGGCCATTTGCTTCGGTGTATTCGTGGCCGGCGCAGACCAGCGTTGCCCCGGGAAGGGTCGCCAGCCGATCCAGCGAAGCGAGCATTTGTGCTGGCGTGCCTTCGAACAGCCGGCCGCAGCCGAGACTGAACAACGTGTCGCCACACAGCAGCAGCCCGGCACCCAGGTAACCGACATGCGTAAGCGTGTGTCCGGGGATTGCCAGCACGTCGAACTGCACGGCTGGCGACGCCAGTTCGATCCGGTCGCCGTCGCCCACTTTTTCGGTGGCACTCGTGATGCGCTCGTCCACCGGCGCATGAACAGGGACGGCATGATGCTGTTGCAGTGCGGATGCACCGGCGACGTGATCAGGGTGGTGGTGGGTCAGCAGCACGGCGCGCAGTCGCAAATGCCGCTCGCTGAGCGCGTGCTCGACGATTTGCGCATCACCCGGGTCGACGACGATGGCATCGCCTTCGTCATCGTGCAGCAGCCAGATGTAATTGTCGGTCAACGCCGGTAGCGGTATCAGGTGCAAGGCATTTCCTGATGCGTTCGAGCAGAATTGGCGGAGTGACCGATGCCGCCCCGATCAACGACAGGCACAACCCTGGCGGTTGCGCGTAAGGGGGTTGACTATAGAGTGGCTCTTTCAGTCGCTCGTTAGAGTGGTGTTAAAGCGGCGGTGCGGCGTTCAGCTGTGTGCGGCAGTTCCGTGTTGTTCGCGATCCCGCGCCGACCATCGTTAAACCGTTAAACTGGAAACAGGCTAAAGAGACCCCGGGTCGGTGGCATGCATCTCGGTGACAACGATATCTATGTCAGTGCGCCACTGCGCCGATTGCTTGATGCACAGATGCGCGTGCTGACGCCGGAACTGCAACGTTGCTTCGGCACGCATGCCTTGCTGCTGGGTGCGGCGAAAGACGACGTTCCACCGGCGTTGCCGATGCTTGGCAGCTGGGTTCGCCTCTTTCTGGACGGGAATTGCTACCGCGGCGACTTGCTGGCAGCGACAGGTGAACCTTTGCCTTTCAGTGATGATGCCTTCGACCTGGTTCTACTCAGGCACGCGCTGGAAGTGTCGCCGGCCGCATCGGCATTGCTGGCCCAGGCGATCCGGGTACTGGCCCCCGGTGGCTTGCTCGCACTCACCGGCATTCATCCACTCAGTGGCTGGTTGCCGTGGTTGCGCTGGCAGGCGAAGGGGCGGTCACTCAGTCTGCAACTGCCCCTGCGACTGCATCAAGTCTTGCGACAGGAGGGGCTTGAGATCGAGCTGGCGCAGCGCGTCGGACGCAGTTGGCCGGGGCTTCACTCGCGGGACGGAAAGGCGGTCAATATGTTCGGTGGCGGCTATGTGCTGATTGCACGCAAGCATCGACGCCTGGCTTTGCCACGACGGAACATGCCGGCCAATGTGGCGGCGGTGCCGGCAGGCGGTCGATTGTCGCCGGGCACGCGGCGCAGTTCGGCTCTGCGAACAACACGGGACGCGTGAGCAACGATGAGCGAAGTGGAAGCATTCACCGATGGAGCCTGCCTGGGCAATCCGGGGCCGGGGGGTTGGGCCGCGCTGTTGCGAGCACAGGGGGGCGAACGCCTGGTGGCCGGTGGCGAGGCTGCCACCACCAACAATCGCATGGAATTGATGGCAGCGATCGGTGCATTGGAGGCTTTGAAGCGACCGTGTGCGGTCACGCTGACCACGGATTCGCGCTATGTCATGCAGGGCATCGAGCAATGGATGCCGAAATGGCGGGCGAACGGCTGGCGCACGGCCGACCGGAAGCCGGTGAAGAACCAGGATCTGTGGCAACGCTTGTCCGATGCGGTCGGTGCCCATCAGGTGCGCTGGCAGTGGGTGAAGGGCCACAACGGGCACGTCGAAAACGAGCGCGTCGACCGGGCCGCGCGTGAACAAGCTGAGCTGATCAGGGAAGCCCCATGAGGCAGGTCGTGCTCGATACGGAAACCACGGGTCTGGAAGTCCGCCAGGGGCATCGGCTGGTGGAAATAGCCTGTGTCGAACTGGTGGAGCGCAGACTCACCGGCCGGCACTACCAGACTTATCTCAACCCGGACCGGGCGATCGACGAAGGCGCCCGCCTGGTCACCGGCATCGAGGACGAGTTCCTGCTGGACAAGCCGCGTTTCCCCGACGTGGTGGACGAGTTCCTTGGCTTCATTGAAGGCGCGGAGCTGATCATCCACAACGCCAGCTTCGACATCGGCTTCCTGGATGCCGAGCTGGCCAAGCTGGGTCCGGCGCGAGGCCGGATTGGCGATCGTTGCAGCGTGCTCGATACCCTGGCGATGGCCAGGGAGCGCTATCCGGGCCAGCGCAACAGCCTCGACGCCCTGTGCAAGCGGCTCGGCGTGGACAACTCGCGCCGTGGACTGCACGGAGGACTGATCGACGCGCAATTGCTGGCCGATGTCTACCTGGCCATGACGTCCGGGCAGGTCGGTTTCGATCTCGGGTTCGACGTCGCCGCGGAGCAACGAGATGTAATCGTGATCAAGCCGGCCTCCCTGCAGGTGCGTCCGCGCGTGCTGCATGCCTCGGCCGACGAATCGCAGCTCCATGAGCAGCGTCTGGATGCCCTGGACAAGAGCGCAGGCGGCCAGAGCCTTTGGCGCCGCCTGCTTGACTGAAACGCGGGCTCCGAGCCGCCCTCAGCGGCAGCGCACGATGACACCGGTGATATTGTCGTCGCCGCCCTCGTCGAGTGCGGACAACAGGAGCTGATCAGCACATTCCTGCGCAGTCAGATCATTGCGGGCGATGGTTCGCGCGATCGATGCGTCGTCGACGCATTCGGTCAGCCCGTCGGTGCATATCAGGAACGTCATTCCCGGCTCGAGTGTGCCCCGGGCGATACCGATATGCAGTTGCTCGGTCGCGGTCACCCCCAGGGCCTGGGTCAGCAGGTTGCGTTGCGGATGTCGCGAGGCCTGTGCCGGATCGAGCTGGCCCGCCTCGACCAGGGCCTGTACCAGCGAGTGATCGTGACTGATCTGGCACAACGCCTGCGTCCACAAATAGATCCTGCTGTCGCCAACCCAGGCGACTTCATAACCGTCGCCGATGATCCGGAGTGCGGCGATCGTGGTACCCATGGGCAGCGCATCGAAACTCGGCCGGGTGTGCGCGAGCAGGCGATCGGCGGCTCCGTTGACCGCTTCGATCAGTCCGTGCCCGGATCCGACCAACTCGACCACGGTGTCGCGCACCAACGCCGAGGCCACTTCACCATGCAGATGGCCACCCATGCCGTCCGCCACCAAGAACAGGCCGAGCGAGGCGTCGGCGTAATAGGTATCTTCGTTGCGCGTGCGGCGCAGGCCGACATGTGTTCCGTGTCCTAGTTCGATCATGGGGCTTCAGTCAGGGCGAGCTGCAGCAGCATGCCGCAAGCCCGGCTTATTGTCACGACACCCTTGCTCGCGTATGATTCCCGGCTCGCATGCGCCACCATGCATCCCATCGGAGAGGTGGCAGAGTGGTCGAATGTACCTGACTCGAAATCAGGCGTACGTGTAAGCGTACCGTGGGTTCGAATCCCACCCTCTCCGCCAGATACGCAAAACGCCCCGTTCGGGGCGTTTTGCGTATCTGGCGGAGAGGGTGTTGTGGACGAACCCACTCGGGTTCGACAAATTCGCTTGGAACGAATTTGGACGACCGCAGGTCGGCCCCGTAGCGCAAGGCGCGAAGGGGTGAACCCCAGGAATGGGGTTCACAATCCCCGCCATCGCCACGCAACACGCCACTCCATTGTCCGGGGCGTTTTGCGTATCTGGCGGAGATGGGTGCCTCTGCAACGGAGCAAGGGCCGCTTACGCGGCCCCTGCTTCCATCCGTACCGTACAAACCTCAGAACTTGTAGGTACCCGTCACGCTGATCACGTCGCCGTGGTCCCTGAACTTGCCGTCCATGGTGCCGGCACCGAGCCCGAGCTGGTTGACCATGTCCACCCGGGCATCCTTGACGAACTGATGCTGGTAGCCAAAGTCGAACGCCAGATGCTCGCTTGCCTGGTATCCGAAGCCCATCCCCAGCAGTCGGCGCGAGCCGTCTGGAATGCGCGGATCGCGGCTGATGATGTTGGTCGGCGTCTGGTCGTAGCCGACACCGGCGCGCAGCGTCCACTGGTCATTCAAGTGATAGTCGCCACCGACGCTGTACACGAACGAGTTCTTGTACTTCTGCGGCAATCCGACGAGTTCATTGCCATTGGAGGTCAGCACCAGGTTGTTGAAGCTGGACCACTGGGTCCATTTGATGGAGGCGGCCAGGCTGAACTTGCTGCTGAAGTCGTGCACCCAGTCGAGGCTGGCAAACGCCGGTGTGTTCAGCACGGCGTTGGCGCTGTCGCCATCGACGTTGAGCGAGGGCAGGCCTCTGTCCGGGAATAGTGCGGGCCCCAGCACGATCAGGTTCATGCCTGCAGCGCTGCCATACAAGCGATAATGGCCGCCAAGGGTCTGGTTGATGCGCGAGTGATAGCTGATGCCGATGCTGTCCTGCGTCGTGGGCTTGAATTCGGCGCCGACGAAGTAGCCGAAGGCCATCGACTTCTTGAGCGTCACATTCAACTGCACATCCTCGCTCTGCGGAGCACCCGCGATCGGCGCGCCAAACAGTGCCGATGCCGTGCCAGTCGGATCGAGTACGGTGTTGAGCTGGGCCTTGGTGCGTTGACCGACCACGCCCAAGCCCAGCGAGAACTGGTCGTTGACCTTGAAGCCGGCAGAGAAGCTCATGGCGATCGACTGCAGGCTCGTCTTGGTACCGAAGTAGCGGCCCTGCCAGGTCGGGTTGTACTCGCTGACCAGACCGAAGGGCACAGAAAGGCTGCCGCCGAGGGTCACGTGGTCATTGATCGGCGCGGCGAACGCCATGTTGGGGAACGGGATGAACTTGCCGAAACCATTCGGGTTGTTGCCCGTCACCGGGTTGCCCTGTTGGTCATTGAACTGACCTTCGAATTGGGCGCTCGGCCGGATACCGGTGCCGGTGACCTGCAGCACGGGCGCAGTGAAGAACGCCATCGCCGCCGGGTTGTTGTAGACCGCGGTGGGATCATTGGCAAACAGAGAGCCGCCGGCGTTGGCGCGGGCCCAGCCGGCGGCGTTGTCGGTGGGCAACTGGAAGGAACCGGCTTGTGCGCGCAAGGGCAGGGCCAGTGCGCCCGCCACGGCCAGGGCGAGGCTGGCTTGTGTTCCGAGTCGGATGAGGCGTTGTGGATGGTGACGGTTCACGTGGTTTCTCCTGTGACTAAGGTCCGATTCGTATGCTTGTAGTCGGACTGAGGTGGGGCGTGGATCGGCGGTGCCGGAATCGTTGATGGCTGGAACGTGCTTTTCGTGCTGCTTTTTCAGGAGGCCAGCCTCCCTTCCTTGAGCCACTCCAGCGCAGTGGAACGCCGGGTTGGGTCATGCTCTGGCCGGGCCGGCGTTTCGGCACTGGTCCTGGCGCTGGTGCTGTCGAACTTCAGCACGCGTTCGATCACGTTGATTTGCTCCGGTGTGCCGAACGGCGCGGTGAGGATGGGTACGAGCAGCGAAACCAGTCGCGCCAGCAGTTCGGTATCGTTGATCTCCCGGCCCTGGCTGATGCTCGCAATCAATGCCTGCATGTCTTCGCCGGCCAGCATCCCGGACAGCGCTTTCAGCGCGAAATGCAGGCGCAGACCAAGTTCCCTTCGCGGTAAAGCGGGCAGGGCGCGCGAGAATGCTTCGAAGAAGCGCCCGGAGATCGGTCGGTAATGTGCTTCCAGGTAGCTGCGAATGAATGGGGACGGGTCGCTGTAGACACGCCCGAGCAGGCGCATGAAGGCGGGGCCGGATGCGTCGCCGTGACTGAGCCGGAACGCGGGGATGAACAACATCGCAAGCACGGCAGCCGCATCCAGGCCTGCCGGCTGCTCCTGCTCGCAGGCGCTGAGCAACTGCAGGCGTTCGCGGTTGAGTCGGTCCAGGCGTTGCGCAAGCACCTCCTGCATCAGCGCTTCCTTGCTGCCGAAGTGGTAGTTCACGGCGGCCAGGTTGGCGCTGGCGCGTGCCGTGATGTGGCGCAGCGACATCGCCTCGTAACCACTTTCGATGAACAGCCACTCGGTAGCCTCGAGCAGCCGCTTGCGGGTATCGCCGTGGCCGGTGCGTTGGGTCCTGCTCAAAGTCTGCCCCCGTGACCCGTGGTGGAGAATGCATCTACGGTCGCTTCAAATATGAATTTGAAACATGTGTATGAACGTTAACCGTGGCGCTGACGACAGGCAAGCTGCAGCGCAAGGGAGACTGGAGGACGTTTGCCAAGTGCCATTGCACGGGGATGTCGAAGGGTGGAAGTGTTGGCCCGCCTGCGATGCCATGCGACACCGCAGGCCCTCGGGCAAAAGAAGGGGCCGGATGGCCCGGCCCCATTTGGTGCGGTGCGGTAGGGATGATGGGCGAGCCATTCAGGCTGGCAGCATCAACCAGCCTTCTTCTTTGCCAGTCGCAGCCAGGTGTCGACCACGGTGTCCGGGTTCAGCGACAGCGATTCGATCCCTTGCTCCATCAGCCACTCGGCCAGATCCGGATGGTCGCTGGGACCCTGGCCGCAGATGCCGATGTACTTGCCCTTGGCGCGGGCAGTCTTGATCGCCATGGCCAGCAGCTTCTTCACCGCCGGGTCGCGTTCGTCGAACAGGCCGGCGACGATGCTGGAGTCGCGGTCCAGGCCCAGGGTGAGCTGGGTGAGGTCGTTCGAGCCGATCGAGAAGCCGTCGAAGATGTCGAGGAACTCGTCCGCCATCAGGGCATTCGACGGCACTTCGCACATCATGATGACCTTGAGGTCGTGCTCGCCCTGCTTGAGGCCGTTCTTCGCCAGCACCTCGATCACCTTGCGGCCTTCGCCGAGCGTGCGCACGAACGGGATCATCACCCATACATTGGAGAGGCCCATCACCTCGCGTACGCGCTTGACCGCTTTGCACTCGAGGCCGAACGCCTCCTCGAAACTCGGATCGACATAACGGCTGGCGCCACGGAAACCGATCATCGGGTTCTCTTCGTGCGGCTCGTAGCGCGAGCCACCGAGCAGGCCGGCATATTCGTTCGACTTGAAGTCGGACAGGCGCACGATCACCGGCTTCGGGTAGACCGAGGCGGCGATGGTGGCGATACCCTCGGCCAGACGGTCGACGTAGAACTCGACCGGGCCGGCGTAGCCGGCGATGCGCTCGTCGATCTTCGCCTTCGTTTCGGCGTCCTGCTTCGCGTATTCCAGCAGCGCCTTCGGATGCACGCCGATGTGGCTGGCGATGATCATCTCCAGGCGAGCCAGGCCGATGCCGGCGTTCGGCAGCATGCCGAAGTCGAACGCGCGCTCCGGGTTCGCCACATTCATCATGATCTTCAGCGGCGCCTCGGGCATGTCGCCCAGATCAGCGGTGACGCGCTCGAATTTCAGGATGCCTTCGTAGATCGTGCCGGTGTCGCCTTCGGCGCAGGACACGGTGACGTCGGCGCCGTCCGGGATCAGCTCCAGCGCGTTGCCGGTACCGACCACCGCCGGCACGCCCAGCTCGCGTGCGATGATCGCCGCATGACAGGTGCGACCGCCGCGGTTGGTGACGATCGCCGAGGCGCGCTTCATCACCGGCTCCCAGTCGGGATCGGTCATGTCGGCGATCAGCACGTCGCCGTTCTGCACCTTGTTCATGTCGCTCAGCGAGCGGATCACGCGCGCCTTGCCGGCGCCGATCTTCTGGCCGATGGCGCGGCCCTCGGCCAGCACCTTGCCTTTCTCGCTGAGGTGGAAGCGTTCCAGTTGGGTCGCGTGCGAGCGCGACTTCACCGTTTCCGGGCGCGCCTGCACGATGTAGATCTTGCCGGTGTGGCCATCCTTCGCCCACTCGATGTCCATCGGACGGTCGTAATGTTTTTCGATGATCAGCGACTGGCGGGCGAGTTCCTGCACGTCTGCGTCGTTGATGCAGAACTTGTTGCGCAATTCGGCCGGGGTGTCCTCGGTGCGGACGCGTTCGCCGGGCGCGCTGGAATAGACCATGCGCAGCTGCTTGGCGCCGAGGTTGCGA
>DATNGL010000244.1:0-10183 GCA_035605895.1 Rhodanobacter sp.
ATCCCATCCCGAACTCAGAAGTGAAACGCGCATGCGCCGATGGTAGTGTGGCTTTGCCATGCAAGAGTAGGTCACCGCCAGGGGCTTTATCCTGAAACACCCTCACCGGCAACGGTGGGGGTTTTTCTTTGGCGCTGTTGCCGTGGCGACCGCCGGTCGCGACCCGCAACAGGTCACCGCCAGGGCTTTATCCAGCGAAGGCCTCCCCACCCGGGGAGGCCTTCGTCTTTAATGGCGTCTCGCGGTGCTGCGGCGATCGCAGATAACAGGTCATTGCCGGAATCCAAAGGCACGATTGCGTCAGGGTTGGCTGTCCTCGATCGCCTATGATGGGCAAATGCTGCGTCTTCCGAGCGGCGCCTGAGGAGACAGCCATTGTTCGTCTACGTCGAAACGCGCCGCCGGCCGCGCTGGCACTGGGCAACGCTGCTGATCGTCAGCGTTTGCGTGGTGTGTTTCGTCGGTCTGGCAACGATGCCGGCGCCGCAGCGAATCTCGCTGCTGCAGCAATGGGGGACGGTGCCGGCGAACGTCTTCGACTCGCACCAGGCGCTGCTGCCGCAACTTACCGATCCGGCCTTGCTGCGGTTGTTCACAGCGTTGTTCATCCACGTCACCTGGCTGCATCTGCTGAGCAACCTGTTATTCCTGGTGATCTTCGGTTTGCCGGGCGAGCGCGCGCTGGGTTCGTTGCGGTTCCTGCTGCTGTTCGTGGTCGGCGGCATCGTGGCCAACCTGATTGGCGCGCTATCGCTGGCTGGCGTGCGGTTGCCGATCATTGGCTGCAGCGGCGCGGTGTCCGCCGTGGTGGGTACCTATGTCGCGCTGTTCCCGCGCGCCAGGCTGGGTCTGGTCTTGCCGCTGGGGCTTTATCTTGAGTTTGTACGCGTGCCGGCCTTTCTGCTGATCGGCATCTGGGTCTTGCTGCAATTGCTGTTCAGCTACGCCGGACCGAGTTATGGCGCCTATGTCTGGTGGGCCCACATCGGCGGCTTCGTGTTCGGCCTGGGCTTTGCGTTGTTCTCGCGCGAAGCCATCGCGCGCCGCCTGCGCGGTTGACTTTGCCGGGTCAGGCGGGGCCGGTCCAGGCGTGCAGACGGGCAAACTGGCGCAACAGGCGCCGCGCCATCGGAGTGGCGCCCACGGCACGGAAGATCCGCTCGGGATCGGCGCCTTCGCGACGAAGGTCGGCATGTTTGCGCCGGATGTAGGCGCGCATCACCTCGGCGTTGAATTCGGGGTGAAACTGCACGCTGACCGCGCTTGGACCATAACGCAACAGCTGGTGCGGATCGCGCGCGGAGCGGGCGAGGATTGCCGCTCCGGCTGGCGGCTCCAGCACGCTCTGCTCATGCGTGGTGTGTGCCCGAAAACCGTCGCGAACGATGCGCGCCAGCGGATCGCTTTCCTGCCCCGCTGACAGCTCGATCGGCTGCGTGCCGATCTCGCGCCCGCCCGGCAGGTAGTCGACCCGTCCGCCCAGGGCATGCGCCATCAGCTGATGGCCGTAGCAGACGCCGAACAACGGCAGCCCGGCATCCATGGCATCACGGATCCAGCCGGCGGTGCGTTCGCTCCAGGGGAGTCGTTCGGTGACCATCGCGGCCGAGCCCGTGATGATCGCGCCGGCCACGGCCTGCGCCGGCGGCAGCGCCTCGCCGGCGGCGACGTCGACCAGTTGCACCCGCTCCCGGCGCAGCCCGGCGACGCGCTGGAACCAGTGCGGGAAATCGCCATGCCGCGCACGGATGGCATCCGGCGCCCGGCCGGTGCGGATGATCAATACAGGTTTCATGCAGGGGTTCCGCGCGGGGTCGGGTTATCGCTACGGCCGATCATTGTCGAAGCCGTCGATGGGCGGCAATACGGTGAGTACTTCCTGCACCGTGGTCAGCCCGGCGGTGACCTGGTCGGCCGCCGAGATGCGCAACGGGCGCATGCCCTCGGCGAGCGCTGCCTGGCCGAAACCGCTGAGGTCGAGCTGGGCCGAAATCATGCCGCGCAGCCGGGGCGACAGCTTCATCATTTCGTAGATGCCGGTGCGCCCCATGAAGCCGGTGTTGCGGCACTCCAGGCAGCCCACCGGCCCGAAAACCCGCTCCGGCACCGGCATCGACCAGCCGTGGGTAAGCACGTTCCATGCTTGCGGATCCTGGGTCGCGGGCTGCTTGCAGTGCGGACACAAGGTACGCACCAGCCGCTGCGCGACCACGCCGGTCAGGGTGGACTGGATCAGATAATGCGGTACGCCGAGATCGAGCAGACGAGTGACCGCGCTCGGGGCGTCGTTCGTGTGTAGGGTGGACAACACCAGATGACCGGTCAGCGACGCCTGCACTGCCATCTGCGCGGTTTCCAGATCACGGATCTCGCCGACCATGATGATGTCCGGATCCTGTCGCAGCAAGGTGCGCACGCCGGCGGCGAAATCCAGATCGATCGCCGCATGCACCTGCATCTGGTTGAACTCGGGCGAGACCATCTCGATCGGGTCTTCCACCGTGCACACGTTGAGTTCGGGCGTGGCCAGGTGCTTGAGTGTGGAATACAGCGTGGTCGTCTTGCCGGAGCCGGTCGGCCCGGTGACCAGCACGATGCCGTGTGGGCGTTCGACCATGCTGCGCCAATTGGCGGCCTCGCTTGCCGAGAAACCCAGCTGGGCGAAATCCTTTACCACCAGGTCCGGATCGAAGATGCGCATCACCACTTTCTCGCCAAATGCGGTGGGCATGTTCGAGATGCGCAGCTCGACCTCGCGACCCGAGGCCGAGCGGGTCTTGATGCGGCCGTCCTGCGGCCGGCGCTTCTCGGCCACGTCCATGCGCGCGAGGATCTTGATGCGCGCGGTCACCGCGGTCATCACCGGCGCCGGCAGCTCGAACACCTTCTGCATCACGCCATCGATGCGGAAGCGGATGTAGCCGGTGTCGCGCCGTGGTTCCAGGTGAATGTCCGAGGCGCGCTGCTCGAATGCGTATTGCAGCAGCCAGTCGACGATGTGCACCACGTGGCGATCGTCGGCGCCGACCTCGCCGCTCTTGCCCAGTTCGACCAGTTGCTCGAAGTTGAGAATCGCCGCAGAGGCATCGCTGCCTTTCGCATCCTGCGCCAGCTGGATCGAACGCTGGACGCCGTAGAATTCCTGCAGGTAGCGGTTGATGTCGAGCGGACTGGCGACGACGCGCTTGATGTCACGGCGCAGCATCTGCGCCAGGTCGGGCGCCCAGCCGTCCTCGAACGGCTCGCACGTGGCGAACGTCACCTCGCCGACGGTCGCGGCGATCGGCAGGATGCGGTGCCTCTTCGCGTAGGCCAGGCTCACCACCTGGGTGACCGCGGCGGCATTGATCTTCATCGGATCGATTTTCAGGTACGGCAACCCGGCGTGGCCGGCCAGCCATTCGGTCAGCGCCTCCAGACTCAGCGGGCGGCCGGGCTCGCGCTGGTTGCTCAGCTTGGCGTTGGCGATCAGCACCAGCGGGTGCAGTTCCACCGTGCTGCGACCGGCACGCGCGCCCATGCGGACATTCTTGGCGTCTTCGGCCGGCACGTAACCGTCGACCACCAGGGCCGCCAGCACCTCGTCCAGTTCCAGCCGGCCACGGCGGCCGAGCAGGGATGCAATTTGTGGTGATGCGGCCATTCGGCGGTGTCCTCCCCAAGGCCTCGCCAGCCGGGGTTTCCAGCCGCAAAGCAAGCTGCAGCTATACTAACGCGCTTTAGCCAAGGTCACGGAAAGCCATGTCCGCGCGCACCTTCCAGGATGTGATCCAGACCCTCAACCGCTACTGGGCGGAACAGGGCTGCGTGCTGCTGCAGCCACTCGACACCGAAGTGGGCGCGGGCACTTTCCACCCGGCCACCTTCCTGCGCGCGCTTGGCCCCGAGCCCTGGTCAGCGGCCTACGTGCAGCCGTCGCGCCGACCCACCGATGGGCGCTATGGCGAGAATCCCAATCGTCTGCAGCATTACTACCAGTACCAGGTGGTGATGAAACCCAACCCCGAGAACATCCTCGAGCTGTACATCGGCTCGCTGAAGGAACTGGGGCTCGATCCGCTGGTACATGACCTGCGTTTCGTCGAGGACAACTGGGAATCGCCGACCCTGGGTGCCTGGGGGCTGGGCTGGGAGGTGTGGCTCAACGGCATGGAAGTCACCCAGTTCACCTATTTCCAGCAGGCCGGTGGCCTCGAATGTCGCCCGGTCACCGGCGAGATCACCTACGGCCTGGAGCGGCTGGCGATGTATCTGCAAAATGTGGATAACGTTTATGACCTGACCTGGACTGACGGTCCACGCGGAATCGTCACCTACGGTGACGTGTTCCTGCAGAACGAGATCGAGCAGAGCGCCTACAACTTCGAGCACGCCAACGTGGCCGAACTGCTGCGCTGGTTCGACGTGTGCGAGGGCGAGGCGAACAAGCTGATCGCGGCCAACCTGCCGTTGCCGGCGTACGAGCAGGTGATGAAGGCCAGCCATACCTTCAACCTGCTCGACGCGCGCCGGGCGATCAGCGTCACCGAGCGCCAGCGCTACATCCTGCGCGTGCGTGCGCTGTCGCGCGGTGTCGCCGAAGCGTATGTGGCGCAACGCGAGAAACTCGGCTTCCCGGGCCTGAAAAACGTCGCCGCCCAAAACCGCCGGGAGCAGGCCGCATGAATGCCGGCAAGTCGCTGTTGATCGAGCTGGGCACCGAGGAACTGCCGCCTAAGGCGCTGGACGAACTGTCCGCCGCCTTTCTGCGCGGCATCTGCGACGGCCTGGCCAAACGCGGTGTGGCGGCCGGACTGGATCAGGCCGTGGCTTACGCCTCGCCACGCCGGCTGGTGGCCTTCGTTCCCGACGTGGCGTCGTCGCAGCCGGAGCAGGCGATCGAACGTCGCGGCCCGGCGCTGGCTGCCGCCGTTGATGCCGAAGGCCGGCCGTCCAGGGCACTGCTCGGCTTTGCGCAATCCTGTGGCGTCGATGTCGGCCAACTGGAAAAGCTGGAAACCGACAAGGGCGCCTGGTTCGTCTGGCGCACGGTCAAGCCGGGTCAGCCGCTGGCCGCGCTGCTGCCGGAGATCATCGACGAGGCGCTGAAGGCGCTGCCGATCCCGCGCCCGATGCGCTGGGCCGATCACGACTACAGTTTCGTGCGCCCGGTGCACTGGCTGGTCATCCTGCACGGCGCCGAGATCATTGATGGCGAAGTGCTCGGCCTGTCCAGTGGCCGCAAGTCGCGCGGTCACCGCTTCATGCATCCGCAACCGGTACATGTGGCCGACGCGGACGGTTGGCTCGACGCCATGCGCGCCTCCCGCGTGCTGGCCGATCCGGTGGAACGGCGTCAGCGCATCCGTGACGAGATTGCGAAGGTGGCTGTCGGTATCGGCGGCGCGCCCCGGCTGGATGATGCGCTGCTGGACGAACTGGCCAACCTCACCGAATGGCCGGTCGCGATCGCGTGCACATTCGAGCAGGCCTTCCTCGACGTACCGCCGGAGGCGCTGGTCACCACCATGGTGGTGAACCAGAAGTTCGTGCCGGTGTTCGATGCCAACGGCAAGCTCACCGAACATTTCATCGGCATCGCGAACATCCAGAGCAAGGACCCGGCCGAGATCCGCCGCGGCTACGAACGCGTGATCCGGCCGCGTTTCGCCGACGCGAAGTTCTTCTGGGACGAAGACCTGAAGACGCCGCTGGCCAGCTACCAGGAACAGCTGAAAAACGTCACCTACCAACAGGCCCTCGGCAGCCAGTGGGACAAGAGCGTGCGCGTGGCCGAGCTGGCGCGCATCGTCGCCAACCGGGTCGGTGCCGATGCGGCGCAGGCGACGCGGGCGGCCAGCCTGGCCAAGTGCGACCTGTTGACCCGCATGGTTGGCGAGTTCCCCGAACTGCAGGGCGTGATGGGGCGCCATTACGCCAGTCACGACGGCGAGGGCGCGGCCGTGGCCGAAGCGCTGGACAGCCACTACCAGCCGCGTTTTGGTGGCGATCGCATTGCCGCGGACAAGCTCGGCCAAGTGCTGGCCGTGGCCGAACGGCTGGATACCCTGGCCGGCATCTTCGCCATCGGCATGAAGCCCGGCGGCAACAAGGATCCATTCGCGCTGCGCCGCGCGGCGCTCGGCCTGGCGCGTACCCTGATCGAAGGTGGCCTGGAGCTGGACCTGCGCGGCAGTTTCATCGAGGCACTGGAACTGCTGCCGGACATGGCGCTGGCCGCGGGCCTGAAGCCCGGCAAGGATGGCAAGCCACCCAGCCTGAATGCCGGTGCGCGACGCGCGATCCTGGTCGACGAGCTGTACGAGTTCGTGCTCGACCGCCTGCGTGGTTATTACGCCGAGCAGGGTTTCGAGCATGCCCAGTTCGAATCGGTGCTGGCGGTGCAGCCGGCCAGTCTCGCCGATTTCGACCGGCGCCTGCGCGCCGTCGTCGAATTCGGCCGCTGCCCGGAGGCGGCCAGCCTGGCTGCCGCCAACAAGCGGGTCGCCAACATCCTGCGCAAGCAGGCCGAAGAAGCCGGCGCGCCGCCGATTGGCCGCGCGGTCGATCCTGCGCATTTCGAGGCGGACGCGGAGCGCGAGCTGGCCGACGCGTTGACTGCTGCCCGGCGCGACAGCGGCGCGGCGCTGGCTGCGGGCGACTATGCCGCGGTGCTCAGTCGCCTCTCGCAACTGCAGGCGCCGGTGGATGCGTTTTTCGACGGCGTGCTGGTCAACGCCGACGATCCCGCCGTGCGGGCCAACCGGCTGGCCTTGCTCGCCCAGTTGAAAACCCAGTTCAGCACGGTCGCCGACATCGCCCTGCTCTGACGTTGCGGCCGGCGAAAAAAAGGCAGCCATGCGGCTGCCTTTTTTCGCGGATGACTGCGGGACTCAGGCCATGCGGCTCTTGCGGATGCGCTCGGACAGCTGGCGATTGAAGGCCATGATCGCGCCGGTATCCACGTTGACGCCGCCCGGCCCGAGGATTTCATAGAGTTCGGTCAGCAGGTCGGTGTTCCCGGCCAGGGTCAGCGGGCTGTCCGCCAGTTCCAGCTCCGATTGCAACATCTGCATCGCGGTGTTCAACCGCTGCGAATCCAGACCGTTGACATGGACGGACAACGGCAACCGGGTGACCGAGCCCAGCTTGGCACGTGGCCGCTGGGTGCGCACCATTTCGCTGGTGTACTGCTCGTCCTGGAAGTTGGCGGTGGGATCGACCTGGATCGCACCCTCGCCGGCCACCAGCCACACCAGCGAGATGCCGAGCGTGCGTGCCAGGGTGACGCAGCGTGCACGGGAGGGGTCGGTGTTGCCATCGCGCCAACTGCGCACCACGCCCTCGGAGAAGCCGCACATGCGGGCGATCTCCGTGGCGCTGCCGACCCGCTGGATCAGCAGACGGATGCGGTCCGCGAAAGTGCCACCGGTGCTTTGGGAGGACGGCTGCTGCATGCTCATGAGGATGGCCAGGTCAGAAAGGGGGAAGGGCAAGCCGGATCGCAAGTTAATTCGAGTGACTGCAAGTGGAATCATGGCGCCGGTCCGGGCCGCGATATTTTGCGCCTGCTTCCGGTGCCGTGCCAAGTCGATCGACACCGACGCGGGCATCCATGCCGGGCCGCCATTTGCACGTCATTCAGGAACGCTCGGCAGGCGCGCGCGTTGACATCGGTCACTCTGACATCGCATGGGCTCCAGAGTTTCAGTCCCGTTGCCGGACTTTCTTCCGGCGATATCCTGCTGCTACCGTCAGGGCGGCGTCGCCGTGGCCGCACCGGAAACGGGAAATCGTCAGCACAGGACATCGCATGAGCCAATTCGGATTGCTCGGCAAGCGGCGCTTCGCGCCATTCTTCTGGACCCAGGCGCTGGGCGCGTTCAACGACAATGCGTTCCGCAATGCGCTGGTGATGCTGGTGGCGTTCCAGATGGGGCTGGACGACCAGACCGTGTCGCTCTACACCAACCTGGCGCCGGCGCTCTTCATCATTCCATTCTTCCTGTTCTCCGCCACGGCGGGCCAGCTGGCGGAGAAGTACGAGAAGAGCCGGATCATCCGCTACGTCAAACTGTTCGAGATCGCGGCGATGGCGCTGGCCGCGTACGGCTTCTACACCCACCATACCTCGCTGCTGCTGGTGGTGCTGTTCATGATGGGCATGCACTCGACCATGTTCGGGCCGATCAAGTACGCGATCCTGCCGCAGGCGTTGCAGCCGCAAGAACTGGTCGGCGGCAACGGCCTGGTCGAGATGGGCACGCAGATGGCCATGCTGATCGGCATGATCGCGGGCAACTCGCTGATGCTGGTGGCCGGCGTCGGTCCAGTGCTGGCGTCGGCCGCGACGATCACGGTGGCGGTGGCCGGCTACCTGGCGAGTCGGCGCATTCCGCCCGCGCCGGCCACCGCGCCGGAGCTGAGGTTCAACTGGAACCCGTTCAGCGAAACCGCCCGCGTGCTCGGCATCACCCGCGCCGACCACGCGGTGTTCAACGCGGTGCTGGGCATCTCCTGGTTCTGGTTCTTCGGTACGGTGCTGATCGCGCAACTGCCGATCTACACCCGCGAAACGCTGGGCGGCGATGGCTCGGTCAATACCCTGGTACTGACCCTGTTCTCGATCGGCACCGGCGTCGGCGCGCTGCTGTGCGAAAAGCTCTCGGGCAAGCGGGTGGAGATTGGCCTGGTGCCGCTGGGCGCGTTCGGACTCACCGCGTTCGGCATCGACCTGTATTTCGCCCGGCATGGGGCGGCGGCGGTGCGCGGACTGGACTGGCTGGCGTTCCTGCACAGTGCCGGCAGCTGGCGCATCGTGCTCGACCTCACCGGGATCGGCTTGTTTGCCGGCTTCTACGTGGTGCCGCTGTTTGCCTTCGTGCAATCGCGCACGCCACGCGAGCGGCTGTCGCGGGTGATCGCCGGCAACAACATCCTCAACGCGCTGCTGATCGTGATGGCCGCCGTGTTCGGGCTGGTGCTGGGCCGGCTGGGCATGAACGCGGCGACGATCTTCCTGCTCGACGCCCTGCTCAACGTGCTGGTGGCGGTGTACATCTTCACCCTGGTGCCCGAGTTCCTGATGCGCTTCATCACCTGGGTGCTGGTGAACACGCTGTACCGGGTGCGCGTGGACGGCATGCAGCACCTGCCCGAAGATGGGCCGGCCCTGCTGGTGTGCAACCACGTCAGCTACATGGATCCGCTGCTGCTGATGGCGAACCTGCGCCGGCCGGCGCGCTTCGTGATGTACTACAAGATCTTCAACACGCCGCTGCTGAGCTTCGTGTTCCGCACCGCCAAGGCGATTCCCATCGCCGGCTACAAGGAAGATCCCGTGGTGCTGCAGGAAGCCTACGACGCGATCGACGCCGCGCTGGCGGATGGCGAGCTGGTGTGCATCTTCCCCGAAGGCGGCCTGACCGACGATGGCGACATCGCCACGTTCCGGCCCGGCGTGGAGAAGATCCTGGCACGTCGCCCGGTGCCGGTGCTGCCGATGGCGTTGCGCGGCTTGTGGGGCAGCGTGTGGAGCCGGCGCGATTCCCGCCTTGGTCGCATGCGCCTGCCGCGCCGCTTCCGCGCTCGGATCGAGCTGGTGGTCGATGCGCCGGTGCCGCCGCAGCAAGCCAGCGCCACGACGCTGGAAATACGCGTGCGCGAACTGCGCGGGGATCTGGCCTGATCTCCGGCTTCAGCTGACCCAGCTGCCGATCACCAGCAGCGCCACCACGCTGAGCCAGGCCAGCAAGGCACGCAGCAGGGCGCTGCGCAGTCGACGCAGTTCGTCCAGCGGGTCGCTGTGCTCTTCGGCGTAACCATCGCCGGCCTCGATGTCGATCAGCACGTCGGCCTGCGCGGCGGCGCCGAGAAAACCCGGGCCGCGCTCGTACCAGCTGGTCGGTGTGGCCTGGATGTGCCAGCGGCGCCAGGCGTCGATCACCGCATCCCAATGACCGACCACCGCCAGGGTGAAGGTGAGCAACTGCGCCGGCAACCAGTCCAGCGCGTTGGCAAGGTAGCCGGCGGGCCGCTGGCTGGCGGCGTCGAGCGCCAGCGAATCGTCGCGACTCAACGTCTGCGCCAGCCGATACAGCAACGCGCCGACCGGACCGAGCAGGAAGAACCACAGCAGCACGGCGAAGCGGCGGCGCAACGCGGCATAGACGATCGCCTCGCCCAGCGCCGGTGCCGTCCAGGT
>DATNGL010000245.1:0-6564 GCA_035605895.1 Rhodanobacter sp.
GACCACGCCGCCGATGGCGTCGGAGCCGTACACGGTGGAGGCGCCCTCGGCCAGCACGTCGACGCTCTCGATCATGCTCTGCGGAATCATGTTGACGTCCGGGTTGGCCATGCGCTGGCCGTCGATCAGCACCAGGGTGCGCTCGATGCCCAGACCGCGCAGCGAGATGCGCGAGGCACCGCCGCCGGCTTCCAGCGAGGGGCTGGCGATGCCGCCGCCGTTGCTGTTGTTCTGCGGATTGGTGGCCTTGCCGGAAATGCTCGGCAGCGCCTGCAGCACGTTGCCCATCGTCGGGTTGCCGGCGTTGGTGATCGCGGCGCGATCCACCGTCACCACCGGGCTGGCGGTCTCCGCGTCGACACGCCGGATCAGCGAGCCGGTGACGACCACGGCCTTGAGGGTCTTCGCCTTCTCCGGCGTGGCGGATTGCGCCGAGGTCTGCTGGGCTGCCGGGCTGTCGCCCGCGGTCGAATCCTGCGCGTGGATGGTGCCGGCTGCCGTGCACAGGCCCACGCCCAGCGCCAGTTGCACGGCCAGCGACAGGTGATTCAAGTGGTATTTCATGTGTGTGCCCCTCCCAAAGTACAGCGGTCTGCGGTGCGATTCTTGTGCGCAACGCTGGATGCGGAACCGCATCCTGAAATGCCAGGCGAAGCGCCTCCTTGTTCAACCTGGCCGTGGTAAATGCATGCTTCTGCGTCTGGACGTGGCCTCGGGGATGGCTGCCGACCCGGATTGGACTGCCGGATTTACAACGCCGCCGCTGTCCGCCCCCAACGACTGTTACAGAAAATTAACTCCAAGGAAAGGCATCCGTGCGATCGGGATTTCGCACTGCAGCCGTCATCGTGGTGGATGACGCTGTTGCAGCAACGCGAAGATTGCGCGCAGGCCCATGGCTTCGCCGCCGCGGGGGCGGCCCGGGCGGTCGGCATCGTTCCAGGCGTAAGTGTCCAGATGCAGCCACGGCGTGCCTTCAGGCACGAAGCGCTCCAGGTAGAGTGCAGCGGTGATCGCGCCGGCGTGGCGCGACGGGCCGGCATTGGCGAAATCGGCCAGGTACGAGTCGAGCATGCGCCGGTACGGCCGCCACAGCGGCATCCGCCACAGCGGGTCGGCGACCGCGGTGCCGGCCTGCAAGGCCGCCGCGGCCAGCGCGTCGTCGTTGGCAAACAGCGCCGGCAGATCCGGCCCCAGCGCCACGCGGGCGGCGCCGGTGAGGGTGGCGAAGTCGATGATCAGGCCGGGCCGCTGCTCGGCGGCGTAGGCCAGCGCATCGCACAGGATCAGGCGCCCTTCGGCGTCGGTGTTGTCGACCTCCACGCTGAGGCCGGCACGGGTGGTGATCACCTCGCCCGGCCGCATCGCGTTGCCGGCCACCGCATTCTCCACCGCCGGCACCAGCAGGGTGAGCCGCACCGGCAGCTTCGCCTGCATGATCAGGCCGGCCAGTGCGATCGCATGCGCCGCGCCGCCCATGTCCTTCTTCATCCAGCGCATGCCGTCGCCGCCCTTGAGGTTCAGGCCGCCGGTATCGAAGCACACGCCCTTGCCGACGATCACCAGCCTGGGGTCGTTGCCCGCGCCCCAGTTCAGCTCGATCAGCCGCGGCTCGCGATGGCTGGCGCGACCCACCGCGTGGATGGTCGGGAAGTTCGCCTTGAGCAGCTCGTCGCCGACCCAGTCGCGCACCCTGGCCTTGTGGGTCTTGCCCAGCGCCTTGATCGCGGCGCCGAGCTGCTCGGGCCCCATGTCCTCGGTCGGCGCATTGACCAGGTCGCGTACCTGCCGGGTCGCCTCGACCAGCGGAGCCAGCCGCGCCAGCTCGTCGGCTGCCACGATCAGTCGCGCCGGCGCACGCTTCGCCGGCCGGTAGCGGGTGAACTGGTAGGCACCCAGGGCCCAGCCCAGCACGGCCAGCGAGGGATCGGCCAGCACGCCTTCGCTGGCGAGCCGGTAGTCCGCGTCGGGCAGGCTGCACGGCAATCCGGCCAGCGCGGCCAGCGGATCTTCCGGATTCACCCCGACCAGCACGCGCGCGAGTCTGCCGGTGGTATCCGGCAACAGCGCGAACGACCCCGGCGTGGCCTCGAAGCCGCTCTCGCCGAGCCAGCGGCGCTGGGCCGCCGTGAGTCGCCGTCGGCTCGCGGCAAGGTGCGCCGCGTCAGTGGTTTCGATGGCAATGCCGTGGCGTTGGCCGGGGCGGCGTTCGATCAGGGCGGACATGCACAATCCTTCGTCAGCGATAGCCCATGATGAGCGCGCCGGCG
Source organism: Rhodanobacter sp. (assembly GCA_035605895.1). GTDB lineage: Bacteria > Pseudomonadota > Gammaproteobacteria > Xanthomonadales > Rhodanobacteraceae > Rhodanobacter. The sequence goes on from DATNGL010000245.1 coordinate 2,271, forward strand.
CGCAAGAACAATCCGCGCTGCGCTTCAGCCGTCGGAAAAACCTGCGTCCAGCCAGTCGGCCAGCGCCGCCATGTCGGGCAGGTCCAGTTCGGGCGGTGGTCCCATCCCGGTCGGCCAGGGCCGGCCCTCGCGGTTGATCCAGGCGGTGCGCAGCCCGGCTTCGCGCGCGCCGCACATGTCCATCGCCGGGTCGTCGCCGACGTGCAGCAGCTCGGCCGGAGCGACCCCGAGCAGGTCGGCGGCGGCCAGGAAGATGCGCGGGTCGGGCTTTGCCATGCCGGTGTCGCGCGAGCAGATCTGGTGGACGAAGTGCGCGTGGATGCCGATCCGCTGCAGGTCGGCGTTGCCGTTGGTCAGGCTGACCAACGGCCAGCGTGCGGTGATCCGCTGCAGCGCGGGCAGGCTGTCCGGATACAGCTCCACGCTGTTGCGCGCGGCGAAGTAGATTTCCCACAGCGCATCGATCGGCGCGTCGGCGATGCCGCAGGCGGCGAACGCGTGGCGCATGGTGAGCTGGCGCTGGGTGGTGAAGTCATGCGCAAGATCCAGCCGTTCGGCGGCGATCTGCGCGCGCAATGCGCGCATGGCCGTGATCGGCCACGCGCGTGCCACGTCGGGATGGTGCTGCCGCAGCCACGCGTCGACGGCCTGGTCGGCGCGTTCCAGCGCGGGCAACACCGGCCACAACGTGTCGTCCAGATCCAGCGTGAGCGCGAGGATCGGCACCTCTCCCGGCCGCTTACTGGTTGCTGACGCGCAACACCTGGCCCAGCCGGATCTGGTCGTTCTTCAGATGGTTCCACTCACGCAACTGGGCCACCTCGACGGCGTGCCGCTTGGCAATCAGGGACAAGGTATCGCCCTTGCTCACGGTATAGGTCTTGCCGCCGGCGCGGGTCGTGGTCTGGCTGGCGTCGGCGCGGACGCCGCGGAACGCCGTGCCGCTGGACTGCGCGGCGTTGACCGTGGTGGCACTGCCGTGGGCGTGCCCGATGCTGCTGACGCTGACGTTCGCCACGCTGCCGTCGACGTGGTCCAGCCCGCTCTGCCGCTCCTCGGCCGGGCGACTGGCATGACCCGTCGTGGTGCGCAATTGCGCCGCCGCCACGGTATTGACTGCCGCCAGCGAGGCCTGCGAGCGTTCGCCGGCATTGCCCGGCCGCGGGATGCGGTTCACGTGCGCGCCGACTTCGGCGAGGATGGTGCTGCGGCGCGCGTCGTCCATCGCGGCCAGCTGCATGCCGTCCTGGTACGGCAGCACGTCATGCCGGCGCAAGGCGGCCTTGGCCGGCTCGGTCTGCAGGAAGTCGATGAAGGCCTGCGCCTGGGCGGCCTTCGGGTCGGCGGGATTGGTCACCAGGTACAGCGGAACGAACAACGGATAGCTGCCGTTGGCGATGTTGGTGGGGGTGGCGGCGCGGCCGTTGATCGGGATCGCCTTCAGCTTCGAGTTGCCGCTGATGCCGGCGAGCATGGCCACGCCCAGGCCGTTCGGGTTCAGCGCGATGCCTTCCTCCAGCTTGCGCGTGTTGACGTACAGGCGCGGCGCCGCGACCGGCTGGTTGCCGCGACCGAACAGCAGGCTGCGCAGGCTGTACTCGATGCCGTCACCGGGGCTGGCCACCGCATACACGTCGATCGGGGCGTTGCGGCCGCCGACCTCGCTCCAGTTGTGGATCTTGCCGTAGTAGATGTCGTGCACCTGCTTCAGCGTGAGGTTGCTGATCGGGTTGGACGCCTGGGTGATGATCACCAGGCCGTTCCAGGCCACCGGGGTAAAGGTGAGCCGCGCGTTCTGCGGGCTGCCGTCGGAAGGACGCGCACTGCCGGCGAGGTCGGCCGTGCCGTTGCTCACCGCATCGATGCCGGAGGCCGTGTTGAACGGCTGCAGCTCGACACGGCCGTGGCCGGCCTTGGTCCAGGCGGCGGACACTTCGCTCATCACCGCATTGGCGGTGGCGTCATCGCCGCGCCAGATCAGGCTGCCGGTGCCCTGTGCCGGTTTGTTGGCCGCATGCTGGGTTTTGGCCAATGCGACAGTGGAAAGACAGGCCCCGAACAGAGCGACGGACAGCAGGCGGACAAGACGAACGGACATGATCGTGGGAAACCCCGGCGTGATTGAGAACAATGGCAATGAGACGGGCGGATCGCCCGCAGGTGAGGCCGGATGGCAGCCGACCTAGGGGCCTGTCGGGCTTTGGTTGGCCGGTCTGCGAATCCGACTGTGCGGTCCATATTCCTGCCGATTCTTGGTCCATAGAACCACTATGGACCGGCAAATCGTCAGAAATCTGTCCTCGCACAGCCGCATTCTCGCCTCGACCACCAAAGCCCGACGGGCTCCTAGGGTATTTCATCGGCCTGAACACAAAACATCAAGCACTTTCATGCATTTGCGCCATGACCGCACCCGGGTTGTGCGCCGGAGCACGGCTCCCGGGCGATCCACGTCCGCTTTTTGCCTGCCATCGGTTCCCGGAATCCGCCGCCGCCGCCAGGGTCAGTTGATCAGCACGTAGTGGCTGCCGTCGGCATCGGCCACCACCAGCACCAGCTGACGCAGGTGCACGCCGGCCAGCCCGCGCAGCATGCGCAGGCTGGTGATGCGCTGGTTGCCCACGCCGATCACCACGTCGCCGCTGCTCAATCCCGCCTGGGCGGCGCGACTGTTCGGCCGCACGGCGGTGATCGCCGCGCCGTACCAGCCCTGGTCGCGCTGGTTCTGGCTCAGCTCGCTGAAGCGCACGCCGGCCAGGCGCGGGTCGAGCTGGCCACCGTCGATGCTGGCCAGTTTCTCCGCGGTGAGGATGGCGGCGACCTGGCGCGGCTGGCCATCGCGCACGATGCCGATCTGCAGCGTGCTGCCCAGCGGCAGCAGGCCTTCGGTGTTGCGCAGCTGCTGCACGCTTTGCAGCGGCTTGCCGTCCAGCGAGGTCAGCACGTCGCCCGGTTGCAGGCCGGCGTGTGCGGCGGCCGAGCCGTCGCTGACGCCGGTGACCACCACGCCCTTGTTGCTCTTGAGCTTGAGCGCCTGGGCGATGCGCGGGGTGATCGCCTGTGCCTGCAGGCCCAGATTGCCGCGCTCCACCTTGCCGTGCGCGATCAGTTGTTTCATCACCTCGCCGGTGAGGTTGCTCGGAATGGCGAAACCGATGCCCACGTTGCCGCCCGAGGGCGAGAAGATCATCGTGTTGATGCCGACCAGTTCGCCGCGCAGGTTGACCAGCGGGCCGCCGGAGTTGCCGGGGTTGATCGAGGCGTCGGTCTGGATGAAATTCTGGTAGCTGGAGTCGCCCAGGCCCGAACGTCCCAGCGCCGAGACGATGCCGGCCGTTACCGTCTGGCCCAGCCCGAACGGTTCGCCCACCGCCACCACGTAGTCGCCCACGCGCAGGGTGGAGGAGTCGGACATCGGCAGCGCGTGCAGGTTGTCGGCGCGGATCTGCACCACCGCCACGTCGGTGGCCGGGTCGGTGCCGATCAGCTTGCCCTTGAAGGTGCGCCCGTCCTGCAGGGTCACGCTGATGTCGTCGGCGCCGGCGACCACGTGGTTGTTGGTCAGGATGTAACCCTTGGCCGCGTCCACGATCACGCCCGAGCCCAGGCTCTGCTCCACCCGTTCGCGCGGCGTCGCCGGCAGGCCGAAGAACTGGCGCACCATCGGGTCGTCGAAATACGCGTCGCGCACCGGCACCCGCGTGGTGCTGGAGATGTTCACCACCGCCGGGGTCACCCGGGTCAGCATCGGCGCCAGCGACGGCATCGGCTGGCCGTCGACCGCCGCCGGCAAGGTGGCGGCGCGGCTGCCGGCCGGCAACAGGCCGAGGGCGATCACGGCGGCGGCCAGCAGGCCGGCCAGCCAGGACGGCAGGCGGAGGTGGCGAGGCAACATGGGGTTCTCCTTGGCTGGGGTGAAGACGGCGCTGGTTCGACCGGTCCGCGGCGCGCGGGTTCCATCGGCCGGAGGGCTGCGCGGGGACTTTACTTCCCGGGGCGGCAGGGTTAACTTCCCTATCCGGAACCAACCACAACATCTTGTGCTTGAACGCCGGAGTTGAGACTAGCACTGGTGTCAATCACGGCACTCTTGAGGGGGAGTCGTTTGTTGTCGGAAACCCGTGGCGGGCGGGCTGCAAGGCCCTCCCGGCAACAAGTCACCGCCACGGCTGCAGCGCGAGCGACGTCGTCGCATTCCAATAAAAATCAACGGGGGCCGCAAGGCCACACCGAGAGGTCAGTAACCGATGAGCACAGTGCGTGCGCCAGCCACCCATCCAGCCACAGGTCGTGA
>DATNGL010000246.1:0-10761 GCA_035605895.1 Rhodanobacter sp.
CGGTCGACCTTGTTGATCACCACGATCGGCTTGAAGCCCATCGCGAACGCCTTCTGCGTCACGAAGCGGGTCTGCGGCATCGGGCCGTCCATCGCGTCGACCAGGATCAGCACCGAGTCGACCATCGACAGCACGCGCTCCACCTCGCCGCCGAAGTCGGCGTGTCCCGGCGTGTCGACGATGTTGATGCGGTTGCCGCGCCAGGTGATCGCGGTGTTCTTGGCCAGGATGGTGATGCCGCGTTCCTTTTCCTGGTCATTCGAGTCCATCACGCGCTCGGCCAGCACCGTGCGCTCGCTCAGCGTGCCCGACTGCTTGAGCAGGCAGTCGACGAGGGTGGTCTTGCCGTGGTCGACGTGGGCGACGATGGCGATATTGCGCAGGTTTTCGATGGACATGGGATCGACTCGGGTGGCGCATGCAGCCACCACGTGGGTTATCGGAAGGTTAACCCGAGGATTATACGGGTTTGCGCGGCAGCGTGCCGGGGCGTGTGCCGCCGCATTCAGGCGCGCCCTGCCGCCGGATCCGGGGGACTGCCCCGGGCCCCGGAGATTCGGCACCGGCCGGGTCAGGGTTGCCGGCAACCGGGCGGCAGGGGCTTGGCCTGAATATCGGGCGAGCTGCACGACCATGCCCGGTCGCGGTCCTGCACCTGCATCGCCTGCACAGGACCAAGGGGCTTGCCGGCAATGGCCTGATTGGCCTTCTGCGGTAGCGTGGCATTGAAATGCACGCCGATCCGGCCGTTCGCGTCCACGCTCACACGGTCGGTGTTGACGCCGGGGATACCGTCCGGCGCCGCCAGGCTGGCCTGCGCATTATTGGCGGGCCAGCGACCGTGGCGTTGCCGGTAATCGATCATCGCGATCTTGGCACCATCGGCGAGCACGAGGCCTTCGGCGACCTGCGCGCGGCGGATGCAGTCCTGATGCGCCGTGTTGTCGTTGGTGCGGTTTCTAGACCACGCCCGTCAGGTAGTACGCGGCGATCACCACGGCCACCGCCAGGGTCTTGATCACGGTGATCGCGAAGATGTCCTTGTAGGCCTGCCGGTGGGTCAGTCCGGTCACCGCCAGCAGGGTGATCACCGCGCCGTTGTGCGGCAGGGTGTCCATGCCGCCGGAGGCCATCGCGGCCACCCGATGCAGGACCTCCATCGGAATGCCGGCGGCTTGCGCGTTGTGGATGAAGGTCTGCGCCATCGCACCCAGCGCGATGCTCATGCCGCCGGAGGCTGAACCGGTGATACCGGCCAGAGCGGTGACCGTGACCGCTTCGTTGACCAGCGGATCGGGAATCGAATGCAGGGCATCGGCAACCAGCTTGAAACCGGGCAGGGCGGCGATCACGGCGCCGAATCCGTATTCGGAAGCGGTATTCATCGAGGCCAGCAGCGCGCCGCTGACCGCCAGCTTGCTGCCTTCGGCGAAACGCTCGCGCACCGGTCGCCAGGCAAACACCAGCACGCACACGATGCCCAGCAGCAGGGCGCCCTCGACGGCCCAGATCGCGGCGATCTTCGACACCTCCTGCACGACCGGCGCCGCCTCGCCGACGACGGCGGGAATGAACGACTGGGTGGAGCCATAGATGCGCGGGATCAGGTCGGTAAGGAGCTTGTTGCCCACCCCGACCAGCACCAGTGGCAGCAGCGCGATCAGCGGATGGGCCAGCTTGCCGTGCTCGAACGACGCCGGTTCATTGACCAGTTCGGTGCCGTAGCCTTCGCCCGCGGCAGCGGCCCGGCGCCGGCGCCAGTCGAGGTAGCCCAGGCCCGCGATCAGGATGAACACGCCACCGATCGTGCCCAGCCACGGCGCCGCCCAGGTATTGGTGCCGAAAAACGCGGTGGGGATGATGTTCTGGATCTGCGGTGTGCCGGGCAGCGAGTCCATGGTGAAGGTGAATGCGCCCAGCGCGATGGTGCCGGGAATCAGCCGTTTCGGGATCTCGCTGGCGCGGAACAATTCCGCGGCGAACGGATACACGGCGAACACCACCACGAACAGCGACACGCCGCCGTAGGTGAGCAGCGCACAGACCACCACGATCGACAGGATCGCGCGGCTGCGTCCGACCAGGTTGATGGTGGCCGCGACGATGGACCGGGAAAACCCGGACAGCTCGATCAGCTTGCCGAACAGCGCGCCGAGCATGAACACCGGGAAGTACAGCTTGAGGAAGCCGACCATCTTGTCCATGAACAGGCCGGTGAAGATCGGCGCCACCAGCGCCGGCTCGGTCAGCAGCACTGCGCCCAGCGCGGCGATCGGCGCGAACAGGATCACGCTGTGGCCGCGATACGCCGCCAGCATCAGAAAGCACAGCGCGGCCAGCACGATCAGAAATGCCATTCTTGCGGTTCCCCGTTTGCGCTTGGTCGGACTCGACAGAGACCCGAGTATCGACGGGCATGCGCAGGGCGGGCACTGTACGAAGGTACAAGTGTCGTCGCGCTGACAGCTGCCTATTCTGGCCCGCATCAGCCTTCATCGCGGATGCGGGCTTCACTGTGAGGGGAAACCATGAAGCGTACGTCTCTGTCTCTGGCGATCGGTCTGGCCACCGGCCTGTTGTGTGCGGTGCCGCTGCACGCGCAGCAAAGCGGTGACGACACGACAACGGCCGACAAGGCCAGTGCGGTGGCCAGGCCTGCCAACGCCAAGCAGTTGGGCACGGTGGTGGTCACGGCGCGCAAACGTCAGGAGACCCTGCAGGACGTGCCGATCGCGGTCACGGCGTTCACCGCGGAAAAGCTGTTCAACGAGAACGTGCAGGACCTCAGCGACCTGCAGGGCAAGGTGCCCTCGCTGCAGATCTATGCGGCGCGCGGTTCCAACACCACGCTCACCGCCTACATCCGCGGCATCGGCCAGGCCGACCCGACCTGGGGCTTCGATCCCGCTGTCGGCATCTATCTCGACGACGTCTACATGGCGCGTCCGCAGGGCGCCGTGCTGAGCGTGTTCGACGTCAGCCGCATCGAGGTGCTGCGCGGCCCGCAGGGCAGCCTGTACGGCAAGAACACCATCGGTGGCGCGATCAAGTACGTCTCCGCACCGCTGCCGGTGAAGACCGAGGGCTCGGCCCAGGTGACCGCCGGCACCCACGGCGAGAAGGACGTCAAGGCCAGCCTCGGCGGCGCCAGCGCCGATCAGGTCTGGCGTGGCCGCATCGCAGTGGCCAGCGAGCACAATGACGGTTACGGCAAGGACGTCCTCAGCGGCAGCCGCAACGGCAACAAGAACACCAATTCCGCGCGCGCCACGATCGGCTACTTCCCGTCGAACAGCTTCAACGCGCAACTGTCGATCGACGGCGTGCGCGACAACTCCAACCCGCGTGGGGCCAAGATGCTCACGGTCAACAAGCTCGACCCGGCTTATCAGCCGCTGGCCAGCGATTTCGACACGCGCAGCGGCATGCCGCAGCTCAACCACACCAAGCTGTACGGCAGCTCGCTCACGATGAACTGGATCGCCAGCGAGGCATGGTCGCTGAAGTCGGTCACCGCCGTGCGCGGTTCCTCCACCGACACCAACATCGACTTCGACACGCTGCCGGAGAAGATCGCCGACGTGAACGCGATCTACCGCGATCACCAGTTCACCCAGGAATTCCAGGCCAACTACGACTCCGGCGGCAGTGTGCATGGCGTGGCCGGCCTGTACTATTTCAACGGCGATGCCGCCGGCGAGATCCACAACATCTTCCTCGGCTCGCCGCCGTACAGCACGCTCGGTCTGTCGCAGTACGGCAGCACCGGTGGCCGCATCAACACGCGCAGCCTGGCCGCCTACGGCGACTTCACCTTCGATCTCGGCCCGAGCCTGAGCCTCGACCTGGGCGCACGCCTCACCCGCGAAACCAAGGGCGCCGTGATCCAGAACTACGGCTACGCCGACGAGAGCTTCTCCACGCCGATCGCGGTGCTGGCCGATTTCACCGGCTCGCACACTTCCAAGAATGCCTCGCCCAAGGCATCGCTGGACTGGAGCGTCAACGACGACGTCAGGCTCTACGCCAGCTACAGCGCCGGCTTCCACTCCGGCGGGTACAACATCCGCGCCAACTGCACGGCGATCCCGTCGTCGTGCCGGCCGATCAAGGACGAGAAGGTGCAGTCGTTCGAACTGGGCAGCAAGATGACCTTCTTCGACGACGCGCTGATGATGAACACGGCGCTGTTCCACAACATCTATTCGGACATCCAGCTGTCGGTGTTCAGCTCCTATACCCTACCGAACGGCAGCCAGGGCTTCTTCGGCGACTTCACCAACGCCGGCAAGGGCCATATCGATGGCCTGGAGGAGGAGTTCGCCTGGAAGCCGTCGGAAAACTGGCTGCTCAGTGGCAACTTCGCGTGGCTGCACACCAAGTACACCAAATTCCTCAGCAGCGGGGTGAACATCGCCGACTCGCAGAAGTTCACCAACGCGCCCAAGTTCTCCGGCGCCCTGTCGCTGGAGAACACCCAGCCGCTGTCCAACGGCGGCAGCCTCACCGCGCGCATCAACTATACCTACCAGACCATGGTGTATCCGGAGACCACCCTGTCGCCGCTGATCGCGCAACCGGCCTACGGCCTGTGGAACGCCGGCATCATCTGGCAGGTCAACAAGCCCTGGACGCTGAGCCTGCAGGGCACCAATCTGGCCAACAAGTCGTATCGCACCACGGGCTACAACGTTGGCGCGCTGGGCATCTACACCGGCTATTACGGTACGCCACGGATGGTGACGCTGAGCGCACGCTACACGTTCTGATTCCAGCTGCCACCACCGGCCGGTCCGTGCGAAGCTGCTGCAGCGGCCGCGCACGGGCCGGCACGCGCATCGCTAACACCGAACCGGGAGACTCCCCCATGTCACTGAAACATGCGATGCGCCTGCTCGGCCTGTCGCTGCTGCTGGTCAGCGGCAGCGCCTGCGCGGCGAAGCCGGCCGCCACCCTGCCGAAGCTGAAGCTCGACCCGGCGCGGGTCGCCGTGGCCGGGCTATCCTCCGGCGCGTACATGGCAGGCCAGGCGCAACTGGCGTATCCGGAACTGTTCCCGAACGCAGCCATCGTCGCCGGCGGTCCCTATGGCTGCGCCGGCGGCAAGCTCGACGTGGCGCTCGGCAGCTGCATGAAGGGCGTGCCGGCGCCGGATGTGGCGGCACTGGTGGCCAGCGCCGCCAAGCGCTCCGCAGCTGGCGAGATCGGCGCGCTGAAGGATCTGGCGCATGCTCGTGTCTACCTGCTGCACGGCCGCGATGACGCGCTGGTAGCGCCGGCCGTGGCCGAGGCCGGCGCACAGTTCTACCGGCAGTTGCGCGACAGCACCCCGGGCCTGAAGGGCATGCAGGTGCATGACGATGGCCAGCGCCCCTTTGCCCACAACCTGCCGATCGCCGCCGGCGGCGACGACTGCGAAAAGTCGGTGCCGCCGTATCTCGGCCACTGCGGTTTCGATGCCGCCGGCGAAATCTTCGCGCAGATGTTCGGCCCGCCGGCACGTGCGGCAACGCAGGCGCGTGGCGAACTGCGCAGCTTCGACCAGGATCGCTTGCGCCCCGACGGAACCGACGCACTACTGGCCAGAACCGGCTACATCTACCTGCCGCCCGACTGTCTCAACGGCAAGCCGTGCGGGTTGATGGTCGCGTTCCACGGCTGCAAGCAGAATGCCGATGCGGTGGGCGAGGCCTTCGTGAAGGATGCCGGTTTCAACCGCTGGGCCGACGCCTACGACGTGGCGGTGCTATATCCTCAGACCCGCGCAAGTTTCGCGCCCTTGAATCCGCAGGCATGCTGGGACTGGTGGGGATATTCCGGAGCCGACTACGACAGCCGCCACGGCGTGCAGTTGCGCTGGCTGGTGAACGCGGTGCGGGCGCTGGGGTTGCCAGCGGGGCATTGATGGCGGCGTGCCGCCGCCCGGTCGCTTGCACAGCTGTAGGAGCGTCCCCCCGGATCGTGTCCGGGGCAAGCTCTGTGCGCGATGCTGTTGCTCCACTCAGGGCCAAGAGCTTCATAGCGAAGAGCTTTCGGCTGCCAAAGGCAGCCGAAAGCTCTTCGCTATGGGCTATCAATAAAGCGACAAAAGCATCGCGACTGAAGTCGCTTCCACAGGTTCGAGCACCATGCTGAGCGCCAGTCTCATCGCCTTCGCCGCGTTGTGCTGGCTGGGCCTGCTATTCGGCGTGGCGCTGCTGGGCGAGCGCCGCCCGCACATTTTCGAGAAACGCTGGGCGATCGTGTATGCGCTGTCGCTGGCGATCCACTGCACCTCATGGACGTTCTACGGCACCGTGACCCAGGCCAGTCGTTCCGGCTGGTGGCTGCCGCCGACCTTCGTCGGGGCGATCCTGATGTACCTGTTCGCGCTGAAGTTCCTCGGCCGGATGGTGCAGCTGGTGCGCGAGTACAACGCCGGCTCGCTGGCTGACCTGATCGCGGTGCGATTGGGGCGGCATTCGGGGCTGGCGGCGCTGGTCACCGCGGTGGTGGTGATCGGCATCGTGCCGTACATCGCGCTGCAACTGAAGGCGGTGGCGATGAGCTACGGCATCCTCAGCCACGGTCAGCTCGCCGAGGCCGAGCCGTGGCAGGACAGCGCGCTGTACGTGGCGTTGCTGATGGCGCTGTTCGCGATGCTGTTCGGCACCCGGCGCGCCTCGACCATGGCGCACAACCGCGGGCTGGTGCTGGCGATGGCGTTCGAGTCGCTGTTCAAGCTCGGTGCGATGCTGGCGCTGGGCACGCTGCTGTTCACGACGTTGCCGGCGGGCCTGCCGGCCAGCCTGCCGACGGTGCCGGACAGTGGCGGTTTCCCGGCGCTGATCCTGCTCGGCGCGCTGGCGATGTTCACCATGCCGCACCAGTTCTATGCCGGCATCGTGGAGTGCCGCAACGACGGCAACCTGCGCACCGCACGCTGGCTGTTCCCGCTGTACCTGTTGCTGATCTCGCTGCCGATCCTGCCACTGGCGCGGCTGGGCGATGCATGGCTGGGATCGAGCGGCGTGTCGTCGGACATGTACGTGCTGGCGCTGCCGCTGGCCAGCGGCAGGCACGGGCTGGCGCTGGTCGCCTTTCTCGGCGGGTTGAGCGCGGCCACCAGCATGGTGGTGATCGCCACGCTGGCGCTCAGCCTGATGGTGGTCAACCACTTCATTGCGCCATTGCGGGTGAAGGCCGGCTGGGGCCGCGACGAGCACGGCGACCTGCGTGGCGAGCTGCTGAACCACCGGCGCGTGGCGATCCTGGTGGTGATCCTGCTGGCGTGGGCGTACAGCCGGTTGCTGGCGCGCAACGAGGCGCTGGCTGACATCGGTGCGATCTCGTTCTCCGCACTGGCCGGGCTGACCCCGGCGATGCTGGCAGCGATGTACCGGCCGCAGCTGGGTCCGCGAGCAGTGATGGCGGGGCTCGCCGCCGGTACCCTGGTGTGGATGTACGCGGTGCTGCCCGCGCTGCTGCCGGCGACGTTGCCGTGGCTGCACGAGGGGCCGTTCGGCCTGCGCTGGCTGGCGCCGGACGATCTGCTCGGGCTGGGCGACTGGAACCGGCTGGGCCGCGCGGTGGTGGTGAGCCTGGCGGCGAACGGTGCGGTGATGCTGGCGGTGGCCGGCTCGCGTTACGGCCGTGCCGAGCACGCGGTCAGCGTGGGTGATGTCGGCGTCACCGAGCTGCGCGCACTGGCCGCGCGCTTCCTGCCGGCCGAGCGGGTCGAGCATCTGTTCCACGGTGCGCCGCCGGCCGGATCGTCCGGGCGCCTGCGCGTGGCCGAAGTGGAGCACGAACTGGCCGCCGTGATCGGCGCCGCCTCGGCGCGCCTGTTGCTGGAAGTGGTGCATCGGCAGGGTCGCGACGATCTGGACACGGTCGTCGCCATCGTTGGCGAGGCGGCGCAGGACCTGCGCTTCAATCAGCGCGTGCTGGAAGCGGCGCTGGAGAACATGAGCCAGGGCATCTGCGTGGTCGATGCCGAATTGCAGCTGGTGGCGTGGAACACGCCCTATGCGCGCCTGTTCAACTATCCGCCGGAGCTGCTGCAGGTCGGTCGCCCGGTCGCCGAGCTGACCCGCCACAACATCGACGCCGGCGTGCTCGGTCCCGGTGAAACGGAACAGCGCGTGCAGCGCCGGCTGGCGTACATGCGCGCCGGCACCCGGCACCTGTCCGAGCGACGCCTTCCCGCCGGCACCATCGTCGAGATCCGCGGCAACCCGATGCCCGGCGGCGGCTTCGTCGCCACCTTCACCGACGTCACGGCATTCCGCCAGGCCGAAGGCGCGCTCAAGCGCGTCAACGAAACGCTGGAATTGCGGGTGGAAGAACGCACCCGCGCACTGGCCGCCGCCTCGGCCGAGGCGCAAGGTGCGAACGAGGCGAAGAGCCGCTTCCTCACCGCCGTGACCCACGACCTGATGCAGCCGTTGCACGCGGCGCAGCTGTTCGCCCACTCGCTCACCGGGCACGGCGCCGATGCGACCACCGCGCAGCATCTCAACGGCGCGTTGGCCGCCACCGAAGGCCTGCTCGCCGGCCTGCTCGACATCGCGCGACTGGAAGGCGGCCGCCTGCATCCGCAACCGCGCGCGTTTCCCTTGGCCGACGTGCTCGATCCGCTGGCTGCCGAATTCCGCGCGATCGCGCTCGACCGCGGCCTGCGCTTCGACGTGGTCGGCACCCGCGCGTGGGTGCATTCCGATCCGCAACTGCTGCGTCGCGTGCTGCAGAACTTCCTGTCGAACGCGTTGCGTTATGCGGAACACGGACGCGTGCTGCTCGGCGTGCGCCGATCCGGCCAGCAACTGCGCGTGGAAGTGTGGGATACCGGGCCGGGCATCGCGCCGGGCGAACAGCAGCTGATCTTCCAGGAGTTCCGTCGCGGTAGTGCTGCAGGCGGGCAGGGGCTCGGACTGGGTCTGTCGATCGCGCAGCGCATGGCCGGCCTGCTCGGTCATCCGCTGGGGTTGCGCTCATGGCCGGGACGCGGCAGCGTGTTCGACCTCAGCGCGCCGATCGCGCGAGCGGCGGTACGACCGTCGCCGGTCACCGATGCGCAGCAGTCATTGCCGGCCGGCCGCGCGCTGGTGCTGGACAACGAACCGGCGGCCCTGGCGGCGTTGACCACCCTGCTGGCCAGCTGGGGCTGGCAAGTGCATGCCGCGCGCAATGCGATGCAGGCGCTCGCGGTGCCGTGGCGGCCGGATATCAACATCCTGGATTTTCATCTCGATGGCGGGTTCAACGGATTGGATGCCTGGCGGCAATTGGCCGGGTTGCACGTCGACGTGCCCACGGTGATGCTCACCGCGGATCGCGACAGCGACCTGCGCCAGCGCCTGCTCGATGCGGGAATCAGCGTCCTGTACAAGCCGCTGAAGCCGCTGGCGCTCAGGCAGACATTGCAGCGTGTCGGCACGCAGCGGGCGCGCGGGACGGAGCAAACCTAGGCCCTGGCGCCAAAGCTGGGCATTGCCTGATCTGGATCAGTGTCGTGCCCGTCGGCCGGGTCTATGGTCTCGGGACTCGACGCCCGGACGGACGCCGCGCCACGTGCAGCGGGATGGGACGATGCAGACTAGCGCCACGGCACATCAGTCAATGGTGGGCGCGGAAGACGATCAGGCGTTGACTTCGGTGTTCTCGGCCTACACCGCCACCGCGACGGCCTGGCTGCTGTTCGCCACCGCAGTCGGGCTGCTGCTGGCGTTCAAGTTTGGCGCGCCGGATTTCTGGGCGGCGAAGTACCTGACGTTCGGCCGATTGCGGCCCATTCACACCAATGCGACGTTTTACGGCTGGGCCAGCATCGGCCTGGTCGGGGTGGCGTATTACGTCGCGGCGCGCAGCTGCGGCACCGGGTTGTACAGCCGGCGCCTGGCATGGATCGGCCTGGCCCTGTTCAACATCGCGGCGATCGCCGGCACGGTCGCGCTGGACCTGGGTTACAACGACGGCGACCTGGAATACCGCGAATGGCCGTGGCCGATCCGGCTGATCTTTCTCGCGGCTTTGCTGGTGACCGGCTGGAACCTGATCGGCACGGTCCTGCGACGCAGCAGCGAAGACATCTATCTTTCCAACTGGTACACCATCGCCGGCGTGCTGTGGACCTGCGTGATCGCGATCGTGGGTGTGCTGCCGTGGTACCAGCATGGCCTGGGCCAGGTGGCGATCTCCGGTTTCTACATGCACAACGCGGTCGGCATGTGGTTCACGCCGCTGGCGCTGGGCGCGTTCTACTACGCGATCCCGAAGATCCTGAGCCGCCCGATCTATTCCTACGCGCTGGGCGTGTTCGCGTTCTGGACGAACCTGCTGTTCTATCCGCTGCTGGGCGGGCACCACTTCCTGTTCAGCCCGCTGCCGTGGTGGCTGCAGACCACCGCGATCGTGTTCAGCGTGGCGATGCTGGTGCCGGTGTGGGGCGGCAGCGCGAACTACCTGCTGACCATGCGCGGGCGCTATCGCGACATGATCCACTCGTATCCGCTGATGTTCATCTTCGTGGCCGTGATCGGTTACCTGTTCGGCTCGACCCAGGGCACGGTCGAGGCGTTCCGTTCGATGCAGGCGATCTGGCACTTCACCAACTTCACGGTCGGACATTCGCACCTGACGATGTACGGCTTCGTCACCTTCGCGCTGTGGGGCAGCATCTATGCGCTGCTGCCGCTCGCAACCGGCAAGACTGCCGGGCGGTTCGGCCTGGCGGCGCATTTCTGGATGGCCCTGGTGGGCAGTTTCATCTACGTGATCTCG
>DATNGL010000247.1:0-2545 GCA_035605895.1 Rhodanobacter sp.
GGTGCTCGCCGCGCTGGCGATACGCTGGTTCGGCTGGCTGTGGGCGGATCCGCTGCTGTCGCTGCTGGTGTCGCTGCTGATCCTCGGCAATGCCTGGCAATTGCTGCGGCGATCCGCGCACATCCTGCTGGAGGGCGTACCCGAAGGCGTGGACAGTGCCGTGGTCGAGCAGTCGCTGCGCGACGCCGACCCGGCCATACGCAGCATCCATCACCTGCACGTATGGCAGCTGGCCTCGGGTTTGCGGATGGCGACCCTGCATGCCGAACTGAACGAGCCTGCCGACGGTGCCAGGGTTCTGCAGGCGATCCGGCAGATCCTGCGCGAGCGCTTCGAAGTGGAGCATGTCACCGTGCAGATCGACCCCGGCGCATGTCCCGACGAGACCCGGGGCTGTGCCGGGCATAATCACGGCTGACTATGGCGTTTGGCCCCGCGCTGCTATGATGGACGGCCGTTCATCCAATCAATCAGGTGTTTCCATGGGCAAGGGCGATCGCAAGACCCGCCGCGGCAAGATCTATCGCAGCAGCTACGGCAATTCGCGCGCGCACGTCGCGGCGCCGGCCGTGGTCGGTGCCAAGCCGACGGTGACCAAGCCAGCCGCGAAGAAGGCTGCGCCGAAGAAGAAGTCGGCCTGAGTCGGCTCCACTTCCCGGCGTGTTCGAGAAACCCCCGCTTCGGCGGGGGTTTTTTGTTTTCGGAGCCAGGAGTGCCCCGGGTCGGATCGCTTCGGTCGGGGCTGGCCTGCTGGTGGCGGGCTGTTCGGAGGGCGGGCGGCAGCGCCCCCATCCTGGATGGCGCGGGACAGGCATGCCTGGCGGAATTGCCACTGCGCCCCGTGTCGGCTAAGATCCGTTCCTTCGTATTAATGCATTAGTACATCATGAAGCGTCGATCGCTGGATCCCGAGACCCCGGCCGAATCAGCCGAGCACAGCCTGTACGAGGCGCTGTTGTCGCTGAAGAACCTCGATGAGATGGCCGCCTTCCTGCGCGACCTGTGTACGCCAGCCGAGCTGGAGGTGCTGGTGGATCGCTGGCGGGTGGTGCCGTATCTGCTTGAAGGCGTGTCCTACCGGGAGATCCATGAGCGCACGGCGGTCAGCATCACCACGATCGGGCGCGTCGCGCGTTACCTCAACCAGGGCAGCGGCGGCTATCTGGCGGCGGCAGCCCGGGCTGCGCGGCGGCAGGCGCAAACGGCAAGGAAGAAGGCATGAAACCACGCGATCGTTTGCGCATCGCGATGCAGAAGTCCGGCCGGCTCACGGAGCCTGCGCTGGACCTGCTGACCCGTTGCGGCCTCACCTTCCGGCAGAGCCGCGACAAGCTGTTCTGCTTCGGTGAGGGCGAGCCGGTGGACCTGTTGCTGGTGCGCGACGACGACATCCCGGGCCTGATCGCCCAGGGCGTGTGCGACCTCGGCATTGTCGGACGCAATGTCCTTGGCGAGTTCCGGCTCGTCGCCGGACGCGAGGCCGAGCCGCTGGCCGAAATGCGTCCGCTCGGTTTCGGCCGGTGCAGGCTGTCGATCGCCGTGCCGCAGGAACTGGACTACGCCGGGCCGGGCGACCTGGCAGGCCTGCGCATCGCCACCTCTTACCCGGGACTGCTCGGTGAGTGGCTGCGTACGCAAGGCATCGAAGCCGGCGTGGTGACGCTGACCGGTTCGGTGGAGATCGCGCCGAAGCTGGGTACCGCCGATGCGATCTGCGACCTGGTTCAGAGCGGTGGCACCCTGGTTGCCAACCAGTTGCGCGAGACCGACGTGCTGCTGGAGAGCGAGGCCGTTCTGGCCGGCCCGCAGACGCTGCCGGTGGACGAGCGTGGCGACATGCTGGAGCTGCTGCTGAAGCGGCTGGATGGCGTGATCCAGGTGCGCGAATCGCGCCTGCTGCTGTTGCAGACCTCGCGGCACACGCTGGAAGCGGTGACCCGGTTGTTGCCGGGCGGCCCGCAGCCGACCTTGCTGCCGGTGGCCGGCCAGCCCGATCAGCTGATGCTGCAGGCGCTGTGCGCCGGCGAGGTGAGCTGGCGGCAGCTGGAGGAAATCAAGAAGGCCGGAGCCCGCGAAATGTTCGTGCTTCCCGTCGAGAAGATGCTCGCATGAAGAGACTGGATTGGAATGCCCTGGATGAAACGGCCCGGCGCGAAGCGCTCGCGCGTCCGGCGCAATCGCGCGCGAATGCATTGCGCCACGGTGTCGGGCAGATCATCGCCGCCGTGCGCGATCGCGGTGACGCGGCGCTGCGGGAACTCAGCGCGAAGTACGATCGCTGCACGCTGGGCGCGATCGCCGTGGACGAGGCCGGGTTCGTTGCGGCCGAAGCCGCGCTCGATCCCGCGCTGAAAGCGGCAATCCGCGAAGCCGCCGCGCGCATCGAGCTGTTCCACCGCGCCAGCGCGCCGCAGCCGGTGGCGGTCGATACCGCACCCGGCGTGCGCGTCGAACGGATGCTGCGCCCGATCAGCCGGGTCGGCCTGTACGTGCCGGCCGGCAGCGCGCCGTTGCCGTCGACCGCCTTGATGCTGGGTGTGCCGGC
>DATNGL010000248.1:0-3124 GCA_035605895.1 Rhodanobacter sp.
GCGACCAGCCCGCTGATGCGGTAATCGACGTCGGTATCGAGGCTGGCCAGGCTGTGATCGTGACCGGCGCGGTCGTGCAGGCGCAGCTCGCCGCTGCCGGGCGCGGTGGCGTGCGCGGCCAGACCGAACAGCAACCCGCCCAGCACCAGCAGGTGGCGCAGCGCGGGCATGAATCGGGGTGATGCATGCATGGTGATTCCCTCTGTTGAGTGCCGGTGGCACGACTGCATTGCCGCACGCGCAGCGGCCG
The DNA here is from genome assembly GCA_035605895.1 of Rhodanobacter sp. Lineage (GTDB taxonomy): Bacteria > Pseudomonadota > Gammaproteobacteria > Xanthomonadales > Rhodanobacteraceae > Rhodanobacter. Next base: position 251 of record DATNGL010000248.1, read on the forward strand.
GGACAGCGGCGCGCCGGCGTCGCGGCGCGGCGCATTCGTGGCGAAACGCGGGCGACCGGGACGGCGCTGGCGACACAAAAAAAATCCCCTCGCAAGCGAGGGGAAAGGAACCACCATGTCGGACGGGACGGGGTTACAGTGGCTGCCAGTCGGGGTCGGGCTCCTGCTGGCCCGCGCCCGGCGCGATTCCCTTCGCGCCGGGCGTGCGGACGCCTTCCACGGCAAACGGGTTGAAGCTCGATGGATCATGCATGGGCCGGAACATGGCGATCGCCTCAGTGGATGCCGAGCAGCAGGCCAAGCAGCAGGGCGCCCAGCGCCAGGCTGATGCGCAGCGGCTCGAAGCTGCGCAATTCGGCATTCGGGTCGTGTTGGGGGGAGTCGGTTTTCATGGCTGTCCTCGCGGTGGCTAACCTTCGGCCACATCAAACCGCCGGTTGCGGCGCAAGGCACGACGCAACCCGGGCGATTTGCCGCTGGCATGTGGCGAAACGCTGGCAGTTGCGCTGGACGACTTGCGCCAGCGCGGCGCGCATAGCACGCTGCGATCATCCATCAGGGAGCACGCCATGGGCCGCAGCATTGCCATCGTCGAAGACGAACCGTTGATCCGCGCCAACTACGTCGAGGCGCTGAACCGCTTCGGCTACGACGCCCGCGGCTATGGCTCGCGCCAGGCGGCCTCCAGCGCCTTCGCGATGAAGCTGCCCGAGCTGGTGATCATCGACATCGGCCTGGGCGACGAGCCGGAGGGCGGCTTCGACCTGTGTCGCGAACTGCGCGCGAAGTCGTCCACGCTGCCGTTGATCTTCCTCACCGCGCGCGATTCGGACTTCGACGTGATCTCCGGCCTGCGCCTGGGCGCCGACGATTACCTCAGCAAGGACACCAGCCTGCACCAGCTGGCCGCGCGCATCGCCGCGCTGTTCCGCCGGATCGAGTCGCTGAAGGCACCGGCCTCCAGCGAGACGGTGATCGAACACGGCCCGCTGAAGCTGGAATCCGAGCGCATGCGGATCACTTGGAACGGCGAGGAGATCCCGCTCACCGTCACCGAGTTCTGGATGGTGCACACGCTGATCCGTTTCCCCGGCCACGTGAAGAACCGTGACCAGCTGATGCGCGAGGCCGAACTCGTCGTCGACGATGCCACCATCACCTCGCACATCAAGCGCATCCGCAAGAAGTTCATCGCGGTGGCGCCCGAGTTCGACGCGATCGAGACCGTGCATGGCGTGGGTTACCGATGGAAGCCGTGACGAGACGGGCGATCTGGTTCGTGCTGCTGCTTGTCGCCGCGCTGGCGCGCGCCTCGCCGGCCAACGATGTGCTGGCGCATGGCGCCCGTGATGGCGCGGCGCCGGCATGGGCGATTGCCGTCACGACGCCGGCGGACTGGACGCGCGACTGCTGCACGTATGCGCGGGCGATCGGGGTCGACGCGGTGTTGTACCAGGGCGAATGGAGCGGCAAGCCGCAGCGCGTGATGGTGCTCAACGTGTGGCCGCGCAAGCTGCCCAGCCTGGCGGCCGAGGTGCAGGCGGATCGCAAGCACTACCTGCAGCTCGATCCGGCCGGAAAGGTGGCGAGCTTCAGCGTGCGCAATCCGGACATGCCATGCGAGGCCAGTGTCTACGAAGGCGGTGATCACGTCGACGACGTGCTGGTGTTCTGCGACCCGGGCCAGGCCAGTGGCATCCGGCTGAGCTGGTCGATGAGCTTCGACGACAACGATCCCTCTCGACGTGCGCTGCTCGACGCGTTCATGCAGGTCGTGGTGGCGTCGCGCTACCAGCCTTACCCGGTGGCATCGGCCCATGCCGACTGATCTGTCACGGGCGACCGCATGACCTTGCGCCGGAAACTGTTGCTGGTGGCGCTGTGCACGCTGGCGCTGCCGGTGGCGGGCTGGTTCGATGTGCGGCAGATGGAGGCGTTGCTGCGCGACGGCCAGGCGCAGGCCTTGCAGGCTTCGGCGCAGGTGGTGGCGCGTAGCCTGGCGGTGACCCGCGCGGTGCCGCCAGCCACTGGTCCGAGCTGGTATGTGCAGTCGGCGCCGGGGCCGATCACGGTGGACGGTTATGGCGACGACTGGGCGCCGCTGACGCCATGGAGCCAGCCGTTTGCACGGCGTGGCCAGTTGCTGCTGGCCGAGGACGACGATGGCCTTTACCTGTATGCACGGGTGGCCGATGCGCGTCGCACGCGCGCCGATGCGGAGGACCCGAACGCCCTGCTGGCCGATCATCTGATCCTCACCCTCGGCAATGCCGCCGGCCAGCGGCGTTACCTGCTGGCCAGCGCGGCACCGGGACCGTTGGCCGCGCTGCCGCTCGATCCGGCGGTGGCCGGCCTGCCGGATCAGCTCAACGCGCGTTGGCAGGAGGACGGCAGCGGCTATCAGGTCGAACTGCGCCTGCCGCGCCACATGGATTTGCTCACGCTGGGCGTGGGTGCATACGACGCGAACGCCGATGGCGACCGCATGGCGTCGGACACGCGCCCGCTCAGCCGCTATTCCGCCGCGCTGTCGAGCGAGCTGACCGAACTCGTGCCCGATCGGGTGCAGGCGCGCGTGTTGTCGCCGTCGGGCTGGTTGCTGGCGCGCAGCGGCAAGCTCGACGGTGCCCCCGGCGCGGAGGGCCAGCCGGGCTGGTTCGCCTCGCTGGTGTATCGCTCGTTGCTGGCTACCCGACTGGAGGATGCCGAGCTGTGGTCGCAGGACGTGCCGCAGCTGGATACGGCCGAAGTCAGGCAGGCGCGCGCCGGCAAGGCCGTCACCGTGTGGCGCCATGGCGAGGAACGCGGCAGCGTGGTGCTGGCGGCCACGGTGCCGATCGAACAATCCGGCAAGGTCGAGGGGATGCTGCTGCT
>DATNGL010000249.1:0-47203 GCA_035605895.1 Rhodanobacter sp.
CAGCGAGATGCCGTGGATCGTGATCGTCTGGCCACCGATCGGAATACCCGCCTGCGTCACTGGCAGGTCGAACTCGATATCCAGTGCCGACGCGTTGAACTGGCCCTGCGGGTGCGACTGGAAGGTGAGCGAAGGCTTGCCTCCGGACGGGGGGATGATGGCGATGTCGTAATACCTCACGGAGAAACTTCCAGGTTTCCGGTCGGTGCGCGATAGATCAGCGTGGAGGTGGTGAAAATTCCCGGTGCCAAGGGAATGTCGAAATCAAGCGAGGAACCCACCATCGGGCCGGTCCAGAGGCGGTTACCCTGGCTGTCGATCAGGATCAGATACCAGCGCTGGGCTGCCATGCTCCATTGCGCCTGCGCGCCAACGGATTGCCCGTCCAGCATCAAGGTCGTCTGAAAAGGCGGCAGCACCTTGCCGTTAGGTTGAAAAGGAATAAGCGTCGTCATCACCCGGCCCCCAGAAGTGGCGCTGTCGGCTGCGCGCCGAGTGGATAGGTAATGATCCCTGCCGGCGACCCGGAAAGCGCGCCAGCGGCACCCTGCGCGGCGCTACCGCCCAATGCGCTCGCACTGGAGGGAGCGGACGACGTCAGGATGCCACCGCCAGAAAGCTTGTTCATGAAGGCCGACAAGGCATTCGCTGCGGATTGCTGGGTGATCAAGGGCTGCGTGAAGTCGAGTTGAAACAACACTTGCTGTTGCCGCGTATCGCCCGAGGTAATGTCCGTCATCGCCGTCATCAGGCAATTTGTGTAGAGATAGGCTGGCGTGGCAATGGTGAAGGTGCCGCCTTGCGCGCTGTGCGTCTGGAGGCTTCCTTGCAACGCCGTCAGGATCGCCAGTTTCGTGTAGTAGCCGCCTAGATCCTTGACTGGCGCGATCATCTGCAGCGAGATGTTCAACGGCTGCTGGATCACGGCGTTGGCGGCAACCGTCTGATTCGCGAAGGGATACGTGCCGATAGTGTTATTGACCAGCGTTCCGCCCGGGATGGGCACGAATCGCGCGAATGGGTCTTGATCATTGATGCCGCTGCTGACGATACCCTGCAAAAGCCCCAGAGACTGACCCAGCAACGCGATGATCGGCAATGCATTGCCGATGCTCGATGAAGCGATCCCGCCCACCAACACGATGGGCGATATCTGGAACGCCAGATCGTAGGCCAAGCGTCCAGCATTGGCGATGATGTTATTGGCCATTACAGACGCGCCGCGTTGGCGGAAACCGCCACGTTGGTCCCGGTTTTGTTGGTGACGTGCACTTCGACCTTGATGGGCTGCTCACGCTGTATCTGCGCCAGATTGCGCATGACGCGTTCGATGAAATCCCGCGTTTCCTTCGGCGCGTGGTTTTCCCAGTTCTCCCCATTTTTTCGGATATCGGCGTCAAGCGATCGGGGATTCCAGTTCCATGCCGCGATCTCCTTGCGCAGATCGCCGTGATACCGCCCCTGTAGTTGCTTGAAAAGCACCGATCCGCCCATGGCGGACTGCATGGGGTCATAAGGATTCTGCACGCCTAGCGCTTTGGAAACGGCGGGCATGAGTTGCATCAACCCTTGCGCACCTTTGTTGGATTTTGCCTTGGGGTCGAATCCCGACTCGGCCGCACCAAGGGCTGAAAGTATTCCCGCCGGCAGACGATTCGCGGATTCAAGCTCCGAAAAAGCGCGCTTGTATTGCGGCGATTCGTGCAACAACGCCGGCTCAATCCCGTGAGACACCGAATAGGAGCGCAGTAAGCCAGCGATGACGCTGTCCTTGGCTGCAAGATGCGACTTCCCGGAAACGATGTCGTTGTATTTTTCGGCGACCCAAGTAGCTTGCCTGACGCCTTCCGTGGTCGGTTTCAGGGCAGCAATAGGCGCGGGAGACGAAGGCGAGGCATTCGGATCAGTCAGCCCCGAGTTGGGCGCGAGCCACTTGGCGAACTTCCACAACGCGCTCGCGACGGCGTCCAATGCGCCAAGGAAGGTGTCCATGTCCTTCTTGAATACGTCGGACCCCAGGAACTTCGTGAACTGATCGACGCCGTGCTCGATGGCCTGCACATGCTGCGGGGTGAAAATCTTGTTGATCAGGATTTCCGCATCCTTCTCCAGCACCGTGATCAGGCCGCCCAACGATGGCCCGAGCTGCGCCAGTCGGCGACTGAACGCCGTCTCCAGCGACTGTCCGGCGAGAAGCAAGTCGCGCCGGAAGGTGAACAGGGCGTCGGTGCTGCGGTCGGTGATGTTGAGACGCTTGCTGTCCGCCTGGTATTGGCGTTGTGCCTGCGCCAGCTCTTCCTTGGATGCAGCCCCCAGCCGGCGCATGTCGTCCAGCGAGAAGCCCAGTTCCGTGAAGCCGGCGGTCTGCAGGTTCGTGCTAGTGCGCTGGGCGGCCGGGGTCTTGTTCCACCAGTCGTGCGCCTTCATGGCGAGACTGCCGGCCAGCGTACCGGCGTCCTGCGACTGGATAGCATCCGCGCTCATGCCGGTAGCGCGCTGCAGCCAGATGCGCCCCAGATAGTCGTTCTTCGCGTTGGCGATATTCTCCAGCGCGGACGGGTCGACATAGCGGCCGAAGTCCGTGCCGAAGGCGCGGTATTGCCCGGTGCTAAGACCTAAACTGCGGGCGCCACGCTGGTTGCTGACGGCACTCTGCGCCAGCTTGTCCAGGCCGAAGCCGCCCAGCAGCCCCGACGCGCCGCCCAGTACGCCGACCTTGAACAGGAACTTGCCGATGCCGAACACGCGATCGGCGAGCGTCTTGGCGTCCTTGGCCATGCTGTGCATGTGCACGGCACCCTGACGCGAGGCCACGCCGAACTGACGCTGAGCTTCGGAAGCGGAATGCAGGTGCGATGACAACAGGTGGGCATGCTTGCCCGCTTCCATCAGCCCAGTCGTCACCGTGGCAATGGCCGCCGCCATCGCTTCGGAGCCTTCGGACGCGCTGCCGCTGATCTTCTCCCAATCCTTGGGCAGCGCCTGGACCTTTTCCTGGTGTTTGTCGAACAGTTCGGAAAACGCCTTGAACTGGTCGTCGTTGACCTGGATCGTGATAATCGGCTTGTTAGGCATGTCGGCTGAATATCTTCGTCAAGGCCATCGAAAAATGGCGGTTTCGAAACTCCGAAGCCGTCAACCAGGGCAACTCGTAGTCTTGGGCGAACAACGGAAACGTTTCACCCATCAGCTCGTTCAGGAAGGAACCGATGAGGCCGGTTTCTGGGTGCCGGAAGTTGCCGTCGACGTCGGCAAAGAAGCGAGGTAGTCCGTAATGGAAGAGGAGGTAATCTCGCCCCCCACGATCAAGGCTAGCGCCTTCATGACGCCCGCTCTCTCCATGCGTCGACTCATGCAGGAGTGACATGTAAAAAAAAGCAGGGAGGATTCCACTTCTGCCCAGCTTTCCGCGTCGATGGCCTGCCGTGTGATGGCCGTCTGTACCGGCAACTGCTCCCATCCGTTGGGCGTAGGTACCAGCACGGTGGTAAGGCGCTGGATGTCCTGCAACAGGCTGGTCACCGCCGCTTCGCTATCTTCGCGATCGGCACGCGCTTCGTCCTTGAGTAGGAGGGTGGCGATACGCGGCCCGGCATCCGCCATGAAGGCGGCGCCCTTGGCCATCATGGCCGCTTTGGTCGACGCAAGGAGGCGATAGTTTGCCTCGAATACATCTCGGGGCAACGGCACATGGTAGGCCCGGATATCTCCTTCCACCGCCGTCACCAGGCGCAATTGCTCGTCAATGCGCATCAGACGCTCCACAGCGCGCTGTTGATGTAGTAGATCCCCGACATCGTCACCTTGATCATCGGGTCGGTGCCATCGTAGGCGCCGAAATCCACTTCACCGATCACACAGGTATCCAACGTCACCGATGCCCATGCGATGGAGTCGGGGATCACGTTGACCTGACCGATGGTGGACTGCAGCTCCCACTGGCTTCGCCACGATGCCCCCAGCGATTGAGTACGCAGAAGCATGAACGTAATGTCTGCCTCGACATACGGTTCCGGGGAAGTGACCGCCCCTGTTGCGGTCGGGATCAGGTTGTTGAACCTTCCCTTGGGGGTGACATGGACGAAGGACTTGCCCATGTAAGGCGAGGTCACATTGAGGCTCGGGAAGCTTGGCACGATGACAGCGGCGCGAAGTCGGTTCAGGGTGCCTTGCGTAACAGGATTGAGTGCCATGGTGGATTCCTTACGCGCTGGCGAACTGGACGGCGTCCAGATTCACGGTGATGGACATGAAGCCGTTTTGCAGCGTCATCGTGGCGGTCAGGCCGTTGTAGATGCCTGCCGCATAGTCGGAGGGGTTTTGCGTGACGTAGGTGTTGAAATCGACGGCCGAGACGGTCACCGATTGCGCGCATCCGAAGGCGACCGCCGAGCTTCCCACCTGATTGGCGACAGCTTCCAGCGTGTTGATGCCGTTCTGGTCATAGAGCAGCGGCGGGTTGCTGTTCGACCCGTTGATGATGGCCGCCGCCAGACGCTGCTTGACGTTGATGCGGAACCAGTCCAGGCCGAACCATGAAGCGGATTGTGCCCCGTCCATGGTGGTGCCCTTGAACAGGCAGGCATTGGATATTCCGCCTTCCGATCCCGTGAGTGCGATATTGCCGAACCCGGTAAGGATCGCGTTGATCGTGGTGTTGTTGGCACCGCGAACCCATGGCGTCACGCCATACAGGAACCGGAACTGCATCGGCGCCAGCGGGTTGGATGAGCCGGGATTGTTGGCGATCCAGTTGTAGAACAGGGAAGCAACTTGCACTTCCTGCGTCGTCTGAGTCGGCGATGGCACGATGGCAAAAACCGCCTTGTTGCCGGCGTAGGCGGACAGGTGCGCGCTGGTGGTCGTGACGAAGAAATACGTCTGTGCCGTGGGTCCGTTGTAGGCCAGGGCCAGGGCCGCCAGCTGGGTCGATGCGGAATCGTCCCAATAAGGCGGAACCAGGTAGGCGTAGAACGCTTGCGGCGTGGTGTAGGTGGTGAGATAGGTGGACAGGGCCGCCACGCCCGCCACATCCGAAGCCGCCACGCCAAGCTCCAGCAGGTAGAACCCGACCGAACTGCCCTGCGCAAAAAACGTGGTTGCCGCATCCAGGATGTACGACGATTCCGGCCCAGTGAACGTGCCGGGTGACGTTTCGGAGCCGGGATTGGCGCTGACAGCGTAGGTGAACGTCGTGGTCGAGGCTACCGTGGCGACGAACGTGCCGTTGTATCCGGCAGGCACGGCGCCACTGATGACGGTGGCGAAGGTATCGCCCACGCCCAGGCCTTCCAGATCAGCCGCGTCGACGGTCGCCGTCACCGTGCTCGATGCCCATGCCAGCGAGGTGATCGCATAGGGAGCCACCAGCAAGGATGCGACCTGCGATACCGAACCGCAAAAGCTGCTGGTATTCGAGGCCAGCGTCGTCGCGCCCGCCGAGACGATGGCACCGGATTGCTGCAGGGTGTTAGGCGCCGGCGAGGCGGTGATCGTCGTGTTGACGTTGACGATGTTGGGAGTGACGGTAGTCGTCATGATGATGGCCCCTTACGCGTAGCTGACAGAAAGTACCTGCGAAGTCCCCGGAGTCACGACGATGCCGGTCGCGCAAGGGAACGTGAACGAATAAACGCCCACGGCAAGAGGAATGGACCCGACGAGATTGGAGGCAGTGGCGGCACCTGTGGTCAAACAGTCGTGGATGGTTCCAGCCGAAGCCGTTCCCAATACATTGTTTGTCACGGTGAAGATGGTGCCGGGTCCGGCCTTGACGACGGTGGCCGCCGTGATGTTCAGGACCGAGGCGTTGCCGCCGGGACGCGGGACGATGGGATTCTGCGACATGGGGTGAACTCCTTATGGGGTGGTTGTCACGGTGGCCGAAAGAATGAGACGACGTGCCACGGCGTCGGCTGTGCCTTGGTAGTAGGAAGCGAGGATCGTGATGGTCTTTTTCATGGCGAGCGCCGCGATTTCGACCTGACCGCGCTTTTCGTCACGAATGGCGGGCGAGTTGCAAAACCCGAAGTCATCCGTGGCGAGCGAGTACTCCATCAGCGAGACGTAGTACTGAATAGCCTGCTGATTGTTGAAGCCGTACAGCGTCAATTTGACGGTGTCGCGCATGAGCTGCGAGGACGGAAGATCGTGCAAGGGATCGGGTGATCCGCTTTGCGTGGTTCCGGGCCACCGGTAGATGGGAAACGATCCCAGCGCATCTGTCATCGCCGGTTCGATGTGCGCCACGATGTAGGGCGGCACGACGTTGTCCGGGACAAGGAATGACGGGTACACCGGGGCCATGCTGTTTTGCGCCAGCCAGATCGGCAGGCTGTTCGATACGATCAGTCCAGCAGGCAGGTCGTAGGGCGTCGCGACAAGCTGCGTTGCCATCGCGGGATAAACGGCATACCCGCTGTAATGCCACAATCCGGCCTGTTCGTAGAACGATCCGCGATCCGAAAACGCGATTTGGATGGACGTTCCATCCACGGTCCATGTGCCGATCCACATCGTCGACGGACTGACCGCGTTAAGCGCAGTCACTTCCTGCGTGGCGGTGAAGATGAAGCGATTGGCCGCAATCGTTTCGTCTTCGTCCTGATGGCGGTCGCTGATGTAGTGCAATGAACCCGTGAAATCCTCCGTGGTGGCGCTCGCTACCCAAAACACCATGCCATCCGGAGAAACCACTTGCCGCGTGTATTGCGTGAAGGTGATCGACTGGTTGCCGGAAATGCTGGCAACACCCGACGCCAGCGCCGCCTGCAATGGACCTGAGGCAGCCGACGCTTCGGAAATAAGGGACATCAGCCGACCCACGCCCGGAAACTGGCCTGATACAGGCCGGTGTCAACAAATGCTTGCCGAGGTTTCCCGCCCTTGTTCTTTTTCGCTTTCTTGCGCGTGTTGACGCCTTGCTGTGCTGCTGCGATCTGTTGCGTTTCGGGAAGAAGCCGCGCCATTTCCCCGCTGTCGAGGAAGTTGCGGAAACGTTCCTCAATCTTTCCCATGGCGGGGGCTAGAAAGTCCTTTTGCGCACCACCACCCATCGCGATGTTTTCAATGGCACCCGCCACCTGATCGACAAGAATCTGCCCGATGTCCTCCTCGTTCAGCTCAAGAAACGACCGCATGACGTGATACCTTTCTTCCAGATATTCCGCCACGTCGCCCGTGGTAGTGACTTTTCCGGCATCGGAGTACGCGACATCCACCACGCCGAACTTGAGTTCCATCACGACACCCCGAAAACGGACGGACCCCAGCTCTGCGCATAGGCCAGATACTGGCGACCCCACGGCGTTTTTTGTACGTCGATGTCCGAATAAGTCAGGTTCTTCATGAAGTCCGGTGCCACCAGCGTCTGACTGGTAGCCTCGTCGCTGCTGGACTGCACGCCGCCGATGACGAACGACATCAGCTTGAATTGCGTGCGCGCGTCAGCAAAGAAGGTTTGCCCCGGCTGATCTTGTGCGATCGTCAACAAGTGATGCAGACCCAGGTTGTAGACCGCCATGACATACAAGCCCGGCGGCATCTGCGGCACCGTGGTCACGATGTCGCTGGCATAGTCGAAAGCCCATGCGTAGTAATCCGAGTCGGCCGGAAGAATGGTCGTCGTCACCCCCTGCGCTTGGCAGAAGGTGATGAAGTCCGCCAGATTGGGCGTGGTCGGATCGACGAAGGCCATGTCAGCCGACATCCACGCTGTCGCGACCATCTTCGGCCACGCTGATTTTCAGATGAATGTCGTCCTTGCTGGGTTTCTGATGGCGCGGGATGTCCTGATGAATTTCCACTTCCGTCACCTTGGCGAGACGCTTGCCGCTGCGCTTGTCGCGGTTGGACTTCTCGAACCCCAGGACCGCTCGCGTCGCTTCCGTGGCTGAGCGCTTCTCCTGTGTTTCGACCACGGCATCGTGCCCCGTCATGATCTGGCTTTCGGTGATCGGCTTGTCCGTGCGATACAGCAGGCCGTGGAACTTGCCGAGCTTTCGATTGACGTCGACGGCCGGACGTGCGCCGTATTTTTCCAGCTGGCGAATGACCGAATCGGTCTGGGCAGCATTCCAGTCCTTGCCCAGTTCCACCTGACTCCCTGAGGGGATTTGCGTGTAATAGGGACGGTTGGTTTCCAGCACGCGGAAATGATGGTGCCAGTCCTGCTTGGTGGTATTGGCGATGAAAAGAGACATGGTTTTCCCCTTAAAGGAAAAGCCCCGAATCCGGGGCTGAGGCATAAAAAAAGCTCCTTTCGGAGCCATCGGGATGACGCTGTGCGTTGGGATCAGCTATAAGCCATGCTGATCAGGCGCAGACCCTGCGGACGGATGCACCATCCGGAGGTGATGCGCAGTTCCTGGACTTCGGTGATGGCGCCGTCCGGCGTGGGCGTCGGAATCTTCATCGGAGCGGCCATGTCGGCGTACTGAACGTTCACTGCCTTCATGTTCGGATTCACATCCGCGAACACGTTGGTATTGATGCCCGGGATGTCCGGCTGCTCGATTTCCGGCAGGGTCATGATGACCATGTCGGTGCCGCCTGCTCCCTGGCCCAGCAGGGTATCGTCGTAGTACCACTCGACGGTGTCGCCATTGGCCTTGGCGGTCTCGCTGACCACTTCGGCGGTGGTCGCCGTGCCGGCACCGGGACGCTGGTACTGCACGACCTGGACAATGTTGGCGTACCCGAGCTGCAGACCAACGCGCTGTGGGCAGATGATCTTGATGTTGTTGCCCACCACCGCGCCGGACTGGAACATGCCGGTTTTCAGGGCGACGATCTGGCCCAGAAGCCACAGCGCCATCTCGCCGTTGTCGTAGGTGGTCACCGCGTCATTGCCGTAGCTGTCCGGCGGCAAGGTAACGGCCGTCGCGCCTGCCGTGTTGACCAAGCCTTCGCCGTTGGCCGGGCTGAACCCGTACAGCAGCGCCGTACGCATCTGCTGGAAGATGCCCTGACGCATGGCCAGGTCCTGCGCATGCGGCAGGGACACGCTGTAGTTGCCGGCCGCCGCCATGTCGTGGTGGTCGTAGATCGCACGGGTGCGGATCAGGTAGGTCTGCGTGGAGAAGTAACTGGCCGTCAGGGTCGCCGAAGGCAGCTGGTTGAACGACGACTGTGATGCTTGCGTGTCGGTGCGCAGATCCAGCGAGTTGATGTAGACGTACAGATCCTCGCTGCTGATCTTCACGCGCGGCTTGCCGCCCTGCAGTGCCGCGAAGGCGCCGGAAGGCTGCGAGTAGGTGACGATCAGGTCCGGTTCCGAAAAACTCGGCGTGATCTTGGCTTGCGCCGGGAAGTAATTGCTCATGGTTCAGGGCTCCTTACAGCAGGATGGTGGCAGCGGAGCCAGCCACCCAGGTCACCGCGCCGGTGCCGGAGTTGTAGCTGACGACTTTGCTGTTCGAGTTGACGGACAGGATTTTCACGTTCAGTGCGTTGGAGCTGTCGTAGGGGATCAGCTGATCGTTGGTGAAATCCCACGACACGTTCTGGCTGATCTGCCCGCTTTCGACGGCAGCCGCCAGCGCCGCACTGCACTTGACGCGAATACGCGCGCCCGAGCCGAGACGGAAATACGGCACCGTCTGGCCGGCCTGGGCGGTCTGCACCGAATTGCCCGGCACGATCACCATGTTGTAACCCTGGGTGAACACGCTGAATCCGGTGGTGGTGGCGTCGTTGGTGGCGAGCTTGAGGGTGCTGCCCAAGCTGGAGTCGCCGTTGGCCGGCACCAGTTCCTGAATCGCGAGCGCACCCCACACGGGCTGCGTCACGCTGGCGTCGATGACGCCGGAGTTGAGGTACATACGGGACGACGGATCATCCACGAAATCACCCTGCACAAACCCTTGGGTCTGGGCGAGGAAGGTGTTTTGCGGAGCCGTGGTCAGGCTGGGGTTGAACGATACGTTGGCCATTATCGGGCTCCCTTGTTTTCGTTGTGCAGGTTGCGGTTGATCGTCGCGCTATAACCCGGCGACTTGAAATGGGTGAGCCAGCTGTCGATGTCTCCGGTGTAGGTGGTGATCTGACGGCCAGCGGCATCGACGCGGACGGAGGGAATCAAGCGGCCTTTGGGCGCGGACGCCGGATTCAGCGCCACGTTTTGCGCGTCGTTGTAGATCCGCTCTTCCATCAGCGCGAACGCTTCGGGAGACTGCGAATCCAGCTTCACGGTTTTCAGGGTCGGCGAGTATTTCTGAAACTTCGCCGCCAGGCGCTTGCGATAGGCGATCGGACCTTCGCCATGAAGCGGCGGCTGCACCGAATCACCGAACAGCTGAGCCAGCGAATCGGCACGGCGCTGGGCCACGCTGAGCTGATCGCGGTCTTCAGAGCTGAGTGGGCGAGTCAGGCCGGACAAGCGCTCATCCATCGCAGCAATGCGCTGGCGCAGCTCGGCGTTCTCGCGCTGACTGTCCTTGCGGGCAGCGTCGTCGCGCTCGGCCTTCGCTTCCTTGTCGCCTTCCTTGATCGCCTTTTCCTCGTCCTCGTGTTCCTTCTTGCCGTCCTTCTCGGCTTCCTTTTCGGAATCCTTGCGGGCGTCCATCAGCTCGTCTTCGGAGTCCTTGCGGTCGGCCTTGGCCTTCTTCTCTTCCGCAACCTTGCCGGCGATCTTCTCGGCGGACTCCTTGTCGTAGCCTTCGCCCTCAACCTTGTGTTCCAGACCCTCGAAGCTGTCCTTCTTCGCGGAATCCTTCTTGGCGTCGTCGAACTTGTCGCCGCCCTTGTTTTCGATGGCGTCCATGCGACTGCACACGGAATCCAGTTTCTTGCCCAGCGCATCAGCCCAGGCCGGCACCTTCTCTTCATTTTCCACTTTGCTGTCTCCTTCGAGGTTGACACCAGTCGGCTCGCCGCCCTTGTCCCACACGCCCTCCACGCAGATAGCGAGGTGGTCGAGGTAAGAGGGTTTGCCTTCGATTAGAACGGTCGAGCCATCGTTAAGCTCGATGCTCTGAGTTGATCCGGCGTCACGGAACACAACGGCCGGGCTTGTTGATGCGTGGGACGAACGCATGAGCGCCGCCCCATCCTCATCGAACACTTTTGCAATGCCCCATACTTCGTCGTCTTTGACGTAGGGCAGCGTGACCGTGCCGATGGCACGATCACGAAATTCCTGGGTATCCAGCAGTGAAGTCTTGGGATGCTCGAAAATAAGCGGCAACCCGTTGCAGCGCTGCACGAAGTCATCGGACAGGAAATCTTCTGGCGGACGATAGACGTACTCATCCAGCGACTGCCGGTAGCTGGTGCCGGTGCCGGTGATGCGTATGTCGAACAGCCAGACGTTCTCGTATCGCTGCGGGCTGGCCAGTTCGCCATCACGGATGGCCTTGGCGATGTCCAGTTCATGTCCTGATGCCAGCGCGATCGAACGCGCGACCTCCGGATGTATCCCTTGCGGCAATTCGTTGGGCGAAACCCAGCGCCATCCCGTCGATTCATCATCCAGCGTCGGTTCGAACACATCGACGTCTTGCATGTAGCAGGTGAAGTCGATGCCTTCCGACTGGCTGCGCCGAAGCATCCAGCGAACGCCGTCAGGAAGGCTTCCGACTTCTTCCTTGCATTCCCGTGCCGCCGCCTCTTCCGGCGTCTCACCGGCTTCCATATGGCCGCCTGGCTGCACCCATTGCCCGTCATCGGCATTGCGCACCAGCAGGAACAGCGGTCCGGGCGCACGCAACAGGATGCCTGCGCAAGCAATGGGCACCGCGTCCGCCGCAACGAACTCTTTCCCCACCTTCTCGGGAATGCCCAGCGTAGAATGACCATGCGCCGCCGCCTCCATAGCCTTGTGCTGTTGGAGGCTCACGGATGGCATGATTTTTGATTGTCCTTTCTACTCAAACCACGATGGGGAACGTCATGAAAAAACTGTTGCTTTTCGCCGCACTACTTCCTGCTGCGGCTTTCGCCCAGCAACCAAAGATCATCCATGCCGCACCCGGGCAGACGGTGAACGTGGCGCCCGGTCAAACCGCCGATATCTCCATCACGACGGGCGACTCGCCGGATGCAAGCGCCGCCTCCGATCAGCTGGCCGCCGTCATGGCCGCCAGTGCGCCCAACTCCGGGCTATTCCCCGCGTCCTGCCTTTCCGACATGGCGAATGTCCAGCTGGCCCAGATGGTCCAGGTTTACGCCGGCAACCCGATGGGTGATGAGCTTGTCGACTTTCGCGTGACCCAAGGCATCGGCACACCCAGCCACGCCGGCTATAACTGCCTGGTCGTCGCGACGTGGCGCGATCACGGCGTACAGCATGGCGTGGCCGGCATCTTCAAAGGCCCGGGCCAATCCGTGATTTACCAATGGCGTCCGCTGGGTTATTAAGCCGCCGCCTTCCGCGCATCCTCCAGCGCCTTGCGTCCCTTGGCGGTCAGCATGTCTTCGGGCAGGTCGCGGATGTTGGACAGGTAGACGACATAACACCGGCAAAAGACTTCCTCGCCGGGCGCCGTCATCTCATCCAGATAGCCGGCGCCCTTGTTGATCAGTCCCTTGTCGGCGGCCCAGCTACCGCGCACGGCATACACTTTGCCGTCGCGCTGCATGTGTGAGTGGCGTGCGTCGTAGGTCTTGTCGATGCTTCCATGATCGCGCCACCGTCCCGCAATGGCCCCCGTATGCTGGGCAATCACCGCGTCGATGGATGCCATCAGCTTGTGACCTTGGTCGATCGCCACCCGCCGCTCTTCGTAACTGCACTGACGCAGTGACTTGCTGATGTCCGCCTTGACATCGCGCTTATCGACCACGCGCGATCCGCCATCCGGGATGGATGTCGCCCAGCCCGAAAACCGCTGCATCGTCCGGTCAATCGCCTGTTCCCGGTTCAACTTGATCAGGTTGGCGCTGGCCACGATGCGCCGGGAAAGCTCATCGCGAAGTTCCGGCTTGATCTGCGCGATGGTGTAACGCGGCGCATCGGGATGCCTGCGCTTGATTGACATCGGCGTCAGGACGCGATCAAAGGATGCTTGCAGCGACCTTTCCAGCGCCTTCACCACGTCTTTCTCGGGCCTCAATTCCGCTTCGGCCGCCTTGCGTAGGCGATTCACCCACAGCGTGAGCATCGGCACGTCGGCATATCCCTGTTCGGAAAAATGGCGAATGGCCTCCTGCAACAGCTCGTGGAAGCTCACCGGCGCA
Source organism: Rhodanobacter sp. (assembly GCA_035605895.1). Classification (GTDB taxonomy): domain Bacteria; phylum Pseudomonadota; class Gammaproteobacteria; order Xanthomonadales; family Rhodanobacteraceae; genus Rhodanobacter. The sequence goes on from DATNGL010000249.1 coordinate 13,177, forward strand.
CCTTCTTGTAATCGGACAAGGCGTAGCTGACGCCTTTCGGTACGCTGTCTCGCTTGATCTGGCGCTTCTCGTCCTTTTCATTGGGCGCCACAGTGACCGGTTCCGGATCATCTTCCTCTTGCTCGCCCATGGGCTGTGGCGGCACATAGCTGGCGATGGCTTCCAAGTCGAGATTCAGCGGCGCCGAGAACATCAGCGTGCGTGAGTTCAGGACATCGGACAGCCAACCAGCCAGCAGCGCCTTGTTCTCCGGGTCGCATAGCGGCGCCAGCACTTCGACCGCCGCAATGCCGGCCTTGGTGATCACATCGTCAACCTTGACCTTTTCGCTGTCAGGCTCCGTCAGCAGATTTGGCCACGTCGCCTTGAAGGCGTTCTTCCACCCGTAGAAGGCCGTCTCATAGGGAACATCGCCCAGCTCGGCCGGGTACTTCCGCTGCATGGATTCGTAGAACTCCGGATTCCATGCCCGGTGCATCACGATGGTGTCGAACCACAGATAGGCGGGCGTCATTTCCAGGCGCTGACCGTCGATGTACGTGGCGATCTGCTTGGCGTCCTCCGATCCTTCCCCGAAACCTTCGGCCAGCGTTTCGTCGTTCAGCATGCTCGCCGGCATGTTGTCGGCCGATGCAATGTTTTTCAGGATGTTGTTGCGTGCGAACTCGGCAGCTTCCCGCAAGTTCTTCATGTCCAGCGATTCGATTTCCTCCTGCGTGCCGATCGACAGCACGTTCCCGGTACGCGCCCCTTTGATCGACTCGCGGCGGAAACCGAAGAAACTACGCGCCCGCTGATCGACGATAGATCCGGGAGACTGCATCTTGGCCACCAGCAGGCCAGCCTTCTGGGTCACCATGTCATCCGTGATCATGCTCTGCACATAGCTTTTCAGCGGAAACAACGCGCGCTGATAGACGGATCGCCCCACGAAGCCGAAAGCCGAATTGCTCCAGTCGATGTAGATCGGCTGTTCGTTGCACATCACCAGGGCGCGGCTTGGGTGGTACGACTTGCCCGCCACCGTCAGCTGCCGGGGGCGCAGGAAGTCAGGCGCATTCGGGTCCTGGTTCAACACCAGGCTGCCCGCCGTATTCAGCGGATCAGCGATGTTGAAGTACAGGTCATGCTTCCACAGATCCTCCAGCGGGATCGGCTGATCAGTTGGCACTTCCGGGCAGACCATGACCACGGACGCGATGCCGTAGACGCGCGAAAGCGTCTTGACGTTGCGGATGATCGTCGTGGCGCCCGTGCCGCCCAACCGGTCCCACTCCTTGCGAAAGGCGTCGATCAAGTCCTCTTCCGGGCCTCCGGGAATCTCAATCTCGCGCTGCTGGCTCTGCGCAATTACCACCGGCTTTTCGGCCATCTTGGCGCCGAGCGGATGATAGGTATAGATCGTCTTGGCGATCTGGTACGACGGCGCGCTGCCGGGCTGGATGTCGTCGCATAACAGAAGATCAGTCAAGGCCGGGGACAAGGTATTGCCCACACCCAAGCTCGCGGCACCCGTCGCGTTGTTGTCGATATTGGCCATGGGGTCCTAGTAGCCTTCGGTGTCGCCGAGGCTGATCGCTACGCCGTAGGTGAAGGTGTCCAGCAAATCCCGGGGGCCGTCTTTCTGCCCCATCCGGAAACTGCAAACCTGCGAAATGAAGTGGTTACGTACCTGGCCCTTGTAGTTGACCGTCTTGTCATGCGCGTAGCGGCTGATCTTCACGTCGCCGCGATAGACGTACCCGGAAACCGAAAGCGCCCGGCCTTCCTTGCCCATCGAAACCAGGTCGCCGTCAATGGGTGTCGCCGGCCAGCCGCGCCGAATGGCCTGCTGCAGCAGCACGATGCCGCTCGCCTTGTCCTCGATCCATGCGCCCAGGTTTCCTTGCCTCGCACCGACCATCGCCGATAGCTCATCCAGCCGAGCAAACACGCTGGGCAACCAGCTTTCAAGCAGCGCACCTTCGATCTGCAGCACCTCCCAATCCAGGACGATCAGCTTGGTCCCGTAATGGATGTTGCGCGCGTAGTAGGTGACCGCCGTGCCATCGTGCTCGACCCCGTCCTTGAGTGCCGTATCCACCACGGCGAATACCTGATCACACTTGCTGGGGTAATCGACGGGCTGACCGTCAACCAACAATGAGTTTTCGCTGAAAAACGCTGAGCCGTTCCAGTCGACGAACTCCGCCAGATATTCCTGCTGATACACCAGCGGCGGATAGTCATTGATCAGCTTGGCGACGACTTCTGGGTCCAGGTGTGGATTCGTTGCCGTGGGCGCGTGGTATTCAACCCACCCTTCGGCGGGATTGGTGCATGCCTCGTAGAAGTAGTTTTCTTGGTCGATACCCTTTGGGGTGCCGGCCATGATGATGTTGCCGTTATAGTCCAGCAGCGTGGGCCGGATGGACTGGTCGATGATCTCCTTCAAGCCCTTCGCTTTAAGGCTCGCCTCATCCACGATCACCGTGTGGTATTTGCGTGATCGCCCGGCGTTCTCATCCTCCAGCGTCCAGAATTCGATCAGGCCGCCCGTTTTCAGCTGGATCAGCTGGTCGATCTTGGACTTTGATTCGATCACCGGTTTCAGCGTATGGATGAGGTTTCCATACGTTGGCGCATTGATCTTGTACTTCGGTCCTAGCCAGCCAATCCGCTTGCCCTGAAACGCCCACTTCGCCGCCCGGTTTTCCAGAAGACTGGTCTTGCCGAAGCGGCGACCGCAGCGCAATACGGTTTTCTTGTGCTGCCCGAATCCCTGCGCAATCGATATCTGACCTGCATGAAGCGCCTGCAGTTCGACATTCCGGCTCACGGAATCTCGCCATTCGGGTCGATCAGCTTCGGGCCGTTTTCCTCATCCCCTGTCGGTGGCTGCGGCGATTTAACTCCCCAGCGTTTCGGCGCCATCCGGGCTGCCGTCCATTTGCGTATGTCGATCTGCAGCTTGCGATGCTCAATCATGTCCCCTTCAACGATTTCCACGCCGCTCGCCTTCGTGATTGTCTTCCGCCCCATCACCGGGGTATCGGCAATCTCCATGGCCTGTTCAACGTAAAACTCTGCCCGCATTTCACATGCGCGGGCGTATTGGTTCGCAAAGGACGGATGGGCGTCCAACCATTGCCACACCGCCGTTCTTCCCGGCATCGCTTCGTCTCGACATACACTGCGTAGCGATTCCCCGTCAGCCAAGCGATGACAAATGGTCAGCGCCAATTCGGGCGTGTAAAGGGTTGGGCGCCCCATACATCACACAGCCCTGACCGGCACATAGCACGATCGCGCCAAGATGACGTTGTTGGAAGTGACGATTTCGGCAGTCACGGTGTATCCCTGATCCAATTGCCCGGCGCCCAGCGTGAACTGGACGGCGCTGTTCGGCTTAGCTCCATCGGTCACGGAGCCTTGCCCCACCGTGATCGTGGCAGGGAGAGCGGTGACGCTGGTGACGCTGGTGATCGTCTCGCTTGTGGCCAGCAAGGCGCTGAAATCAATGGCTGTCGGTACGTTCTCATCCTCCGGGCTCATCGGTGACAGGACAATGAGCATGGTTACATCCTGTCAGGCGGTGAGCCGAGCGATGCGCTGCTCGGGCGGAAGAATGGCCGTACGTGTCTCGTGGTCAAGTGCTGCTATGCGCGTTTCGGGCGGCAAGATGGCGATGCGCCCCGGCTCGATGATCAGCTTGCCATTGCTGGTCAATGTGCCGGCGATGAATACAGCGGAGCGACCTGCCATCGCCATGGAAGAAATGGGGCTGACGCCGCCCTGCGTAGTGCCGAACGTCGAACCCAGCAAGCCAACCGATGCGCTGGCGGCAAGTTCACCCTGTGCGGCTGTTGTTCCAGTACCCGTCAGTCCAACGGAAACGTCATGCCCTGCGGTGGCCGTCAGGACGCCTTGGGCGTAATTCGCGTCTTGACCGTCGACCGGTGCCGTGAAGGCTGGTTGTACCGTTCCGATCTGGACGGATATCGACTGGCCCGAGAGCGCGATGCGCACTTCGGGGACAGCGGTGACCGCGCCTTGGGTGATGGTGACGGACTGGCCCGCAAGACCTTGCGATAGCGCTGGCGTGACGTCGCCTTGTGCCGCTGTGACCATCTGCCCTGACAACGCCACGGCAATGCCGCCAGACTCAGGCGTGACCGATCCTTGGGATGCCGTTTCGGACAACCCGGTAACTGCCACCTGCGCGTCTGGAGTGACCCCTCCTGCCCCAGTCGTTCCGACCTGGCCCGTCAATGTCGGCGCCAGCGCAGGAACCGTCGCGCCCTGTCCGCTGGTGACCGCGCTGCCCGTAAGCGACTTGCTCACCGTCCCCTTTAGCGTGCCGCGACCGGACGTGATGCTTCGGCCCGTAAGCGCATTGGAAACGGCTTGCGTGAACGCTCCTTGCCCCGAAGTCACCGCTTGACCCGTCAAGGCCACAGTGACGCCGGTGGATGCCACGGTGACCGTTCCTTGGCCGGAGGTAATGCTTTGCCCGGTCAAGCCGACCGTGACATCCCCGGCAGCCGCCTTGATCGCCAGCAGCACCGCACCGAAGCCGATGCATGTGCCGCCAGTGAAAGCACCCGAGGCCGTCTTTGTGCCGGTGGCGCCAGCGGTGACTTGTATCGCCTCCGACACGCACAGGTTGGCCGAGCCGCCTGTGGGCGGGGTTGCCGGGCTGGTGAAGCCGCTCGGCGGGGTGAAGGTTGGACTGGTGACGCCGCTATAGCTGCCCAGGCCGCCGGCATAGACCACCAGGTCATTCGCCGCCGTCGTCGTGATGCCGGTGGCTGGCATGGATTTCGGACTGGCGCCGCCGGTGCTGCTCGCGGTGCCAGCATAGGCGTCGATCGGCGATGATGTGGCTGCGCCGGCATAGCGCACACATTCGACCGACCATCCGCTGGTGTCGCCGCCATCGGTGCTGGTGAAGCTAGATCCCTCCGTGCCATCCGCTTCGCGCCAGAAGACATTGATGTACTGGCCGTTGCCGCCAAAACGCTGCTGAATCAGCTGGGTGAATCCGGTCGGCGCCGAAGCGCCACCGTTGTCCATGCAGTAGATGACGAACAGGCCGCCCGATCCGCTGGGCGTCGCAACTGTCCAGTTATTGGCTGTGCCGCCCGCTGTTGTGGTATCGGTGCGCGTGATCGTCACGGCGCGCTACTCTTTACGCGAGCTGCAACAGCGCAGTTCCTGCCGCATTCGCCGGCATGGTGAGGGTGAAATTGCTGGCTGTCACCGTCTGCGAGCCGAAGGTATAGACCGCGACAGCCTTGTTGCTCTGCGTGGAGTTGTAGAGCAGCACCGTGTCGAAGGCCGAGGCCGTCATGGTTGTCCAGGCGAAGTTGCCTGATGGCGTCCAGTACGCCGTCGTTCCCGAGCTGGTCGGCGCGGTGGCATTGGTCACGGTCACGCCGCCGGCCGTATAGCCAGTGCCGGTGACTTCGCCCGTGGTCGAATAGGCCGTGGTCGATGCGCCCAGCGTGGCCGAGGCGAAATATAGCGCCGCCTTGAACGTGTCGGCGGCGGTACTGCCGCGCGTGACGGTCGTCCCGAAGGCGTGGATGCCGTTGAGCTGATCGACCTTGAAACTGGTACAGACGGCTGCCGTATTGCTCATCAGAATGTCCCCTGTTCGGGTTGGGCCTGCGCGCCTTGCTTCACATAGACGTGGGCGGATTGCTTGACGATCTCGCCATCCAGCAGGTAGGTCTCGCTGAACTTGAGATATTCGGGGGTTTCATCCCATGCATGGGTGTATTCCAGCGAGGCGATGGGCAGGTTGCCCTTGCTCGTCCAGATCAGGGGTTCATCAGCCACGGTCAATCCTCTGTGCGCGTCGAACGCGGTGTGGAAACGTGATAGTGGACATGCGGCGCCTTGCGCTCCCGGCGCTTGCGCAGCCATCCGGCGATTTCGTCGTAGGCCACCATCCCGATCAGCACCGCCAGCGATAGCGTAGCGAAGCTCAAGCCGATCCAGGTGCCTACGGTTTCGGTGGCGTCCACGTCAGTCTCCAAGCGCGGCGATCACGCGGTCGATGGCGTGGTCCTGAATGTTGTCGAACGGCAGCACGGCATGGCCGATGGGGGTGATCGGACAGGCGTGCGCCAGTTGCGGTGGCACCTGCGTCACGATGTCCCGGCCGTTGCGCGTGGCATAGACAGGTTTCCCGTGGAACAACTCGAGCAGCGTCGTGTCCGCGCACAGTCGCGGCGGTTCGAACGCATAGACCGGCACCACATCGCCCAGCAGCGCCAGCGCGGCGGCGTACAGCACCGCCATGGCCGCGCCAAGGCTGTGCCCGGCAATCGCGTCAGGGCGCGGCAGTGCAAGGCAGGCGGGCAGTATCGCGGACAGCGCCCAGTGAAATCCCGCATGTACCCGGCCCATTCCCGGCACATCGCGCACGATGATGTCGCCATCGGCCAGCAGGGAGCGCAAATCGTCCGTACCCCGAAAGACGTGCACCGTTTCCGTGCCGGTCGCTGTGACCATCTGGTAAACGTGCATCCGGCTTGCGCTGGACGGGTTGCCGATGGTGGGCGCGTCGCTGTACGCCCGTTCGGCCAGTTTGGCGTAGTCGACGGGCAGCACGGGTTACTTGACGCTGGATGCTCGAGCCGGCGCCCCCTGAGCCTTCGCCGCCTGAATCTGCTGCTCGACCACACCCGCGAGCCCCAGTGCCGTTTCCGCCACGACAAGACCGGCCTGCGCCTGCGCCTGCTGGGCCGGAGTGATCGGCAAGGTGCCCACGATGGTCCCGAGCGCCGGCAATGCCTGCTGTGCCAGTGCCTGCAGGTTCGTAGCCGTCACATTTGCCCCAGCAGCACACACGGCGGCCACGGTCGGCTGGATCGCCACCAGCTCGGCATTGGCCTTCTGGGCGAAGGATGCGGTGGCCGGGGAAGCCAGCATCGCGGCATTGATCACGGTCAGCTGGCTGTTGACCAGGTTGACCTGTGGACAGGCGATGGCGGCGATCTGGGCAGGCGACAGCTTCTGGCCGCCCGTAGTGGTGCAACCGGACACACACGTCAGGGCCAGCGCGATCAGCGCCAGCAGCAAGGTCTTGGTTTTCATGGGGTAGTCCTCAGGGAGGCGCAGGGGGTGGATACGGATAACTCGAAGGAGTTTTTTCAGGTTTCGGCGCCGGCACGGAATTGGCCAGCAGGATGTTCTTCCGGTCGCTTCCCGAACTCGAGCCGAAGTAGTAGCTCAACACCAGCATCAGCGACGAATCCATGGTGCCCAGAATCCGCCCCACGACAACGCCGTCCATGCCGGACGGTAGGCCGAAGTGCAGGAACAGTCCCTCCACCGTGCCGACAATCAGGACCGTCAGGATGGCGAGAAGGTGCGTGGTCAGGCTCATTGCAATACGCCGCCGGCTTGGGTGAACCATGTCTGCAGGTCATTCAACGCCTGCTGGTGCTGGCCGTAGTCATTCCCGGGCAAACTGGCCCACAGGTGCGAACACAGCGCGATGGCGGCATTGAGCTTGCCGGCGTCGATCAGCGGGAGCGCGCGCGCTTCGCGGATCTGTTGCAGCGCCATCAAGTCTTGGCTCACCGGGCCGAAGTCCGGGAGCGCCAGAAGCTGCTTGTAGGCCAGCCAGTTGCGGAACAACTCCTGATACCTGCCCGCAGCCGTCGAGCTGTAGCGCGGGTTGTAAACGTCCGGGTGCGTGGCGTAGCTATCGAACAGCAGCGGTGCGCGGCCTGTCGAGCCCACCAGTACGTCGTAGCCGTCGTCGCTGTGCTGCAGCAGCGCCGCGCCGATCTCGCTTTGCGCCAGCATGTCCAGAAAGGCACACCGATTCTGGCCGCCAGCCTGCTCCGGGGTGATGCGTGGCATCAGTTCGCCCCGTGCCTGTCCATCTTGCGGTCCACCTTTTCCTCGATCCGGATCAGCGCGCCCATGATGTTGTTGTTCTGACGGTCGGCGCGTTCGCGGTCATCCCGGGCATTGCTGGCGAGGTTTTCCACGCGAACCTCAGTGCTGGTCAGCCTCGCGCTATGTTTCAACAGCCAGCCGACGATAATCACAACCAGACTCCCGCCTCCCACGATGAGGCTGATGTAATCCGAATCGGTCATGGAACCTCCGCGTGCAAGTGGTAACCCGCACGCGGCGGGGTGAAAGGTGGCCGGCGACCGCTGGGGAGAACGGCGCCGGCCGTGCGGGACGGTCGGACGTCCGGCCTGTTCAGACACGCTTCCGCATGCCTGCCGCACAAATGGAGCGAACCGCCGGACTCGAACCGGCATCTTCGATCTTGGAAGGATCGTGCCCTGCCATTGGACCAGGCTCGCGGAAAACAAAACCCCCGCCGTTTCGGGCAGGGGTTCGGGGTATTTGCTCAAGTGGTGGCGAGCGTCAAGTTCATTGTAGAAATTATTCGGTAGGCGAACAACTACTGAACTGACGCGGCAGACGAAAGCTCGCGGGTTGCCTGATGTACTTCGTCGTTGCACCTGGTGAACATCCATTCGTAGGGCTGTTCCCACAGCTGGCGATAGCTCTGGTGCTTCATGCGCAATTGCGCCGCCCGCCATACTGGACCGCGTATCGTCTTGCCGGTGCCTGCGCAGCGCATGCAGCCTTTCACCAGCTCGCCAGCCATGCCGGCGCCGCGCCCCTTGCAATCGGGGCAGGTGCGCGGGTCTATCAGCTCGTTCACGACCGCCTTGCGGATCAGCGCATACGTTTCATCAATGCGCGGCCACATGCGGTATTGGGCGCCGGAAAGCTCGCGTTGCGCCTGTCTGCGATCCCATCCCGTGGTCGCGATCTGCATGTGAATCTGCGCCGTCACCAGTGCATCCATGCGTTCGCGCCATTCGCCAAACTGCAAGTCGATAAGCCGCTTGTCCAGATCGGCCGCGTTGAGTTTGGCGCCTTCTGGCCACCAGATGCGGCATAGCAGCTCGCGTCCTATGCCTTGCGGCACGAAGGCGATGGATGCTGCAACATCCTGCTGCGTGAGTTCCTGGATACCGCCAGACCCGATGTCAAAACGCGCATTCGAAGGATTGAGCCGAGCGAGCAAATAGGCGGGATGGGTCATTTGTCACTCCTGATCGAATTAAGCACATTTCGGATGGATTCGATGTCGCCCCAGCGCAGCCCGCAGTGCCATTCGATGCCCTGCCGGTGCTTGGGGACGTCGGGCAGCTTCGGCAGCTGGCAGGCGCGCTCGGGGCCGGTTAGTACGTCGGCGCTCACGCAGCAGCTGTCGGGACGCGGAGCTTTATGCGGCCGGATCATGAATGTCCCTTCGGCACGCATCCACGAAGGTCCGCACATCGGTCGGTGGGCCATGTTTGCGACGGCATTTTCGACATGGAGCATAGGTTCCGATGCCGAACAGTCGGCGAACCGATGAATGCATGCCGCAGCTTGAAATAACTTCGTCCGTAGCGCCGACCCGGCGAAAATAATGACCTCTCCCGAAGTTGCCGATTATGACGGCCCATCCTTTCGTGAACTTCGTGAGTCGCGATCCAGACATGCTCATTGTTTCATTTCCTTGCCACGGGGTGATTGCTTCGCACTGTGATCCGCGCACCGATGCACCTCGCCCGCGAAGTGATAGCCATGCAAGGCCGGATGCGTGCACCAGCCGACGGCCTGGTCTGGATTGGGTGCCCAAGGCTCAAAGTGGCGGCAGGTGCGGCACTGGACGGGCGTCATGCCGCAACCTGCCTACGCGCCCTACAGCGCGCCTCATACACCGACGAGCGTTCCCGCTGGCACGCTCGGCAAAACTTCTCGAAGTGCAGCACCCGCGTCATGCCGCGATGCTTGACTGGGAAGAACGTATCCGTCAGCGGCCACCAGCACTCGGCCAGCGGCTCGCCGCGCTGCTGGCACAGGTAGCAGTAGCCTTCCATGCCGGTGATGGTTTGGCGGATGGCGCCGTGCGGTGGCAGTTGCGTGGTTTGCATTAGCCAAGCTCCGGCGCGATCGCTTGGGTCACCAGCGCGATCGCCTCATCGGCTGTCCGCACGATATGCACTTCGCACCCCGCGTCACCGATAGCCTTGTGCAACTTGATCTGCGCTGGCGTCAGCGCCTGGTCGGCTTTGGGCTTGCCGGGATTCTTGATCTCGACCATGTGCACCTGTTTGCGATAGCACACAATCAGATCGCATACCCCTTTGCCAGCGCCACTCAGATCCAGTACGCACGCGCCGATCTTTTGCAGCGCAGCGACAATACCGGCCTGGTTTTGGTCTACGCGGCGGCGATGGTGAATCATGCTCATCGCACGGCCTTTGTTTTGCGAATGTTGGTCATACCCCACCCCGCAGCGCCCACTTCGCCCACGTCCCGGGCAGGCACGGCAACCGCACCACTTCGCCCCGCCGCTCCATCCCGCGCAGCGCGCTATCCACGCCAGCCTGATCTTTTTCGAGCATCGCGCCGATGTCGATTGCGGTCAGTGCGCGTCCCTGCAGCAGCTTCGTGATATCGGCGCGCAGAAGGGTGCGGCGGTCGTGGATTTTCGGGCCGGTCATGCGCTGGTCCCAAAGGTGTCGTCGTAGCCGCGCGACAAATTGCCGAACGTCATCGTGTTTCCCTGCCAGTAAAGGTCGATGTAACCCGTGGCGCCGTGCCGGTTTTTTTCGACGATCACGCGGGCCGTGGATTGATCCGCCTGCGCGTCGTAATACCCTTCGCGGTACAGCATCAAAACCTGATCCGCCTCTTTTTCGATCTCGCTGGAATCGGACAGATCGCTCATGCGTGGCACGGACCCGGCGCGGTTTTCTACAGCGCGGGCGACCTGGGCCAGCACGATCACCGGGATATCCAGATCACGAGCCAGGTTCTTCATGGCGCGCGCGACGAAACTGACCTGCTCGTACTTGCGTTCCCCTTCCCCGCCCACGCGCTGGAGATAATCGACGTACAGCGCCTGGATGCCGTGTTTGTGTTTCCAGCGTCTTGCCACGCGCGCCACGTCCGCCATCGTTGGCGCGGAGCGATCCAGAAACCACATTGGGAGTTCGGACGTAGATCCCACGACACCAGCCAGCTTGCCCCATTCGAAATCCTCGAACTGCGCGGTGCGAAATTTCTTGGAGTCGATGTTCGCCGCCGCCGACATCATGCGCAGCGTCATCTGCTCCACCGGCTGCTCGCCGGAAATGATGCCCACCGGATGACCCGCCTTGGCTGCCGCGCGCGCGATGCTCAGCAGGAAACTGGTTTTCCCCATCGCGGCGCGACCGCCGATCACGATCATGTCGCCGCGATGAAAGCCACCAAGCTTGTCGTCGAGATCGACCAGGCCGCTTGTCACCCCCGGCAATTTCCCGCCGCTGTTGTAGATCGCCGTCAGCTCGGCAAACGCCGCTTTCGCCGCCTGCCTTGCGTCCCACTCGTGGTTTTGCTCCGTAGCATGCAGGCTCATCAGCGCATTGATGGCCTGATCGACTGCCTTCTCGCTTGTGGATTCGACCAGGGCCATGCCGATTTCGCGGGACCGCCGATGCCTCCATGCCGTCGTGACGCGATGCGCGAACGCTTCCGGGACGGCGGTGATCAGCGCATCGGAGCCGATCTCCATCACCAGGTTCGCTAGAGCCTTGCGTCCGGCCTGCTGGAACAGATCGGCCAGCGTGACGGGATCGAAGGGCTTGGCGTCCGCCAGCTGCGATTGGATGGCTGCGTAAACGTCGGCGTGCGTTTCGCCAGCGAAGTATTCGGCGCTGATCTGCACGCGGTGGCAATCGCTTGGCCGGAGCATCAGCGTGGCGAGCAGGGATCGCTCAATTTCGAGCAGGGTGCTGGATTCGAGAAGGTTCATGGCATCGGTCTGGAGGCGGCGACGGATGTTCCGCCGGCCGGTTGTGGTTGAGCGACGTCTCTGGAAATCCATTCAGATTTGAACCCACGCCATCCACGTTCGCAGCACATTTCCAGCGCTGCGGTCAGCGTGATGCCGGCCTTTTCTGCCTCGCGCTTTAACCCTCGCATCGCTGTTTTGGTGATCGGCGCACGAAGGCGCTGCCGTAGTTGCTTGAAGTCAGCGGCGACTTGCTTGGGAATGCCGTCGAGAAGATCGCCTTCTGGCGCAGTCTTTTGCTCTTTCTTCTCTTCTCTTCTCTTCTCTTCTCTGTGCGTCACCGTTACGTCACGCGTTACGTCTACATTTTCGTCACCTTTTACGCCTTGAGTTTGGGCGCTGTTTTTCAGCTTTTCACGGTAGCGTTTTTGACGCTCAGCCCCTCCGGAACGGGCATCAGCGCTAGTGTTGTGCTCTTTGAAGTTAGGCAAATACATTCCGCCGTTCGGGTCGAATTTCGCCCAGCCGACACGAGAAAGTGCGATGGCGAACCCGGGGATTCCAACAATTTCGTCTATGTCTTGCGCGAGAATTCCGGATACAAAATCGTCTTTCGCGTGCTCGTTCGCGTAACCCCAGAAACGTAGTAACGCTGTTACCGTTACGTAACGCGTTATGCGTAACGCGGCGTGACGTTCAGAACGGGCATCTTCATCACTGAGCGCGGGATATCCGCCAATCCCATATGAAAGCGCAGACCACTCAATAAATGCCGGATTGTCCACAAGACACTCCGCAAGACGCATGACTTTGGGGCTTGTTGTCAGTCCGACGCGCATCTTGATCCAATCACCAGCCATTACTTTTTGGCCTCGAATATCTGTCTCTGCGGACAAGTAGGGTCAATCGCCAGCTCCGCCCGTGCCACCGCCAGCTCTTCCGGCGTGTGCACCTTGTCGGCCACCGCAAGGCATTCCTGCGCGTGTTTCAGCTGTCGGGCGTACCAGGCGTCCGTTCGACGTCCCGGCGTGCCGTATAGCGCATGCATGGCGTCCTGCGTGGGCTTGTCGAAGAGATTGGGGACGTTCACCGCACCCTCCGGATCACCGCGACGCCACCGTCGCACTCCGCCGCGATCTTCCGCGCCTCGGCCCGGCTCTGGCAGACGATCACTAGCTCGCGGGTTTCGCGGTCGTACACGCACCAGGCAATGACATCGTTCATCGCCTGCTCCCCACGCCGACAAACGCCACGATGACGGCGCAGATGCAGGCGCAAAACCAGTAGAACGCCATGGCGGGGCTGCGTACCCACGGCAGGCCAGAGAGCCACAGGAAGGTTGCGCAACAGGCCAGCGTGACGCCGGCAGCGATCAGGCGGCGTGTGGCGAGTTTCATGACATGGCCTCCACCCAGCGAAGAATCTGGTGCTCGTTGTCGTCGAGTTGCTTCTGCACGGATGCCGCTTCGCCCGTCTTGATCCTGAGCTCGGCAAGCGTGAACGCCGCTTCCTCAAGGTCGGCCGCAGTCATTTCGACCGTCATGGTGTCCACGGGCGTCAGGGGCGTTGCGTAGACGTCGCGGAAGTCCAGTGTGGTGCGGGCGGTGGTCATGCGCGTTTGGCCTGATATGGCAACCACGCTTTCTTCGGAGACTTTCCGCGCTTCGTGTAGACGGGTTTCCCGTGGGCGTCTGTGACCACTTGTCTTGCCTTCACCGACATGTCGCGGCAAACTTCCATGCGAAGCGCGATATGCATGAATTCTTCTGCGAACTGTGGCGCGTCGAATGCCGCGCTCAGTTGTTTGACGCGCTTCCCGCGCATGATGGTCTCGACAGTCTCGTCGACTTTCTTCAACCATTGCGTTTCGCTCATCGCCCCTGCTGGCGTTTTTTTTTGTGCCTCAGTGATCGCAACGGTCTTCGTCATGCCAAAAACAGCGAATGTGCTCATGCAGATTCCCCACGTAGCGCAGCAGTCAGGACGCGCACCTTGAGACGTTCCGCGTCGAGTGATTCGCGGACTTCGCGCAAGGTGCGTTCGATTTCGGATTCGAGCTTGCGCAGGCTGCGCGGGTCGTAACCGCGGCGCAGCAGCCAGTAGTACAGCCACGCTTCGCTGCCGGTGGCGTCCATCATCTTGTCGAGGTGATCGGCGGAAGGCCGCGCTGTTCCCTGCTTCACCTTCGCGAGCGTGCTGTTGTCGATATCCGCTTCGATGGCGACAGTCTTTTCCTGCAGACCGCTCAGCGAGATCATCGAAGCAATCGCGGCAGCTTCAGATGCCCACGTCCATTCCGATTCCGGGATGGCGCGTTGCGGACGTTTCACGCGCAGATCAAGGCCATCAGCCATGACGTTCCACCGAATGGAATAGCGTGGAAGGTCGATTCGAGCCTAAAAAAAAGGCATGAACACGCGATGCATTCATGGGTTAGGCGGCCTCTTGCTTCGAGGACTTGACGCTCTCAGTCCAGAGCTTTTCAACAACCTTCGCGATAACCGCTGCATCGAACACCACATTTGGCGAGACGCCGTAATCGCCTTGATCGCAGGTTGCCAGCACCACGACTCGCGACTCGACACCTTCACCGTCTATGCTGATGCGCAGGCCGATGGTGAGGATCGGGAGAAGCTCAATATTCTTCATGAACATGGGTTAGGCGGCTTCTCGCTGGGCGCGTTTGGCTGTGGCGAATACGTCGGGACGCAACAATTCAAGGAATTGGCGACGTGCAGCCGGTATGCCATTTCGGCGCCATTCGCTGACGCTGGGCTGTTTGACCTTGCAGAGAGCGGCCACGGCGGCAGTTCCGCCGAGCAAGTCGATGATCTGGGAGTCGTTCATGGCGCAAGCATAGGGATTCCTACGCTTGTCGTCAATAGGCAATCCTACTCTTAGACCGGATAGGCTCGCCTAATGCTTCCAACTTGGTCACAACGCATTCTGGATATCTTGGAATCCAGCCCCGATAAGTCGCCGGCTGGGCTTGCTCGCGCTTGTGGTATCAAGGGCGGATCAGTCAGTGGATGGTTTGGGAAAGGCAAGCCAACCAAGATGATCAGCGGCGACAATCTGGTTGCCGCAGCGATCTACCTTGGCACGACTGCCGAATACATCATGACCGGTCGTCAAGGCGAGACGGCAAGCCAATCTCAATCCTTGAACATGGATCTTGAGATGCTCAAATCAGCCATCGTTAGCGTGAAAGAGGCTCTCCATACCCTTGGCCTGGAGCTGGATGCTTTTCTCGCGGCCCCGCTTATTGCCTATGCCTACGCCGAACGGATCACCCTTCCCCGCGACATGAGCAAAGAGGAGTACCGGAAGTTCGATGCGATGGTAACGGCCAAGTTACAGGGGGAATTAGGACATGGCGGAAAGCAAGGAAGAATTGTTGAGAAAAGCGGGCGCCGCATTGAAATTGTTACGCCCAACAAGACGAAGACTGGTACTCGTAAGCGATCAACGGTTACCTGATGAGGCCCAGTTAAACACCAAGACCACAACAGGTCGCGCAATTCCGAAGAAAGTCAAATAACGAACACAACAAGCCCGCTGATGCGGGCTTTTTTGTGCCTCCCTGCAATTATTGAACTCTATCGTTGCATATTAGCGTAGGGATTCCTATTGACGCGAAACATAGGATTGCCTAAGCTTCTCCCAAGCCAACCGGCCAGGGAGAAAGACACATGGCAAGCATCTTCACAAGCACCTTCGACAAGCCCATCAGGGTTCGACGCGGCAGCGCTGACGCCCAGCCTTGGCAGGCGATCAGGATCGAGAGCGGCGACGCGGCGATCAGCCTATCCCGCGAAGAATCCGTCCAGCTCGAAGCTGACTTGCACGCGATCAACACGGAAGCGACGCCGGTCGATGCGGGGGCGGAGGCATGAGCACCACATGGATCACCGACGCCAACGGCAACCGCTGCAGCGTAGAATATTTTGGCTCGACGGAGGCCGCGCAAGCCGCGCTTGATAGCCTGAAAAACTGCCGTGATTGCACGAACTGCTCCCGCTGCTCCCGCTGCTCCCGCTGCTCCGGCTGCTCCTACTGCTCCGACTGCTCCGACTGCTCCGACTGCTCCGACTGCTCCGGCTGCTCCTACTGCTCCCGCTGCTCCTACTGCTCCGACTGCTCCGACTGCTCCGGCTGCTCCCGCTGCTCCGACTGCTCCGACTGCTCCGACTGCTCCCGCTGCTACGGCTGCTCCCGCTGCTCCGGCTGCTCCGGCTGCTCCGGCTGCTCCGGCTGCTCCCGCTGCTCCTACTGCTCCGACTGCTCCGGCTGCTCCCGCTGCTCCCGCTGCTACGGCAAGACTGGCGACGCATCCATTGCGCCCAATATACCGGTGATCGAAAACATCGACGCAACCGTTCTTGCGGCCTGCAGCGCGCCGCAAGCGCTCGATATGCGCAACTGGCACTCATGCAACACCACGCACTGTCGCGCCGGTTGGGTAGTGCATTTGGCCGGCGAAGCTGGCTATGCGCTGGAGCGATTCCACAACACCGCGTTGGCCGCACAGCTGATCTACCGCGAGAGCGGCGCTCCGATCAATCCGGCCAGGTTCTACGAATCGAACGACGAAGCGATGGCTGACATGCGCAAGCGTGCCGGCGAGGAGGTCGTATGAACACCCGCCCCACCGAACCGCACACCTACTACGACCTGCGCGTCCAGCTCGAACTGGAGCGCCTGCTCGCGGCCAAGCGTGCCGACGAAGCCGCGCGCGAGGAACGCTATCGCCGGCTGCGCACGCCGAGCATGGTCGAACCCGATCCCGAGACCGTCCCGACGTGGGAGCGCGGCGACGACTCGCTGCCGCCGGTCAAGTTCTGGCTGGCGTGGATCGGGATGCTGGCGTTCTCGCTGGGCTGCACGTATGGCGCGATCAAGTTCATCGCGTGGCTGCCTAAGTTGTGGGAGATCGTGGCATGAGCGGGCATATGCCAGGGCCGTGGCATATCTGCCCACCAGGTCAAGCCTCTCACCACTGGATTATCGCCCAACCCGATGGTTCGTCGGTCGCCGATTGCTCTCCTGTTGGCCCTTGGGTTTCGGATGAGACTGCTGAGGCCAACGCCCGCCTGATCGCCACTGCGCCGAGGTTGCTGGCTTTCGCCGAACTTTTTGTGTCCACGTATCACGAAGAGGGAGTGCCGAACTTTGAGTGGTTCGCCCACGAGGCGCAGCGGATCATCGCCGCCGCAACCGGAGAGCAGGCATGAACACTCCCGTGGATGTGCTGGCGGTGCTGGACGATCACATCCGTGTGCATGGACGCAACCACTGCCCGAATCATGCTCGCGAGCTTGTCGAAGTCCGCCATATCGTGGCCGAGCTGATCGCGGCGTCGCAACGTGTCATCGCGTCAGATGATGCGCATGACTCACCATACGCGATCGACGACATTGCACGCATGGTCAAGTACGAGCATGCATTTGCTGGACTGCGTGCCGCCCTCGCCAACATCGGGAGCACCCTATGACCACCCTGTCTTCCCATGACCTCTGGCTGCAATCTCCCGTCGCCGACGACCCCGCCTATTCCGCCGACGATGATTCGATCATCGACGACATGGTCGCCGAGCCGGATTGCTTAGACCACTGGCTGAGCGGCCGTCCGTGCCCGTCGTCGGTCGCCGGCCTGCTCTCGCTGATCCTGGATCGCGGACTGCCGCGCAAGGACAAGAGCGAGCGCGACGACATCCTGTGCGATCGGTATGACGACCTGATCGACTCCGTTCGCGCCGACTTCAAGGTGTGGGCGCAGCAGCCGCTCGCATTCCCGAACGGCTTGGTGATCAAGCCGGCGCCGGTGGATGCGTGGAGGGAAGGCAAATGAACGAGCAAATCAAAAATGGTGGGCCGGCACTGAATGAGCGCGAACTTGATGATGATTATCCGGTGTACTTCGATTATCTCTATGTCGCGGACGGGAAAATCGTCAGGAGCGACGTTCAGGGCAGCGTCGCAACTCTTCGCCGCGATCTCCAGTCGCAGGGCATAAGCGCTGAACGGATTACGTCTTGCGACATCTTTGGACGCCGCGCCGCCCGCGAGGCCAAGTCATGACCGATTTGCTCACCGACGACTGGCTGACCGCCATGCGCGAGCGAGACGCGCGCCTGCAAGCCGTACTGGCCGAGGCCATCGCGACCGCCACCACCACCCGCGATGCGCTGGACATCGCCCTTTTCACGCTGGATTCCGCGCCGGTCCTCCCGCCGGTAGCCACTCCCCCTGGGCGTGCGGAATCCAGCACCTTTTCCCCGGAGGCCGCATGAACACATCGCTGATGCACGCCGACACGATGGAGTCGATTCGTCCTCGCTCGAACGATGAGCGTATGGCGCACTGGGCGGCGAAGTATTTCGCGCTCGGCTTTCACCGCCGACCCGAGAAGCCGCGCGTCAAGGTCACCGTCCCGGCACCCCTTTCCAACAGCGAGCCCGGCGATCCGGGCAAGGATTTGTAATGGACGGACAATCGCTCATCCCGCTTGAGTCGATCAATGCGGTCGAAGTTTTCACCGGACCGAACCTGGACGACTTGCTGGCCAAGATCAGACAGGAAACCGCCAGCATCGTGCCGGACGTGTCAACCGCTGGCGGTCGCAAGGAAATTGCCTCGCTTGCTTACAAGGTGGCGCGCAGCAAGACCACGATTGACGACGCCGGCAAGTCGTTGGTCGAGGACTGGAAGAATCAGGCCAAGGTAGTTGATGCGGCCCGCAAAAAGGCTCGCGATTATCTGGACGCGCTCAAGGATGAGGTACGCAAGCCGCTGGATGATTGGGAGGCTGAGCAGGCGCGCATCGAGCAGGAAATCGCCGCCAAGGCCGAGGCGGATCGTTTGGCTGCCATCGAAGCCGAGCGCCAGGCTGCCGAGACTGCCGCCGCCGAGATGGCTCGACGCGAGGCTGAAATTGCCGCTCGTGAGGCCGCCATTGCGGCGAAGGAAAAAGCTGCCGCTGATGCGTTAGCTGCGGAACAGGCTGCCAAGGCCCGTGCTGAGCGCGAGGAAGCGATCCGTAAGGAAGCTGCCGCCAAGGCGGAACGCGATGCTGCCGAGGCCATAGCTGCTGCTGAGCGTGCCGCCGCCGAAGCCAAGGCGAAAGCCGAGCGCGACGCCGAAGCCGCCAAGCAGGCCGCCATCGCCGCCTGTGAGAAGGCGGCGCGTGACCAAGCTGAGGCCATCCGCCAGACCGAGGAACGCGCACGTAAGCAGGCCGAACAAATCGAGCGGGATCGACTGGCTGCCGAAGAACGCGAGCGCGTGGCCGAGGAAAAGCGTGCGGCGAACAAGCGGCATGCGGCGAAGATCAATAACGAAGTCGTGGCTGATCTGGTGAAGGCTGGATGCACCGAAGAAACCGCGAAGCTTGTTGTGATCGCCATTGCATCCGGCAGGGTCGCGCATACCAGCATCGCTTACTAGTGGAGAGCGAAATGAGCAACGCAGCACGAGTCATCGAACACGAACCCAAGACATTGCAGGTATCAGCGCCGTCTAACAGCCCGATGGGTAGCGCGCTGGCGTTCCTGCAAGGCGGCGGCAACATCGAGCAGCTGAATCACATGATGGACTTACAGGACCGTTGGGAAGCCAACGAGGCGCGCAAGGCGTTTACTGTCGCGATGACCGGCTTTAAAGCTGAGCCGGTGGAAATCTTCAAGCGCAAGGAAGTCGCTTTCCTTGACGTGAAATACATGCACGCCGAGCTTTCCGACATCACCGACGCCATCGGCCCGGCGCTGGCGAAGCACAGCCTGTCCTTTCGCTGGAATGTCCATCAGGAAAGCGGGGCGATAAAGGTTGACTGCATCCTGACGCACGTTCTCGGCCATTCCGAAACGGTCACGATGACAGGATCGCCTGACAAGTCAGGCAAGAAGAACGACATCCAGTCCATCGCATCCACCACCACCTATTTGCAGCGCTACACCCTGCTGGCGATCACCGGCATGTCCACGAAGGGAATGGACAACGACGGGCGCGGATCGGAAGAGCCGGGGGCGCCGGAAGATGACAAGGCGCTGGACTGGATCGCTACCGCCGAGGGACTGATCAGCTTGGACGATTACAAGGCGAAAAAGGCCGAAGTAATCAAGGTCTA
The DNA here is from genome assembly GCA_035605895.1 of Rhodanobacter sp. GTDB lineage: Bacteria > Pseudomonadota > Gammaproteobacteria > Xanthomonadales > Rhodanobacteraceae > Rhodanobacter. The sequence continues at coordinate 33,101 of DATNGL010000249.1, forward strand.
TGGGGACGTGAAGAATGTTCCGAAACCTGTGCTTGCCGCGTTCAACGCCAAGTTCAACAAGCTGAAGGCGTCCGCGAAATGAGCGGCCCCATTTTCCACTTCAATATCGAGCAGGGCACGGATCCGTGGCATGAACTTCGCGCCGGCAAGTGGAGCGCTTCACGCGCGGCAACGATAATGGGCGGCCTGACTACGAAGGGTCTTGACGACCTGATCATGGATATTGCGTGGGGCCGCGTCTATGGGCCGGTCGAACACTCCACGTTCAAGTCTGCGGCGATGGAGCGCGGCAACAACCTGGAGCCTGATACGCGCGAGAGCTATGCCTTCACCACTGACCGCGTGATTGATCAATGTGGCTTCGTGGAACACGCGACCATTCCGCATGTGGGTTGGTCACCCGATGGCCTGCACGGTCTCAAGCATGGCATCGAAGCGAAGAATCAGCTGCACAAGGCTTACATGGAAGTGCGTCGCACGGGAAAGATTCCGTCCGAGTATCTGTGGCAGACGAAGTGGGGTATGTGGGTCGGTGAACTGGATTCGATGGACTTCCTGTGCGATCACCCGAAGGCGGGACTTATCATCATTCCGTGCACCGTCACGCGGGCAGAGTGCGACGCCATGGCGGCGCGCGTGGCGATCCTTGAACCACGCGTTCAGGCATGGATCGACATTCTGCAAGGCAAGGTTGCGCAAGCCGCATGAATCCGCATGCCGCCAGCACGAAGCGTCGCAAGCCCAAGACATTATGGCGTGTCGGTAAGGGCGTCCTGGTACCGCACGATGCTTACACAACGTCACAGTTGCGAGACAAGGGCTATCACATCGGGGATGTGCTGATCGCCGAACTGCGCAAGCCAAGGAATCCGAAGTTTCACGGTCTAGCTCACGGTCTTGGCGGGTTGATCGCGGCGAACCTTGAGCCATTCGATGGCGTCGAGGCTCATCAAGTGCTTAAGCGCCTGCAGATCGAGGCCAACGTGGGATGCGACGAGATCGCACTGAACTTTCCCGGTGTCGGGCCATGTACCTACCGCGTGCCGCGCAGCCTTTCGTTCGAGTCGATGGACGAAGGGGAGTTCAAGCAGGTGATCGCCAGCATGTGCAATTACGTCAGCAAAACTTATTGGCCATCCCTGTCGCCCGAGAAGATCGAGGCGATGGCGGAAGTTTGGGTTTCCGCATGACCACCGCCGCCGACCGCAAGTGGTTCGCCGCGACCGCATCCATCGAACTGTGCGCGCTTTGCGGTGCGCAGGGCGAGCAGGTATGCCATCGCGACTACGGAAAGGGAATGGGACTCAAGACGAAAGCCTGGATGACCACGTACCTGTGCGGCAACTGCCATCGCCAACTGACGGACGGCAAGGAATACAACCGCGATCAGAAGCGCGCCCTGATGGACCGCGCCATCGTCAACACACACAGCCGGCTGATTGAGGCTGGGAAGTTGAAGCTCGTTTAACCGACACGAAGAGGATTGAGGGATGAGCGATTCACTGGCCGATGCGTTGCCGCGCGAGATTGAGCGCGTGCAGGAACTACTGCCGTTTTATGACGCGATCCCGACCGGCATGTTTGCCGCGACGATGATGCGCAACTCGATCAAGGGCGCAATCAACGCGATGGCAAAAGGCGACGTGATTTCGATGCTTCGTTGCTACGAAGACCTGAAAGGATACTCAGCATGACCAACCCCATCCCCAACTGCCCGCAAGAAGATAAGCCGATCCGCGAGAGGGCTTATACTCCTAAGCAACAAGGCCCGCGCGTTGTGTGCTGCGTCTGCGGCGAGCCGTGCAGCATCTATTCGCCAATCTGCGCGAAGTGCGCGACAGCGACTTTCACCACCATCGAGAACAAGCCATGACCGCGCTCCTGCGAGAGCTTGCTGAGCGATGGAAGGTCGTTCCGAATGTGTACGGATCGGCCGAGGAAACATACCGCGAATGTGCTGACGAACTCCTCTCCATCCTCGACGCCGAGGGCGATGGCTGCGCGGTGACGGAGCTTATCCGCACCGCTCCGGAGCAGATTTATTTGCAGATCAGCGACGACGAATCCGATCATGAAGAAGCTTTCCCTGCCGATCACGGCGACGAAATTACGTGGTGTGCAGATTCGGTGCTTGACTGCGAAGTGAAGTACATCCGATCTGATCTGGTAACGCGCCACGACTCCGCGCGATCTGGCGGCGATGGCGGGGCGGTAGGTGAAGTTGTATCGCGTGAGTCGGCTTTGGCAGCAATAGGCCATGTTGAACGGCACAACGGCCCCGGACGCGCAAAACAGGCCCACGAAATGCTCAAGCCAGTAACCAACCCCGCACAATCTGGCGGGGTGAGCGATGCGGATGTGCGTGGAGCTTGCCGCGCCTTTTACGGCGAGCGCTGGCTGCGCATGGAACAAGAACAGCCAATGCGCTGGATGCGAGCCGCCCTCACCCACTTCGCCAAAGTGGCGGAGGTGAGCGGGGATGCGGAGGATGCAGCGAGGTGGCGGTTTTTGCGCAATAAGGCCGTCGATGGGTTTATGCGACTGTCTTCCGGGCCTTCGCTTAACTGCGACGAGCCAGAGCGAGAATGGGATTCGTGGATCGACGCCGCCCGCAAAGGAGAACGCCATGCATAGTTGTACCGACACAACGCCGATATGCCGTGGCTGTGGACGAGAGTTGCGTGGCAGCCCGTACCGAAAAGGCGGCCGTGCTTACTACCCGTTAAACGAGCTAGGTATCGTGCGTGCCTGCTATTACGGCGGATGGGTTTGCTCGGAGTCGTGCGATATACGCGCATGCAAGGAGCTGGAGGAAAGCATGCCTGGTCATGGAAATGGCTCTGGCCTTTCTCGCGAAACTAGAAAAAGAATTGAATCAAAGTGGGGAGAACGCCATGAGTAAGTATTCGGTGAAGGAAGTGCGGGCTGAAGCAGACAGGCACGCGCGAGTATTCGATGAAGTACCAATGCGCATGCTCAACGACTACGCCGACCTCCTTGAGCGCATCAAGGCGGACGAGGGGGCGGTGCCGGACGGCTATACCGCGCTGCTCAGTGATGGCAAACGCTACTGGTCCGACAAGCCCGGTGAGTACGGAGACTGGAAACCGTACTTTCTCGGCCACCCGCCAGCACAGGCGGCGCAGATGCGGGCAGATAGAATCCTCAAAGGAGATCCGTCATGACGATGACGCTGGAACAGGTGAAAAATCAACTTCGCCATCGGAGCGATGACCCAGATTACCGGACCCTTACCAACGAGACCGCTAACGAAATGGCCGACGCCATCGACGCGTATCTTGTCGCTGTGCGCGAGGTGATTGCCAGTCATCGCCGCGAGATCGAGCTATGCAATAAACACGATCAGGAGTCGATCGACTATCTGACGGAGCAAACTGACAAGCTCGAAGCGGCGATCAAGGGAGCGGCGTGATGACCGATCCGAATCCTCTCGCCACCGGCCCGACGAAAGGGCGCGCAGATCACTGCGTCACGCATCACTACGCCTGCGATTGCCGCGAATGGGAGCATGTGTGCGTGGTTGAGCGTCTTGAATCCCGCCTCGCTGCGGCGAATGCGCTGCTGCGGTACTTATCACGCTATCTCGACCCGCGCCATTACGCCGAAGCGATCAAGAAAATCGACGAACACCTGCAAGGAGCTGGCGATGAAGCTTAAGTGCTCGTGGTCTCAAGACCAAGACGGAAACTGGCTTACCGATTGCGACAACATCTTCGTTATCACCGAAGGTACGCCATCGGAAAACGACATGAAATTCTGCTGTTACTGCGGGGAAGAGCTTGCCGAACACCGCTTCGATACCGGGGAGGATGCGTGATGAGGGATAAGCAGTTCCACGCACTGTGCGCTGCGCGCGCGCTTCATGCCCTGATTGCCAAGAACAATCGGAAAGGCGTCACAACATATGACGATGAGATTTTCGCCCTAATAGCATCGGGAGCCATCGCCTACGCTGATCGTATGGTTGAGGCAAGGAGGAGGCGCTATAGCTGGCCGTATCGCATCATGGTTGATTGGTTTATGTGGATAGACTCATTCAGCAAGCCGCCAACCGACCGACGCACACCGGAGGTGGAGTGATGATTCTTCAAGAATTGAAAATCGAGATTGAGCGCTGGGGAGAGAACAAGGGTCAATACAAAGGCGCGGCTAAGTTCGGCGACGAACGCGGCGAAGTATCCCTGAATCTGTCGAGTGAACACATCGACCAAATATTCAGCGTTTGCGCGAATGGCATCATCGAAACAGCAAAGCGTGCCGCGAGTGATATGACGTGCAAGATCATCGAGCAGGCTGGGGTTGAACGACACAAAATCGCGGAAGATGTGCAGCCGGACACTCTTCTGTCGCGTATCAGTCGCGCATTGACGCGCACATCGGAGCGGCAAGAGTGACTGACCGCGCCTTCCAGATTCACTGCGCCCGCGTCTATCTCGCGCAGGCTCGCGTCTGGCGATTCCGCGCGGCTGAACTTCCGTGGTACTGGCGCAGCTTCTGGCAGTACCTGGACTACGCGGCGGAGTGCCGGCGCAATGCTGCGGCGATGCGCGAGCCGCAGCTGGATCTATTCGAAGCGATGAGGAGATTGAAATGACGACAGTAAAGGTGCGAATTGCGGTAGCGGTTGACGCGAAGGGCAGATGGAACTCTTGCGGATGGGATGGCGCGAAATCCGATGCCGACAAGATGGATTTGTGTGTGGAAACACTAGCGGGCGGCGAGGCGCGTTATTGGCTGGATGCTGAGCTTGCGCTGCCAAGTGAAGCCATCGCCGTGCAGCCATCTGTGACTGCGGCCTAACCCCTGAATTAAGCGGCGGCGTGCCGTCCGCCTTGAATGAATTGTTAGGACGCGACCGAGGAATGAAGATGGAAATGCACGACGAAAAAGAAGAGAAGCTGCGCGAGGAATGGCGTCTTGGTGAATACGACAATGGTGAGCATGGCTGCCCGAATTGCGGGCGTAGTCGCCTTTGCCTTTGCCCGAACGGCAAGCACCGATGCGAAAAATGCAACTGGTCGCCTGAGCTCGGCACATATGCGCCGGTAAACGATTAGCGGCCTAACCCTTGAATTAAGCGGCGGCGAAGCCGTCCGCTTGGATGACGTGTTAGGCGACGAATCACCATGAGGAAATGGACGATGGGAATTGAATACGAGTTCGCAGTGGAGCAGCAAGGCGAATTTCTGGCTGGCGGGACAACTACCGATGCAGATAGTGCGCTCGCCGAAGCTGAGCACTACGAAATGATGTACAGCGCAGACGGTCCGCTTACGCTCAAGTTTTGGCGAAAAGAGGAACTCACCCGAGGCGAAATTGAGGCGATCATCGAAAACGCCTAACCCCTGAATTAAGCCGCGCCGTAGGCGTCGGCTTGAATGACGTGTTAGCACGGAGACGACAATGGAGGCGCGAGAAGCGGTTGACCTGATTGCTGGCATTCGCGTGTTTTTGGCGACGCGTGAACGGATAAAACAGCCGGAAGGGCTGGAACTGTTTGACGAATGCATCAATGTGCTGCGCGGACAAATACCCCTTCCGCGAAAGGTCTGGCCCGAGTGTGGACACGAAGAACCGTGCACGTTGTGCGACAACGGCTGGTGAGTGCTAACGATTAAATTGAGCTGCGGCGCAGCCGTCCGCTTGAATGAATTGTTAGGTGGCGATTGGAGAGACGATATGTTTGAAGAAACACAGGAACAACTTGAATTTCACAACAAACTTGAATTGTGGTACGGGCCGGCTGACAGGAAAGCAGCAGTGCTTAATCGGCTAGAAGGCGTCCGGCTTCAAGGCGGGTACATTTGCCTGGAGCTTATTGACGATGATGGAGATTCCGTCGAAGTGGCAATCCGCCTTGCGGAACTCGTAAAGATACATGGTGATTTCATCAAATACATTCACCCGATAGACGCGGAAGATAGTAAATCCGAAACCCTGAAGGCGTTGGGAGAGGCGATAGTTTCGATTGAATCGCAACACAGCGAGGTTGCAGTATGAGCCTAGCCACCTAACACAAGATAGGCCGCCAATCGTCGCATAAGCACCCTGCGAGGTTGTCGAGGTGGGGCGGGGCAATGAAAACAGAGAGGCGGTAAACCGAATGACCCAGAGTACGCATATCGTGGATGCAGATAAGCGATTCACCGAAACCGAGGCGGCCGATCGTCTTGGCATCAGCAAGGCGTCGCTCATGCGTGAGCGGATCGCTGGGCGCATCCATCCCTATCGCATCGGCCAGCGCATCATCCGCTACACCGACGCCATCTTGAATGAGTATCTGGAGTCATGCAGGAACGTATCGGAGAAATCGGTGACTACTGGCTCACCAAACGGCCAGGCTCCGCGCAATGGTGCCGAACGTGGTACGACGCCAACACTCGGCAGACGCGACGCGCATCACTTGGCACAGACGATCTTCAAGCGGCCAAAGTAGCGCTGTGGGAGTGGTTCGCGAAGTACGGTCGCGTTGGCAAGCAACAGGCCGCTGAGACGTCGCTTGAACTGGTGCTGGTGCGGTACTACCAGCAGCACGCCGAAGCGTTGCCGTCGGCAGAGATGGCCCGTGTAGCTCTCGGCTATTGGTCAGACTTTTTCAGCGGCGCTACGGTGTCCGAAGTCACGCCAGCACGGCAGCGCGAGTTTATGGAATGGCTGAAGGCGAGGCGCGAGACGCCACTATCCGATGGGTATATCAAGCGCGTACTCACGGTGGGCAAGTCGGCGCTGAACCGCGCGTACAAGGAAGGCGAGATTGATACCGTGCCGTTCGTCATTCCGGGCCGAGATGGCATGGCGCGCGAACAAATCCTGTCCGTCGCTGAATCCATCGCACTGTGGAATGCGGCCGAAGCCCCTCATGAACGGATGTACCTCGCGCTGGCATATTGCACGCTGGCCCGTCCCGAGGCGATCCTTGGCATGCACCGATCATTCGCTGACCTGGACCGGCGAACGCTGAACCAAAATCCGCCCGGGCGCCGACAGACGAAGAAACACCGACCCGTGGTGCCGATCTGTGATTTCCTGCTGCCATGCATCAAGCATGCGGACGATGGGCCGCTGGTGCAGTGGCGCGGGCGCGAGATTGCCAGCTTCAAGACAGCGTGGCGCAAAATGCGGGCCGCTGCGGGCCTTGCACCCGACACTGTGCCCAAGGTCATCCGACATACGATGGCGACGCACCTGCGCGCGTCTGGCGTGGATGCGGCCGAGATACAGGGCATGCTCGGCCACAATGCGTACAGCGGCAAGACGGAAGTGTATGCGCGGTATCAGCCGGACTTTCTGAGCCATGCCGCCGCAGCCATCGACGGGTACATGAACGCGTTGCGTGTTAGTTGCGTGCTAGAAAACACAAAGGCCGCCCGTTGAAGGCGATCTAAGTGATTGATACAATTGGTGGGCGGTACAAGGATCGAACTTGTGACCCCTACCATGTCAAGGTGCGGGAAGATCAAGGAATACAGGTGTTTACGGTTTCTCGGCGCCGCTTTGGATTACGTAGGAATGCGGCTTGCGACGCCAGTGCGTTTCAGTTGCGTGTTAGGCGCGTTGAGCGAAAATGCCCCGACCATCGGCCCGCGCCTGATCGCACGTCGGCTCCATGCCTGACTATCGCCGGATGAGGCCTGACGGCCGGGGCGAGACCATTTTCGTGGCGTCAGGAAAATGGCGCTGTCGGCGCAGGATGATCGTGGCGTCAGGTCAGCCCGTGCGCGCGATGGCCCAGTGCACGTTCGCATTGGCGGGCGCAGGCGTATCGAACGCCACGCTGAACCCCGTGGTCGACTTGGACGTGATCGCGAAGCGCGTGAACCAGGTCGGCGTGAGCTGGATGGCGTAGTTGCGATCTGGCTCTGCGGGCCACTCAAAGTTGACCGTCGCCGTCGTGGCGCCCAAAGCGACAGGCTGGATGCCGGCGACGTTCGACCCCGGCTTCGTGCCCAGGCCGCCGATCGAGCGCGTGGGGAATGCGCCGCCGTTCGTCGAGACGCAGAAGAGCCTGCCGCCGTTCGTGATGGGATCGGGCTGGGCGTTGTCCTGCGCGTAGCCGAAGATGAAGTTGTCGTTGGCGTGTTCATCCTGCTCGTAGCCCAGCACGCTGGCCTGCAGGTGGTGGAACTCGGTGCTGATCGGGAAGCCGCCGTACTCGTTCTTGAGATAGACGCCGCGCACGCCAGTCCCGGCCGTGAAGATGTAGGTCTGGATCAGGACGTTGTTGTCAGAATGGCCCACTATCAGGCCGTAGGACCCAGCCCCGCCGAATTCGATCCGCGTCATCGAGAACACGTTGTGGCAGGTATTGCAGGCCGCTCCGGAGCCGGTCAAGTGCACACCAATGGAGCCGGACTGGTTCGAGCTGACATGCACCCGGTGGAACTCGTTGAACATGCAATTGGCGACAAGCGCCGGGTCCGGATCGAGCAGCAACCCGGAGCCGGTGAAGTTGTGCATGTACAGGTCGGACACTTTCATGCCCAGCACGGATCGCATCCGCAGGCCCGTGGTGGCGATGCCGCCGCACTCCAACACCAGCCCCTCAATGGAGCCGCCTGCGCTCGCCTGCGCGATGGTGATCATCGGCGCCGGGGCGCCCGCGTACAGCAGGCGGCTGATGGAGCTGGCCGGCATGCCGCCGTAGGCGAAGTCACCGCTGCCCGCGCCCTCCATGCGGATCGTGCCGGGTATCGTGAGCGCGCCGCAGAGCATGTCGCCCGGCGGCAGGATCAGCTTGCGATAGCTCGCGCATGCCTCATTGATCGCCGCCTGCAGCGCCGCCGTGTTGTCGGTGACGCCGTCCGGGATCACGCCGAAGTCGTACTGCGCGTCGATCCATCGTGGCGGGTTGTCGAGCGGCGTATCTGCGGCGGCCGGCGCGGGAGCGGGCGCTGGAGCAATCCTGATGGGCGGGATCATGCGTATTCTTCGATGAATAGGAAGCCGCTGTTGCCCGCACCGCCCGCCGAAAATGAATTGGAGGCAGCGGTAAAGGTGCCGTTGCCGCCTGCGCCGAACCCTTGTGCCGAACCGCCGAACGACGAATTCGAGAAGCCGGAGGCATTCACAGTATTGGACAGCGCGACATTGCCGCCACCTGCTGGAGTGGTACCGATCGACCAGACCGTTGAACCGCCCGCGCCAACCGTGGGATTGGTGATGGTCGTGGGACCTGCGGAATTGTATGGCGCGGCCGCAGGAGTGACAGCCAACGAACCCTTGCCACCGGGCAGCGTCAGCAAACTGCCGAGGACGGTGTTGCCGCCATTGCCCCCTGCCGCACCATTGGTGACACCGGCGAGGCCGCCGCCGCCGATGGTGACCGTCTGGGTGCCGGAGATGCCGGTAAACCAGAATTCGCCAGCTGCCGCCGATTGGCCGAAGGCAGTCGCCGAGCAGACACCCGCTCCACTGGTCGTGCTCGCCGCCCCGCCGCCGCCGCCACCGGTCCCCCGAATACGCCATTTCGTGGCGCCCACCGCAGGGGTCCACGAGCCCGATGATGTGTATTTGACGGTGTTCACCAATCGCCCGGAGCCTGCGCCTTGGTAAAAGCCTTGCATCTGGCCAGCCGTTGGTCCGCTGAACACCACGTCACCCGTCGACCATGAAAGCGCCGTCGTGCTTTCCTGGGCGCGCATGACCGTCAGCGTGGCTCCGGTAATGGCCGTAGCGTACAAAATTTCAAATACGGCATGTGTCGCCTGGTCATTCAGGGTGATCACCAGCACCGATCCCGCAGGAATGGACGATGGAAGCCCTGCCGTGCTTGAAAGCGTGATCGTCGTATCGCCCGAAGAGACGGGCGATGCAAGTTGCGTGCTGATGTTGTTGGCAAAGACAAAAGTAGTCATATGGCGACCTTATGAAATGGCGATCTGTCCAGCGTTGTTCCAGAGCTGGCCGGTATTGGACGGATTGGAGAGCGGAAGATTTCCACCGCCAAGCGCCAGCAAATAGGCCGGTGACGTCGTGGCATAAAACAAAGGGGCGGCTGACGCATCGGGCGTGATGCCAGAAACAACCTGGATGCTTCCGCTGTTGTACCAGACGGCCCCAGCGGACAACCCGGAAGAGGACGTCGGATATCCGTTGGCCACATCCATGTGAAGCACGCCGGAAGCATTGGTAAATGCGTCGGTGGCGATGTTCAGCGTGTAAAGGAACGGGAATGCCAGAGACTCATTCCCATAGCACAGATGGAAATTGGTAACGTCCGTGCTTGGCGCGAGCAAGACATAGAACGTTGTTCCAAGTACATCAATGCTCGGCTGCGCATCAAGGATGGCAGATGGCGCAAAAGGCGTCGGGCTCAAGAATCGCGCAATGCGGTTCTTGAGCCATTGAAGATTGAAAACCTGACCATCGCCACGGTAGAGGTGCCACGTCAGAACTCGCCGATACAGCGAATCGCTTGCGATGTAGGACGTACCGCTGGAAGAGTAAATCAGCGCATTGTAGGCGATGGTGTTGTACGGGACCGTGTTGTAACCGGCCGTCAGTGACGAGGTTTGCGTGGAAAGCACAGGACGAGGAATGCCGTACAGTCCAATGCCGACCCAATCAAGCAGCGCGCCGCTTATCGTGGCGTTGTTGTAGACCCCCAGTGGCGTCCCATTGAACCAGTCAAGGTATCCTTGCGCGTAGCTGTTGTATGCCGCCACGAAAGCCTGCAGGTCAGCATCGTCCGCATATTCCGCGTACAGATACGAGGGCGATACGTCCAGCAGCGGCGGCGAAGAAAACGACTCGTTCATGCTTGCGACACCGTGACGGCCGTCGCCGACGCGCTGAAATAGCTTTCCGGGTCACTGGTGATGATGCTGGTCCCTGCCGAGGGCGAGGTGACGACACCGTTGATGGTCACGGTGAATGTAAGCGTCGTGATATTGATTGCGTCGATGATGTCGCTGGTGGCCTCTTGAAAGACGGCCGTCATTTCCAGCATATTGATCGGCTGACCGACCACGATGCTGTTGATGTAGGACTGCAGCGCCGGGGCGGCCGATTGGTTGACCGATGCGCCAGCCGTGAAATTGGGAAGCGTGGTATTCCACAGGACCGACATCAAGACAACTTGGGCCGGAGGGTTGACGTAGGTCAGGTTGTAGATGTTGGGATTCTGGAAAATCGACACGCCTACGTTTCTAGGATTCGGCGTAAGCTTCGCGCCGCCCGTATAGGTGCCGAATCCACTTCCGTTTGTGGTTGTCGTGAACGTCTTGGCCGTCACCGAGGCGATGGTGTAGGTCACGTTGAATCCGCTGGGTGTCGCTCCCTTGACAACAACCGTCTGACCTACTGCATAGCCGTGATTGAGATTCGTTGTCACCACGACGGGATTGGCGTTCGTCATGCCGGTAATCGCCAGTTGCGATCCGGTCAGGAGCGCGATGTCACCCGCGCCCTGCAACATGGCAAGCCCTACCTGATAGGGATCGCCGCCGCCGCAAATGACCTGCCAGCCTCCAGAAACCTGGTTGATGGAGACGCGATTCGACTGGACGCCAATGATGGCCTGCAGCAAAGTCAACAGGTAGGCAGGCGTTCCCACGGACGCCACGCGGCCGGCTTGCAATATCCGCGATCGGTAGCTTTCGACGCTTTCGGCAGATTCCGTCGGGGTTCCCGCTTGGGGGTTGTTCACCGCCATGGTGTAGGCCGCGTCGACCGAGGTAACGATTTGCGTCACCGTGTTAGCCGGAATGGCGAAACTGTCGCTTACCGTGCAGACGGCAAAGAGTGGCGAACTGACTCCGGACGTTGGAATGACTCCGCCGTCTTGCAGCGCATATTGATGCGTACCGTCGCTTACCAGGAATCCCGGCGACAGCACATATCCGGCCGATCCCGTGAACACCACCAGGACGGAAGCGTTCGACGGCGCGCCCAAGGAAAGCCCGAATTGAACGCCCAGTTGATTGAGTACGGCGACATTGGCGCCGTAGGGGGATACCGAATTGATCGCATCCACGCGCGCTTGGTCGATCATCGCCAGGGACGAGGTGTCCGTGGAAAGGATGTCCTCAACCAGTGAGCCGGGGAGATTGGCGGTATAGCCTGGATTGGTGGACGCAACGGCATTCAGGATGTCTTGTCGAAGAGTCGCCGCTGGTGTTGCCACGGGGCCATTGGCGTCGATGACGACAGGGATGGGCGTTCCAGGAATCAGGGTCATGTGGCAATCGCCGTGGTGAGCAAGGCGCCGCTATGCGTAATGGCGGTGACTTGATAGGTAGGAGGGTTGGATGAGGCGAGCCGATTGACGATCAGAGACGCAAAAAAAGGCGCATAAAGCGCCTGCATCTGCAACATGTAGTAATCGGGAAGCACCTGGGTCACGACGGTCTGATATTGCGGGATGCCGACGTTTGCATAGAACGGCGATTCGCCCAGATTCAGCTTGATGGCCTGCACCAATGACGTGAGATAAACCGCGTCGTTCAGGCCATTGGCGTCTGTCGTAACCTCGATCCATGTCGGGTTTCCATTTTCGTCGTAGATGCGGCCGTAGGTCCTCATACCGGCGGCCCCGACGTGCCACCGCCGGGAAGGACGCCACTATGCTTATGGGCCTCCCACAGTTTTCCGTCCAGCGTGATGCCCGATCCATTGATGACCAAGCTGATTCCGCCTGCGGTCAGCGTGATGCTTGAACTGTTCATGACGATGGTGGTTGATCCGAAAGTAAGCGTGGTTCCGCTCTGATTGATGACGGCGCTGCTTGTGGTGCCTTGCGTCGTCTGCGCGATGACTCCTTCCGGACCCTGAACAATGGCGGCGTTGCCATTGGACGGCGCAGAGGATTTGCTGCTGACGGGAACAAAGACCAGAGCGGCAAGATTGCCGGGCTGCGTCAGGTTGGCCGTTCCGCCCTGTCCCGTGATCCCGTCAAGATAAACATCGGCCGGCATGGTGACGCCCAAGTCCCCGACTTGCGTCGGCATCCGTATCCAGTTGCTTTCTGCCTTGGGGATGGTGATCTGTGGCAAGGTGTAAGGTGCCGAGTCCATCTCGAAAGACACGGTAACCAGCGCGCCATAGATGGCGGTAACCCGGCACGGAAGCGCTCGACCCAGGCGCTGAACCATCTGTTGCGCACGTCGCGTCGCGCCTTCATTCAGGGTCTGCTGAACCCATAACTTGTCGTAGTTATGCGCCACTGGCGGAATCCGGGATGACGTTGAACACGGTGCACCAGTCCCCGGCATCGCTAGACCTGAAATGTCCGAGATGGCGAAGGGCGATCACTTGAAATTGACCTTGAAACGTGGACTGATATTTCATGCTCGACGGTAGCGATCCAGACTGCGTAGTAACGAATCCCGGCACGTTTTGCATGCCCTGCGGCATGCGCAACAGCGATCCAATTTGCAGATCCGCGCGCATGACGGTCTTGATCTGCATTGTTCCCGGTTCAATCCACGTCGGTTGGCCGATCAGGTCGGTGAACACCAGCTGCACGGGGGACGGCTTGTACGTCGTGGTGTCGTAAACCAGCAGTTGGCCGGTCTGCATCGCGATATGGACGGTCTGCTTGAAAAGCCCCTGCGTGGTGTCGGCGACGTACTGCGCCATTTCGTCCAGCGTGCCGGCGAAATGCGGCCGCCCCGTCGATGGCACGTACTGATCGCCGATGTTCATCTGCACGGGGATGTTCGGATAGGCGACGTTGAACGTGTTCTTGAGCGCCGTAGCCAGCGACATGCCCGGCTGCCAGTCCAACACCAGGTTGCCCGGGTTGTCTGTCGTGTAGATCGGCGCGTACAGCATGAAGTCCAGCGTCATGTCCGTCCCGACCCAGTTGGCGTAGGACTGGAAAATCTGCGCCTGCACGATCAGGCCCGCTTGCGCCGGGTTGTTCAGCGGCAACCCGGCTTGCATACCCCCTTTCATGGTCAGGTTCTGGCCGGCGAACTGCTGCGCCTGGCTCAGGTTGTCCAGCGAGATGCCGTGGATCGTGATCGTCTGGCCACCGATCGGAATACCCGCCTGCGTCACTGGCAGGTCGAACTCGATATCCAGTGCCGACGCGTTGAACTGGCCCTGCGGGTGCGACTGGAAGGTGAGCGAAGGCTTGCC